>NZ_SJPT01000008.1:0-109360 GCF_007860095.1 Novipirellula galeiformis | reverse complement strand
TCTTTTTGGCAGTCAAAAGAAAACCAAACCGCTCGCGCAAATTCAGTGCCAATCACATGTGGTTGGGAGCATAATGTTCCTGGAATGTGAAAATGAGTGCCATTTGGCTAACGCCCAAGCGGCTAATGGGATTTCACCCAATCATTCCTGCCTCCCTGCTTAGCCCTCGTCTTTCTTAGCATTCGTCAAACCGGCTGAGTCCTCGTGAAGGTTATACGCAGGGAAACCTTGGGAGGGCTTGTCGGCGCCCGGTGGTCGCCCGGTGGTCACCGAGCCGACAACGTGGCGACTCGGCATGGGGGCGAGGCACGCGAACGTCGCTATCCCCCGTTACGAGCAAGCCCGTCACCAGTAAGCCCGTCACCAGTAAGTCTCCATTTTCGTTCCTGTCATGATCTCCTTTCTCAATCGCCTCGTCGTCGGACTCCTAATGCTGGTGATCGCCAGCAGCGCGATGGCCGATGTGACGTCGGCGAAGCGTCCCAATGTGATCGTCGTCATCACCGATGACCAGGGCTACGGCGAGTTTTCGGCTCACGGTAATCCAGTCCTGCAAACACCGAATCTGGATCGTCTGGCTTCCCAAAGCATCCGGCTAACGGACTTTCACGTCGCACCGATGTGTACGCCGACGCGGGGTCAGTTGATGACGGGCGTCGACGCACTCCGCAACGGGGCCATGAACGTTAGCAGCGGACGCACGTTGCTGCGCCGCGAGCTCCCCACGATGGGCAACATATTTGCCGACGCGGGTTGGGGCACAGGGTTGTTCGGCAAGTGGCATCTAGGTGACACGTATCCCTATCGACCTCAGGATCGAGGATTCCGAGAAAGCCTTTGGTTTCCTTCGTCGCATATTGGTTCCGTGCCTGACCAATGGCAGAACGATTACTTCGATGACACCTACATCCACAACGGGCGACGCCAAGCGTACTCCGGTTACACCACGGATGTGTTGTTCGATGAAGCGATGTCGTGGATGCAAGACGAAGTCGCCGCCGATCGTCCGTTTTTTTGCTACCTGGCCACCGCTGCGGCTCACCAGCCTCACTTTGTACCGGAAAAGTATATTGCGGTCGTTCGCGAATCACTGCGTACCGTTCGCCGCGATTTACCCGACCTTGCCCCGGAGGTGGAAGAACAATTAGTTCGCTTTCTGGCCATGTGTGCCAACATCGATGAAAACATCGGGCGATTGGAAACGTTTTTGCAAGAACATCAATTGCGTGAAGACACCGTGGTTGTGTTTCTGAGCGACAACGGCAGCACATTCGGTCCTCAATATTTCAACGCCAATATGAAGGGCGGCAAAACGACGCTGTGGGAAGGTGGTCATCGCGTTCCCTGCTTCATCCGATGGCCCGCCGGTGGATTGCAGGCACCCCAGGATGTGCCTGGGCTGACCCAAGTCCAGGACCTGCTACCGACGCTGGCGGATCTGATCGGGATCCCGAATTCCTCCGTCGATCACTGCGACGGCATCACTTTGGCGGCAGTCCTGCGTGGTGAAACGCAGGTTTCCCAAGAGCGGATACTGGTCATCAACTACAGCCGAATGCCGTTCAAAGCGGTGCGAACTACCCCGATGAATCCTGCTGTCCCGCGTCGCGAAAGGGCGGCTGTGCTGTGGAAGCGATGGCGGCTGATCGAAGACAAAGCGTTGTATGATCTGAAGACCGACCCCTTACAAGAACACAACGTCATCGATCGTCATCCAGCCGTGGTCGCCACCATGCGTTCGCACCTAAACGATTGGTGGGACGGAGTGAAGCAGCCCGCTCGGGAATTCCAGCCGTCGGTGATCGGACACGAGGCGCAGAACCCGGTCGAACTGACCGCGTGTGAGTGGGCGGATGTGTTCGTGGACCAGCAAAGTCAGGTCCGCCGTGGCGTCCGCAAGAATGGGCTGTGGCACATCGAGGTGGCAGCGGCAGGCAAATACGCGTTCACCCTGAGTCGCTGGCCTCAGGATTCCGGGTTGCGACTTCGTGACGGTGTCGATGAAACTCAGGTCACTGACGGCGTATTGACCGGGGGCCCCGCGTGGCCAGTTGCATACGCAACCCTTCGCGTCGGAGACACAAAGCAGCGAGCGGAAGTCAGCGCCGATGCATCCTCCGTGCGTTTCGAACTCTCGCTGCCGATCGGTCGAACCACGATGCAAACTTGGTTCAACGACAGCGATGCCAAGCCCATTTGTGGAGCCTACTATGTGCACGTCCAGCGTCTGACGCCGGTTCCACCAGCGAAGTTGATGCTGGATTCCGACGCGTCCGGTGATTGAGTTGTTCAGTGATTGAGATGATGCTAAGGGACACGTGCGTTGTGGCACGTATTAACCGCTCGTGAACAGGAACGCTTAGGCACAACAGTCCGATCACCGCAGCGCAGCCAAAACGGACGCCGAGTTACAATCCGACAACGGCGTGTTTGCCGTGTGCGACGGTGAACCTGAGTTTTGAATCACGGTGGCGGGTGGTCACATACGAGTCGCGGCCAAAGGTCACACCAAGTGGCAAACCAATGCAATTGGCAAGCAGACACAAAGAAAGTCATGACAACGGAAATCAAAAGGGCAACGAAACCGTCACACCAAACGACTCCCCCATTCGCTTGTGCGACTCGGAAGTTATCGCACCCTCGCAACCTAAACGCCTTACCTAAACCGCTGTCCTGACCAGACTTTGATCGGGCGGCGGGGACCGAAGCTGAAGAGTTGTTGCAGTGGCCGGCTGAAATGGAGGATCTCGGATTTTGTTCTTCCGGCATCCAAGACGCCAATCTCACGGCCACTACCCACATCCCAGAAGCGAATCTCGTCGTCGGATGCGGAACTGATCAGCGTTCGATCGCCGTCGATGAACTTCAGCCCACTAACCTGATCTCGGTGTCCTCGCAATAAGCCCACGGGCGCTCGCGTCACCGCATTGAGCAGCTCGATTGTGCCATCCTGATACCCTGTCGCGATGGTTTGCCCGTCCTCGGAATAGCCGGCCCATGCGAACAAACCAAACTGTCGGGGATACTCCGCGATCAGATCAAGGTCTTGGGTGTCGTACCAACGCAACGTGTCTCTACTAAGCACCAACACGGTGGAACCGTCGGGCGAGCAGCGCATCAGTTCTGCGCCATCACCGGGCAAAAACCGCTCCTTTGTCATCGCCCACCCGGAGGTTTGATATTCGCGGAGCCGGTCGTTGAAGAGTACCAACAAACGCCGATCGTCGTCGACGAAGAGTAATTCGCGACAAGCTTTTTCGTCCAAATCGTGATCGATGCGATGCAGCTCCCTCCCCTCTGCGGCCGACACAACCACAACCTCGCCCGGCGCGGCCGCAACGAGTTTTTTTCCATCGGAGGAGAGGGCCAGTTTGTAATGCTCATCGGCATCGACGTGGGCGATCTTCACTTCCTCCCGAGTCGACAACGTCAACCGCTTGATGTCCCCGTTGTCGCCTCGCAAAAATAGCACATCGGTATCAGCCGGTCGCAGGGTGATCGCGCGAGTGGACCTGCCAAACGTAGGATGCTCTACCTTGGTTCGATTAGGGAACCAAACCTGCAACGTTCCATCTTCACAGCTGGCGATGACTTTTTCGTCTTCTCCAAACGTAACACTGGTGATCTTTTGATCGCTGGCCGTGATGACTCGGGGCGGACGCATCTCGCCTTTGTGATCGTTGCCATCGATCTCCCAGACATAGAGCAATCCGTTATCACAGCCGGCGGCCACACGGCTACCGTTGGAATCGATTGCAACGCAACGCATCCGGCCGCGGATCTCGGTCCGCACGACGATCGGCTCTGGATCCGCCCACCGATACAGGGCCCAATTGTTCCCATCGGCCACGACGATCCGCTCTCCGTTCGCGGAGAGTGCAAAGACGAAGGGACCAAATTCAAACTCCCATTCCGCAGCCGGTTGCAAATCGGGGAGGCTCCAGGAACGCAAACGCTGCCGTGTTCCGGCATCAGTGTCGGCTTCCTCGCGGATGACCGCGATCAACTGACTGCCATCGGGAGAGAAACCGAGCGACTCGTTTCGAGATCCCGTCATCAAACGACCGCGAAAATTACCCTTGGCATCATGAACCAGGACCTCGTGATAGCGTGACGCCGTGGCAATCCATTTCCCATCCGGTGAAAAGGCAGCCGATTCGACTGTGGTCTCGTGCCCTCGCAATTGAGCAATCACGTCGCCCGAGCTCCGGTCACGCAACGTCACCGGATTGAGACCCTCAGAAACACTGTCGCTGGTGACCCATTTTTTCCCATCCGGTGAAACGGCGACGGCGTTGAGTTTTTCACCAACTTGCCAACGATTCAACTGGCGTCCGGACAGCAAGTCCCAATGTCGGGCCCAACCGTCCTCGCCGACCGAGAGCAGTTGTTTCGTGTCTGGAATCAAAACCGCTTCGGTGGTAGGTCCGTCGTGCCCGGCGAGCGTCAAGACCTCCGGCGGACGCGACAGATTTCTTAACAACCACCACTCGAATCCTCGGAGATCGAGATCGCTCGAGGTTGATTGTCCTAAATTCGATTTCGCGTGGTCCGGGAGCTCGCGTTGGAGCAACGAGTTGACGGCATTGAGGTCCTGCTGGGCATAGGCTCGATAGGCCGATGCCATGTCGGCAACGTACAGATGTCGGCGCAGTCGAGCTTGGCTGCGGTCGAGATCACGGTTGGTCTGGGCCAGCTCGGCGTTGGATTGCTCAATCGCTTGGTTGCTGGAATGCAATTGCGTGTTGACGTCTGACAATCGCTGCCCCGCAACGTATTGAATGAGCATCACGAGCAAAACGACAGCGACGAAACCGAGCGTCGAGAAGATCGAAGTCCTCGGGTTGCGGGCGAGCCAACGCATCGCCAAGTCGGCAGGTCCGGGGCGACGCGCGGTAACGTGGGCTCCTAAAGAAAACCGAAGCAGATCGTTTGCCATCTCCGCCGCCGATGCGTAGCGGTCCGCGGGGGACAACGACATCGCTTTTAAGATAATCGCTTCGAGAGGCGGCGGGATGTTTTCACAAACTTGGGATGGCGGCCGCAGCCGACCACTCGAAATTTCCAACAACACGCGAAATCGGTCGCCTTGGTAGGGCCGATGTAGGGTCACCCATTCATAGAGGGTTGCCCCGAGTGAATAGATGTCCGAGCGGTGGTCAATCTGGTCGATGGCCCCGGAAGCCTGCTCGGGGCTCATGTAGTGTGGCGTCCCGATGACTTGTCCGGTTCGGGTGACCACCGTCTGCGCTTCTCCGGCCGATGCCAATCCGAAGTCGGTCAACCACAGCTTGCGATCGGAATCGATCAAGAGATTGGAGGGTTTCACATCGCGATGGATCGTCCCACGACTGTGCGCGTGGAACAATGCGTCCGCCACCTTCGCCATCGCTGCGGCCATTTCGGTCATCGACCAACGTCCGGACTCGGCATCGGAGGTGGCGAGGGAATCCACACCCGTCTCGTTACCCGTCTCGTTCTCAGCGGGTTCCGAATCGCCTCGTTCCGCTTCGTGCTGCCCAAGCGCACGCTGCTTGCAATCCATGATCTGTTGGGCCAAAGTTTCCCCATCGATCATCCGCATTGCCAGGAACGACGTCTCGTCGTGAGTCCCAAAATCACACAAAGAAACGATGTGCTCGTGATTCAGCGATCGAATCGTCTCGGCTTCCCTCTGAAATCGTTGTCGCATTCCCCGATCGCTGGCTACCGAGGCGTGCAGCACCTTTAGCGCCACCGGTTCGGAGCTGTCGCTGGCGATCGCTTCATAAACGACCGACATGCCCCCGCTGCCGAGCGCGCGGATCAATCGATAGCGGCCCACTCGACGGCCGTAGTCCGATGGCAATTGCGGCCGCTCTGACATCGTGCCCAAATCGCTCGTCTGTCCGGCGATGGTGTCTTCTTTTGCCGACTTGTCGATCGGCATGTGCTGCGCAACAAATCGCAGAAACGGCTCACGCAGCGCGGGATAGGCCGCGATGAACTGCTGCGGCGAGACATCGTGTCCTCGCTCGGCTTCGTCTAGGAAGTCGGCAATCAAATCATCCAAGGTGGACGCCAGAGGATCTTTCACGGGTTCGCCTCCGATCCTTCCTCGCGCCGCGGTGTCCATCGTGGATCACGCAAACCTGCCTGCCAAGCGTCAAGCAAACGGCTGGCTCGAAAATAGGAAAACGATTCGGTCACCTCAATAACGGGTTTACGTGAGGGCCGAGGCAGGAGCGGAACTCGGCTGGAATCAAAATGATGGCTAGATGTAAAAAACACGTTGATGAGCAACTCAAGCTTCGATTTCCGTTGAGGGTGCCGCAACGACGCTCTCATGGCAACAGAATGGGGCACAAACAAAGAAAAATGGCAAAACCGCTGCGTTGATAATGCCCCCTCAATATACCCAAAAAAATGATTTACGCAAAACGCTCCAACCCACGACGAAGCCTCCCGCGACATCGCCAGCTCGATCGTGGACGAGACTCAAAAAGCACCGTCATTCGGCGCAAGTCGCTGTGGGTGTCGCATGGCGATTTCCGTCGCCCGAGTGCTCTGTCGCTCAATCGGTTGTCGCGTTGGCGAGCGTTCTTCATTTCGTTGCAGCGATCCGGCGACATCATTCGATGGATGAATTGGTACTCCATGATCGATATTTCGATCGCGTGGAGAGCCGATATACGGTAGCCGCCCCCGCTTGACAGTCACGACTCTCTAAATCTGTTAAATTTCCACATCAGCTCGACCGAGGAAAGTTTGCAAACCTCCGCAAGAGGCTCCGCCCCTTTGGCTTGCCTCATTGCCAGTAGGATGGCGGACGCTTTCCACGGCTTAGGGCCTCGATGTTGTTTCCGTCAATCGAAAAGGAATTGAAAGATGCCAAGACTGCATGTTGTCACCCCCGACCAAACGAGCGGACCGCTGAAAGAAACTTACGACGAATTGACGTCCCAGATGGGCAAAGTCGTCAACATTTTTCAAGGCATGGCCAACAGCCCCGCTGCACTGAAGGCGTACCTATCCATGACCGCCGCACTCGCGGAGGGTGAGCTTTCTCCACAAGACCGCGAGGTGATTTACTTGGCGGTCAGCGAACAGAACGGTTGTCACTATTGCGTGTCGGCTCACACGATGCTGGCCAAAAACGTGGGATTATCAAACGAAGAGACGCTTGCGGCACGCCGATTTCTCTCGTCCGACGAAAAACTCAATGCCTTGTTGGAGTTTGTACAAAAAGTCATCGCGTCGCGAGGATTTGTCTCCGACGAGGAACTCGAGGCGGTGCAAGCGGCGGGATACACCGATGGCCAGATTGCCGAGGCGATCGGCTACATTGGTCTGGCCACGTTCTCGAACCTCTTTAACCATGTCCACGACACGCCGCTAGATTTCCCGGCGGCTGCCAAGCTGTGAGTCGATGGAAAGATGCCGCGGCGAAGACGCGATTGGAACGTCAGAATGAACTGTGGGAATGGGGATCACCGCATCAAGGTAATTCGCCGCACGGCACCTCGGAAAACTTCTGAGGGCCCTGCGCGGTCTCCCGAACGCCGGCTCGGCTCGATTCGATTATGTCGATTCGATCCGAGTACGGTGGTTCGATCCGAGTAGGGTGGTTCGATCCGAGTAGGGTGGTTCGATTAGAGTAGGGTGGTGTGTCCTCTACCGCTGCGACGTGCGCCTTCCCACCACCGCGACCGTTTGCTTTTTTGCTTTTCCCTCTTACCCTACGGCAACCGCACGATGTTTCGATCGATTCTGTTTCTTGTTGTCTTAGCGATGCCTGCGGTGTTCGTGCGAGCGGAGACTGCCGAAGCCATTGCTCCGACAACCGATACGCTTGCACCGAAATTGGAGTTCCCATCGCGGGGAGTCAAGCTGACGATGGTGGCCGAACATCCTGAGATCATGACTCCGACGGGCATCGACGTCGACCATGACGGAGCCGTATGGGTGATCGCCAGCCATACGCACTTTCGGCCGGACGACTATTCGGGGCCGACCCATGATGAAATCGTGGTCTTTGCTGCAGACGGCCGGCGCCGTGTGTTTTACAACCGCACCGTCGCGACGATGGACTTGGAACTGGGCCGCGACGGCTGGGTTTATCTGGCTCAACGAGACCGCATCTTGCGCGTGCGTGATTCCGACGGCGATGGGGTCGGCGATCAGGAAGAGACGATCGCGGAGCTTGAGACCAAAGGGACCTACCCGCACAATGGTTTGGCGGGATTGGCGTGGCATCCCAACGGCGACTTGTTGTTCTCGTTAGGTGAGAACTATTGGGAACAGTGGACGCTGCGAGGTCACGACGGCAACACGGTCCGCGGAACGGGCGAAGGGGGTGTGTTTCGCTGTACTGCGTCGGGAGAAGGACTGCGCCGGATTGCCAAGGGATTTTGGAATCCCTTTGGATTGTGCGTTCGCCAGGACGGCACGATCTTCGCCGCCGAGAATGATCCCGGCGCCCTGCCACCTTGTCGGCTGTTACACGTCGTCGAAGGTGGCGAATACGGTTTCCAGCGTCTGTATGGCGAATCCGCATTCCATCCGTTTGTTTGCTGGAATGGCGAGCTGCGGGGGACCCTTCCGATGGTCCATTCGGTTGGCGAAGCGCCCTGCGGGATCGCGCCTCTGGGTCGCGGTTTGATCGTCCCTTCATGGACCGACCATCGCATCGACTATTATCCGCTTGAGGATGACGGGGCAAGCTTTCGCAGCGAGCGACGAGTGTTGGTGCAGGGCAGCGATTTCTTCCGTCCCACGTGTATCACCCAAGCTTCGGCGACGGTTTTCTATCTGGCGGACTGGGTCGTCGGTTCGTACCAACTGCACGGCAAGGGGCGAGTTTGGAAGTTGGAGATCGATGCTGAGGCTGCCGATTGGCTCGGATCCATGACGTTACCGCCCGCCACCGAAGCGGCCCGTTTGGCCGCCAAATTACGATCCGGTGGCGAAGGCTTTAGCGAGCCGCAACTCTTTGAAGCGGCGCGTTCGCAAGATCCGTTTGTGGCCCGCGCGGCAATCGATGCATTGGCAACTCGCGCGGACCATTTCACCATCGACGCCGCGTCGAAACACTCGACGCCGGATCGAATCACGATGCTGTTGGCCATCCGCAAGGCCTCTGCAAAAAACGATTCCTGGATTCGTCACTTTTGGCAAGACGAGACTGCCGACCTCCGATTTGAAACCCTTCGCTGGATCGCCGAAGAGCAAAGGACCGCATTTCTACCCGAGGTGGAAGAACATCTGGCACGTACCCACGATTACCGATTGTTCGAAGCGGGGCTGGCGACCCGCAACATCCTCAGCGGCAATCCGCGTGCAGGGGTGACCGGTTCGGAAATTTTGATCCAACGTGTGCAAGACGAAACCTCCACGGCCGAAACACGTGCGTTCGCATTGAGATTGCTCGATCCGCATCACTCGAAATTGAATGAAGATCTGCTGGATCGCTTGATCGCGTTGGACAACCCGACCTTGCTGAGCGAAGTGGTTTTCGTGCTGACGGCACAGGGAACGCCGGCTGCGCGACAGCGTTTGCTACAGGCAGCACAACAGGATTCCTACGCAACGTCGCTGCGTGCCGATGCGATTGCCGGACTGGCGAGCCCAACGGACGACGAGATCACCGCGCTGATCGAATTGGCGGCCAACGAAACGGCGTCTGTGCGTGAAGAAGCCTTGCGTTCGCTCCGCTTCGCGACGTTTTCAGACTCGCAACGAGAAAGTCTGAAGCAGTTGCCACCTCGATTTCCCGAGAGCGCCAAGCTTGTCGCCGCCGTACTGGCCCCCGACTCACTTACCCGCGGTCGTCCCCAGCCGGACGACCTTGCCGCATGGCAACAGCGACTCTCGGCGGTCACCGAAGCGGTCGACGTCCAGGCAGGACGCCGGATCTTTTATCATGCCAGTGTTGGCAATTGTGGTTCCTGTCATCGTCGGCAAGGCCGAGGGAACGTCGTCGGTCCCGATTTGTCGTCGGTCCACGCCCAGGGAGATCAAGCGAGCTTGTTGACGGCGCTCTTACAACCCAGTCGCGAAGTGGCCCCCCAGTTTTTCCCTCGCGCTTTGATCCTGGAGGATGGACGCACCTTCGTCGGTCTGCTGTTGCGTGATGGAGGGGGTGGGAACGAGATCTATCGTGACAACACGGGTCGCGAGCGAGCCTTTGCAACCTCAGATATTGTTGAGCGTCATGAATTAACGACATCGATGATGCCGGAAGGTTTGGTCAGCACGATGACCGACCGAGAACTACGTGATTTGTTGGCATACCTGCGTGAAGAATAGCCCACCGGCGATGGCCCTCTCAAGAGAAATGAGTGGCAACGCAGAGAAATTCGGCAACGTCAAAGACGTTCAAGGGACCGCAAATCACAAGCCGGTGCGTTACGCGTTTGTTGATTGAATGCCTTTTGACGAAAACGCCTCGGACTCAAGTCCGAGGCTATCGAAATGGTCACTCCACGACCACAACAACCGTCACTTCAAAATCGGTCTGCGTGGCGCGGCTTCACTCGAGACTCACTCGGAATCAGATACTTGTTCGGCAAAACACCAGAGGGCTTTGTCGGTCCGAATCAGGATATCGTTGCCTGCGGCGACCACGGACGCGTTGGTATTTTCATCGAGCGCATTCTCAGCGATTTGCTCGAGCTTTTTGGGATTGGGCGTGAAGACCGTGGTGGTGCCCGACTTGGTCAGCAGGAACATTCGCCCGTCACCGGTTTGAGTGATGCTAGACCATGTCCCCCCGCCGCCGCTGCGTGCCTTCCAAAGCTCTTCGCCGGTTTGTACGTCGATACAACTCAGCACGCCGCCCGCATTGCAAATGTAGATTGAACCATCGTCAGCCACGCCGGTTCCCAACCATCCGGTATCCTGAGGTTTGTGCCAGATTCGATGAGTCTGCGTGACATCACCACGACCGCCCGCCCGCACGGCCATCGACGCGCCGTTGTAGCCACCTAGGGCAACGACCACGCCGTCGGACTCGATCGGCGAAGCGTACGCCAACGGGGCTCCGCCGCCACAGGTCCAAAGCCGCTCTCCGGTCAATGGATTAAATCCGCTGACGCGGCGAGGCAGCATGGCGACCAGTTCGACATGGCCATCGACCTCAACCAAGATGGGAGTGTTCCAGGCGCCGCGAAGTCGTTCGCTGCGTTCTTTTTCGCTAGTAAAATCGTTGGCGTTGCCGTCATTCTCGGGACCGCTAAGGGCGCGTTCGGTTTCGTCATCCAACGTGTCCCGCTTCCAGCGAGTTTCGCCAGTGGTTTTGTCGACGGCGATCATGAACTCATTGTTTCCGGGACCGAACAACAGAATGCACAAGTCTTCGTACAGAATCGGTGACGAGCCGTAGCCCCACATGTGCTCCTGAGTGCCGAGTTCGCGACGCCATAATTCGTTGCCGTCGAAATCCCAACACACCAGCCCGGCCGAGCCGAACCAAGCCATCACCCGCTCGCCGTCGGTGACCGGCGACGCCGAGCAATAGGGATTGGTTTTGTGAGAAGTCTCGGGTTTGTCGTATTTCACGCCGCGCCGCCAAATTTCGCGACCCGTTTTGCGATCGACGCAAAACAAACTTCGCTGTTTCGTCTCCGAGAGCGGCTGAGTGAAAAAGACTCGGTCGCCCCACACGATTGGCGTTGAATTGCCAGCCTCGGGTAAATCGATCCGCCACTTCACGTTCTGGTCTGGCCCCCACTGGGTTACCACGTCCACCGTCGACGTCGCGCCGCTGCCAGCAGGACCCCGCCACTGTGGCCAGTTTGGATTATCGCCGAACGACGGTGAAGCAGCGGATGCAAAACACAGCACCATCGCCGCTGCGCATAAATCTTTCATGGTTTTCCTTGAAGCCACTGAGGGGAGACGTTGAAACAAGTGGGCATCAGTATAGCTCAAATCGGCCCCCGTCGAGACTCGATTCGCCCATCAAAAACGCACTTCATGCCGAAGCACCATTGCGTTGAGATACGATCGCCCCGAAACGGGGCGGCGCCCAAACGCAGCGGTGATCGGACGCGTTAGCGACGGGTGGTTCAAGCGAATCCAACGCGGGGGCAAAGGAGACACGAACCAGAATTGCGGGCTCACGATGATTTGGAAAGCTTATACTGAATGACCGACGCAACGAGCTCGACGCAACGGGCTCGAGCCAACAGGGCTGCGTTCGGACACGGTGACGACGCGTTGGGGTTCACGAATGAGGTCGACGAATGAGGACGATCAACATGAATCGAAAGACGGCGGTTCTAGGTCTCTGCCTACTAATTCCTTTCTGGGGCGGCCTGGCCTTGGGCGAAGCCCCCCGTGAAAGCGATCGTCCCAACGTGCTCTTCATTGCCGTTGATGACTTGAATGACTGGGTCGGTTGCCTTGGTGGGCATCCGCAAGCACAGACGCCCCATATTGACCGGCTGGTCGAGCGAGGAGTCCTGTTTACTAATGCTCACTGCGCATCGCCGGCCTGCAATCCGTCCCGCGCCGCGGTGTTCAGCGGCATTATGCCTTGGAGGTCAGGCGTCTGGTCTAACAAAAGTAAAAAGGTACCTCAGCACCATCCCGATTTCCAACTGCTGCCGCGAGCGTTCCATGCGGCGGGGTATCACACATTGGGCACGGGCAAGTTGACACACTCCGGTGCCGCAGCGAATCGCAAGATGTTTGACGAGCACTTCGATGTCGAGCAACGTTGGAGTCCTTTCACCCGCGATGCCGTCGCTTACACCGAAGAAGAACTGCCATCCAAAGGGACGGACCATCCGAGGCATCGCGTCGTCGTTGACCACTCCGATCCGATCACGCTTCCCCTCAATGGCATGCCTTCAGATCGAAATCCAGACAAGGCCGGTGGTGAGTCGTTTGACTGGGGCCCACTCGATGTCCCCGATTCGGCCATGGGTGACACTCAGATCACGACCTGGGCCATTGAACAGTTGAGCAAGTCGCACGGCAAACCGATCTTTTTGGGGGTTGGATTCTATCGCCCCCACATTCCGCTTTGGGCACCGAAACCCTACTTCGATCGCTTTGCAGGGCAACCGATCCAGTTACCCCCGTATCGGAATTCCGACTTGGATGATCTGGGGACGACGGGTCGGCGCTGGGCATTGGAAGCGGACACGGCGGGGTTGCACTGCACGGTCGTCCGACACGGCCAATGGGAAGAAGCGGTCAAGGCCTACCTCGCCTGCACTACGTTCGTCGACGCACAAATCGGGCGGTTGCTCGATGGTTTGGATCGCAGCGAATACGGCGACAACACGGTGATCGTGTTATGGAGTGATCACGGTTGGCATCTTGGCGAAAAGCAGCATTGGGGCAAATGGACCGGATGGGAACGGTCGACACGCGTGTTGCTTGCGGTCGTGCCGCCAAAGAAAATGGCGGCGAACTACAAACGTCTCGGCCAAACGTGTGACCGCCCGGTGGGTTTAATTGACCTCTACCCCACGCTCGCACAACTGTGTGACGTATCGGTTCGCCAAACGCTCGATGGCGAAAGCCTTGTTCCACTGCTGCATGATCCCGAACTCTCAACCAATCGAGTCGTGCTCACTTCGTTCAACCCAGGAAACGTTTCCCTGCGTTCGGATCGTTGGCGATACATTCGTTACGACGACGCGAGCGAAGAACTGTACGATATGGCCAACGATCCGAACGAGTGGACCAATTTGGCCGGAGCTTCCGAGCACCAATCCATGTTGAAGACTTTCCGCAGCCAGATCCCGCGAGCAGCGATCCAGCGGGAAACGAAGTGACCGATTGTGAGAGGTCGAACGCCCATTCCTAGCATCGCGCCCCATCACTTCAGCTTGCGATTGGGATGAGGCACATCGTCGGGCAGCGGGCCGGCCATCGGAGGCGTTTCGAAAAACTCGCCATCGTTTACGACTCGCGGATCCCCGCTGCGACGGAGCTCGTCCATCAAACGGTCACGCAACTCGCTCAGCACGTCTGCATAGGCGGGATCGCCAGCCACATTGTGCATTTGATGGGGATCGGTACGCATGTCAAACAACTCTTCGCGCGGACGCTTGCCATACGCATTTTCGTAAATGGGCTTCCACTGCGAGTCGTTACGATGATCGACCAACCACGCCTTGGTCGGGCCCGCATCCTCATCCGCCAATGTTACAAAGGTTTTCTCCTGTACCTGCTGGGTCGTCGGCGGATTATCGCTATCGAGCCGGTAGGGATCGCCCAATGGGAAACGATCGGGTTTGAAATTGATCACCAGCGCATGGTCGGGCGTGCGAATGGCACGCTGCGGGTAGGGTCGATACCCAGGGCGTGCCATTTCCACATGCCGTTCGCGTCCCATAAAGACCTGCTTGCGATCCGGATCGACCTGTCCCTGCGTGGTCGCTTGCAACACGGGCCACAAACTCTGGGCTGTCATCACGCTGGGAATCTCCACCCCGGCGGCCTCGAGAAAGGTGGGAGCCAAATCGGGCAGACTGACCCAATCATCGACGACGCGTCCCCCCGGCACTTTCGGCCCCGCCACCGCCAAGCTGACCCGCGTCCCAAAATCGTACAAATTGCATTTTCCGTGTGGGAAACCCGCTGGCCCATGATCGCCGCTAATGACGATGATCGTATTGTCGTACATTCCCGATTGGGCCAATTCCTGCAACAACACCCCCAATGAGGCATCGAACGCTTGGACTTCGCCCAGGTAGTCCGCGATGTCCTCACGCACCGTCGGAACATCAGGCAAAAATGGCGGTAGCATTCCCTGGAGCGCATCAGGATCGATCCCCCACAACGACTTGCCAGAACCGCGCACCCATTTGCGGTGCACGTTGGTGGGCCCGTACCAAAAACAAAAGGGTTGGCTGGGATCTCGTTGCGACAAAAATGTGGCAAAATTGGCACGGACCTGCTCCAACAATTCCTGCTTGGCCTGGACCACCGTTTGTCCCTTGGCAACCAACCGGGTTGCGTGCTGTGAGAATTGGTTGATCTGACGGCCGGCTTTCTCAAACGCATACTGCTTGCCGCCGATCGGTGCATCCGCAGGCACTCCCGGCCCCCAGACTTTATAACTTTTGCCAAGATGATAGCCCGCGTCTCGCAATAACAGTGGCCAAGCTGGAATCGTCATGTCCCACACCGCGCCTTGCAGAATCGCAGCTCGCCCGGTCCGCCAAAAGTATTGCCCCGACACCAACGAACTGCGACAAGGGGTACACGACGGTGCGTTCACGAAGGCGTTCTTAAACAACACTCCCTCTCGGGCGATGCGATCAAAGTGGGGTGTTTGGACCGCACGACTGATCGAATCGACGCTGGCATAACTACTCGCCTGGCGCCCCCAATCGTCAGCGAAGACAAACAAAATATTGGGACGCGATGTCTCCGCCACACTGGTTTGAGCGTTCGCAGCGTCCACGCCGCAGAGCAATAGAAACAGCGGTACGACGATCAACGATGGCTTGATCGCCGCGGACATTCTGCTTGAGCTTGACATGGCAAATGCGTTCCAGTGGCAAGTCGAGAAATGGGATAAAATCGGAACATGCCGGATGAGTGGTCAAAGGATGGATGGTCACAGTGCAATTGACGTACTGTGCAATTGACGTACTGTGCGATTGACGTACTGTGCGACCCACGCGGTCCGATCCTGTCTTCAGCGAAGACGGATTGCAAGGGATTGATTGTACGGGAAAGGGGCGAGGCAGTCGTGATGGCGGCGCGGTGGGCGGTTGACGAACCGGACGCCGCGTTTCAGTGCCGCCGCGTTTCAGGGCCGCCTTATTTCAGCGCTCGTCTGGCTGTGGGGCTTCGTCGGGCTGCGGGGTTTCGACCGCCGCCCCAATCGCCTGGGCAATCGCGGGGTCTTTGAAAGTCAACGTTCGATACGGGAAGGGGATTTCGATACCGGCATCGTCGAGGGCACGCTTGATGGCCGCGACGACTTCATCGCGACTGCGACGGATATCGATCGGTCGGGATCCCGTCCACCATGCCACTTCAAAGTTGACGCTGGAATTGGCAAATTCTTGAGCAAAGACTTCAACGGTCCGTTTGCCCTGGACCGATTCGCAGGACAGAACCGCTGATTCGATGACCTTCCGCGATTCGTCGACGTCCTCGTCATAAGCAACGCCGCAGATCAGCCGCACACGGCGTTGCGGTTGGCTCGTCAACACGTCCACGTTGTTCTTGAAGAGCGTCGCGTTTGGGACCACGGCTAGCTCGCCGTCGAGTCGTCGAATCAGGGTATTGCGAATCGTGATCTGTTCGACTTTGCCGGTCAGGCCTTCGCAGGTAATGAAATCCCCTCGATCAAACGGGTACCGCCAAAGAATCAAAATTCCCGCGAAGAAGTTTTCGAAGATGTCTTTGAAGGCGAATCCAATCGCCACCGAACCGAGCCCCAGCACCGTCAACGCTTTGGAGGGCGTCATGCCTGGGAACGCAATCACCGTCGCAACGAGCAGCCCCACAATCCAAACGGCGATGGACGTCAGTTGGTACACCAAGTCTTTGAGACTCGAGCGGATCCCCCGTTGGTCGAGTAACCGGTGGGTGATCCACGCGATCGCTTTGGCAAATAGGTAAGTGATCACGAGCACCAACAGCGCTGCGATCAACAACGGCGAACGCTTCAGAAAGTCAGTCCAAAGGACAGTCAGAGAGCTTTGGACCACTTCCTGAGTGCTTTGCAGATCCACACTGTCATCGAGGGTAAGTTCATTGATGACGGCGACCACATCTTCGGTCTTTCGCGCGACATTGGATGCCCATTCGCGGTGCTCGTCGGTGTCGGCTTGTCCCTTGAGCGTGACGATGCCGCTGTCGAGAATGACTTCGCTGTTGGTCAACCATCCCGCTTTGCTGGCGGCGTCATAAATTTTTGTTAACCGCTGGCGAATCGCGGCATCGTCAACGACACCTGCGACCGCGACCGTTTCCGCCGGCGCATTGGCTTGCTGCTCCGCATCGTCAGCGCTGGGCTGTTGGGTCGGTTGGGCGAACGAGGGGAGCGATAAGACCAGAGAAATCGCCAGCAGCGAGAAACAACGTCGATGGAACATAACAATGCATGGGTTGGAGAAATAATGCTAAACCTCCCGCAAATTACCTGAATGCCGCAAATCGTGTTCCACGCAGCAGCAGCAACACGATGCTGCCTCTCTCTTGGAACTTTGCGAACGTCTCGAAACTGGCGTAATGAAACCGAACCTGCGACAATGACCCGATAGCGAGACCCCGACGACCGGTGTCCCGCGCGGCTTATCCAATCTTACTTATCACCCCATGACGACATCATGAGCATCAGCACGGACCCGCAGTCGATTGCGAGTATGAAGTCGGAGCAGCTGCCGATTCCCGATCATAAGCTTCACGGCTGGACGCACTTCGTCGGTCTGTACGCAGCCGAGCATGTCGCTGCGACCGAGTTTGTGATCGGTGCGACCTTCGTCGCTTTGGGGGCGACGACGCAAGACATTCTGATCGGACTGTTGATCGGAAATGTGCTGGCGATCCTCAGTTGGACGCTCATTACCGCGCCGATTGCGGTGCAAACCCGGCTGAGTCTGTACACGTATCTGCACAAGATCGCCGGTGACTCGATGACCAACCTCTACAACTGGGCCAACGTGCTGATCTTTACGGTCATCTCGGCAGCCATGATTACGGTATCGTGCACAGCGGTGCGGCTGTTGTTCAATATTCCTGCGCAATTGCAGTGGTATCCCACCAATGGATTGTTCGTGTTGGTCGTGCTGGCCGTTGGAATGATCGTCGTGCTGGTGGCGATGTATGGCTTTAATGCGGTTGCCGAATTCTCGGGGATTTGCGGGCCCTGGTTGGTGGTGATGTTTATCAGCGGTGCGTTAGTGTTGTTCCCGGCGCTGGCGGAATCGGTGCTGGGCCGCACCGAACTGTGGAGCATCGGAGAATTCATCACGATTGGAGACCAGACGATTTGGACCGGAGTGGACAGCAACGGAGCCCCAGGCATCGGATTGTTGGAAGTGATCGGCTTCGCCTGGGCGGCCAATACGATCACGCACTTTGGTTTGATCGACATGGCGTTGTTGCGCTATGCAAAACGTTCGATCTATGGATTGTGTACTAGTGCGGGGATGCTGTTTGGGCACTATGTCGCCTGGATTGCCTCAGGCATCATGGGGGCGGGGGCGGCGGTGCTGCTGAAGTCGACCATCGCCCAGCTTGATCCGGGGGACGTAGCGTACAACGCCTTGGGTTGGTCGGGATATGTAATTGTGATTGTCGCTGGCTGGACGACGGCGAACGCGAATCTGTATCGGGCAGGGTTAGCCGCCCAGGCGATCTTCCACAATCATTCACGTAAAATGGTTACGTTCACGGTGGGATGTGTGACCGTGGTGATCGCCTGTTTTCCATTTGTGTTTGGCCAAATGCTTCCCTTGCTGACGTATGCGGGGTTATTGGTCGTGCCGGTGGGGGCGATTGTATTTGCCGAGCACGTCCTCTTTCCGCGCATCGGGTTCACTCGATACTGGATGACCTACCGCAAGCTGAATCACAGCACTCCAGCGGTCGCTTCCTGGATCGCCGGGCTGGCGTTCGGATTCGGGTTGAATGCGATGAACGTGATGTCGTTTTACTATCTGTTTCTGCCAACGTGGGTCTTCACGATCCTGTTGTACACCGTGTTGGCAAAGCAGTATGGGGCTGCGGAGAAGTATCCGGCTGAAGAACAGGCCGAGCGGGAGAGGAACACGGCGATCAAGGAATTCCAGACCCAGCAAGCGATCACCGAAGGCGAGCCAGTGAAGGATCATTCCCTGCTGTCCAAAGGCTTGCGTGTCGTCTCCCGAACCAGCTTGGCACTTACGTTGATTCTGGCAATCAAGGTCATGTTTTGGAGTCCGGACATGCTGAGCTACCAAAGCAATGCCGCGACATTTTATACCTGGGGATTCGTTTTCACGGTCACGTATTTCGTATTTGCCTATTGGCATCTGCGACGGGACAAAGCACTCAACAAGCATTTGGCCGAATAAACCGTTCCTGAATTATCAAGACACAACGAGAATCGCATGAACCACTCGACTCCATTGAATCAGAAAAACCTCCCGCAGCTGTCCGGCGAAATCATTTGTCCCCAATACGATCGTAGCCGCTTGACCGCTGGGATCGTGCATGTGGGGGTGGGTGGGTTCCATCGTTCGCACGAAGCCTATTACACCGATGCGTTGCTGAAGACCGGAGACGCGTCGGGGTGGGGGATTTGCGGCGTCGGCTTGCGGCCAGAGGATCGCAAAATTGCTGCCGTGCTCGAGCAGCAAGATTTTCTGTACACGTTGATTCTTAAACACGCCGATGGAAAGATCGAAAATCGGGTGATGGGGTCGCTGATGGGATTCCTATTAGGGTGTGACGACCCCATGGCAGTGATCGACGCCATGGCGAGTCCCGATACCAGAATCGTTTCGCTGACGATCACCGAAGGCGGCTACAACATGGATACCAACACCGGCGAATTCGATTTCACCAACCCTGATGCGCAGCACGATGTCGAGAACCCGACCCATCCCAAATTGGTGTTCGGATACCTAACGGCCGCCCTACGAAAACGGCGAGACCTGGGGCTGCCAGCATTTACGGTCCAGTCCTGCGACAACATCCAGCACAACGGAAACCTGACCCGAAAAATGCTACTGGGTTTTGCACGCAGACAGGATCCCGAACTGGCCGAGTGGATCGAGAGCGAGGTTTGTTTCCCCAATGCAATGGTCGATCGAATCACCCCGGTGACCACGGAAGCCGATATCAAGTACCTGAGCGATCAATTGGGTTTGCAGGATGAATGGCCGGTCACTTGCGAACCGTTTTGCCAATGGGTTATCGAGGACCGCTTTTCCAATGGCAGGCCGGAATGGGAAAAGGTCGGGGTTCAGTTCGTCCCCGATGTCACTCCCTACGAAACGATGAAGCTCCGGTTGCTCAATGCGGGCCATAGCGTGCTGGGAATTCTGGGGTCGGTTTTTGGTTACGAAACCATCGATGAGTGTGTGACTGATAAACTTTTTGCCACGTATCTACGCGCGTTCATGGACCTCGAAGCGACGCCCACGCTGGACGCCGTCGCTGGCATCGATCTGGATGCCTACAAAGAGACTCTGATCGAACGATTCGGGAATCCGAATATTAAAGACAGCCTTCCACGGATCTGTCTGGAAAGCTCCAGCAAACTTCCTGTGTTCTTGATCCCGACGGTCATGGAGAATCTGCAGCGCGGTGGCAGCGTCCAATATGCGGCGTTGGTGATCGCCACTTGGTGTTTCTACAGCGACCGAGGCGTGGACCAGCATGGCAAGCCACTGGAAATCGTGGACAAGCTAAAAGATGACTTGCACAAGGCCGCCAAAGGAACGGGTGATGACAAATTGTCGTTCCTGAAACTGAAGTCGGTATTTGGCGATCTGGCCGAAAATGAACGGTTCAGCAAAGTCTATGCAGAGATGATCGACCGGGTTTATGAACACCCGGACGTCTCCTCGTCGATGCGAACGATCTTGGGCCGCAAAGATTAGCAGACCGCCGGCGAGATAACCCCGTCGGCGAAATCCTCGGCGGTGCCTATCAAGCGAAGCAAGGGATTCGCGAAGCAAGGGGCACGCGAAGCAAGGGATTCGCAAAGCAAGGGGATTCGCCTCTTCCCGCTTTGCTTCCCCGCGTCGTTGCCGACGCTTCCGATGCCCGTTGGGTTGACGCCGTTTGCGGCTGAATGCCGACTCAATATTCGCCCACCACCTCGCCTCCTTGAGTGGTACTGAGTGCTCGGTAGGTATTCAAGTTGATCGAGTCAGTGATGAACCGGACGGAACCGTCACATAACCCGACTTGAACACCGCCGGGGTGGCGGCTCCGCGCGGCGAACATGGTGGGATCGGTCGTCGTCGATACCGCGCAGGGGAGATTCATCTCCGGTTGATTTGTAAAATAGCTCGTCGTGTGCAAGCGATCGGGCAGACTAGTATTGGGGGGCAGATAGGTGGTGAAGTTGCTATTGATCCCCCACCACGACATCCCACGAAGATCGTTGGAAGCCAAGCCTTGCAAAATTTCGCCAAACAGAAAAGTATTGCTGGTGCCGTCGATGACATCGCGGAACTTTTTGAAAATATCCTGATCACCGTTGTTGACCACTCGAAAGGGCGCGCCGCCGTGCACGACGCCATTCAGGTTGGCGGCCTGGGCATAATCGGTGTTGCCAAAGTTCGCACCATAGTTATGGAGCGGCATTTCTGAGTAAGTGCCCGGGATGTCGCTGGGACAAGTATGAGCACTGAGACGCTGCTCGGTCACTTGCCGATTGGTCGTCGAGCTATAACGTCCTGACGTATCTGGGATGTCATACTTTTTGCCATGGTCATACAGCTCATACAAGCTCCCCTGTTCAATGTAGGGAAGCGTAGCAACGACCCATGTCCCCCAGCCCCAACCCCAGGCACCCGCCGGGAACGACCCAAAAGAGTCGTGGTAGTTGTGCATCGCCAAGCTAACCTGTTTCAAGTTATTGCTGCACTGCATCCGCCGCGCCGCCTCGCGTGCGGCTTGCACCGCAGGCAATAGTAGCCCGACCAAGACGCCAATGATCGCAATCACGACCAACAATTCGACAAGCGTAAACCCATTTCGACGTTTCATCTTCAGCCTCCCAGACCTCAGTCCAGTGTAAGAAAAAGAACAACAAGCAATTACTCAAAAATGTCTCGCATCCTCTATGGGATCTCGACGTCGTAGGTGTTCGGCCCGTCACTCGTGATCTGAGTGGATAGCGTGCTGCGTGCGTTGTACTCGTCAGGAATCAATTCTTGGCGGGGCGCAAACAAACTAGGATCGCCCGGGGCTTCTCCTTCGACGGGGACTGGAACTGCGGTATCTTCACTTGCCGCAGAGACACGAACGGTGAATTCGCCAGGAAACACGCCTTGCTCCGGGGCAAGGGCGTAGGATCCGTTGACAATGGCCGCTCCGGCCATCTGCGATCCATCGACCGCAACGAATTGAATATTGCCCGATGGGAGCGGTTCACCGCGATGCGTGACGTTTCCCGAAACCCCCACGCGCCCGTCCGCAGCCGGACCACACCCCGATACCGTTAAAGTCACCACCGCTGCCATGAATACAGTTACCGCAAACAATCGCACCAGAGGTTACCTTAAATTCAGATTGAGGTCGTCAACGTTGCCTAACGTGACCAGATAGGGTCCATAAAGTCACCTACAAATCTATAGGCTGGCGTTTCGCAATGCAACAAGTCCAAGCAAGCGAGGAGAACCCCACCGTTTCAGGGGGCAAGCAAATCCAGACGCACCCCGCACCGCTCGCACTTGTTCATTACAACGCGTCTCATCGCGTGACAGAATCACTTCGGTGCACCGGAGCCGCGACAAAAACAGGCTTTCGAAACAACATCAACACCGCACACGGTCGCTTTCCGACTCCCTGCCCGAAACACGATTTACGAATACAATCGGGCGTTCACCACCGCGGGTTTGCGACCGACCGGATGGTTCGGACGGGCAATCTCCGCACTGACCTTTCTTCCCCGCCAACCTTTCATTACTGATCAACGAAACATGACAACGATTTTCCATAACCCTCGCTGTTCCAAATCTCGCGAAGCGGTGGAACTGCTTCAATCGAGTGGAATCCAATTTGATGTAGTGAAGTACCTGGAGCATCCGCCCAGCGAGAAGGAGCTTGGCAAAATCGTCAAGATGCTGGGAATCAAACCAGAACAACTGGTTCGCAAAAAGGAGAAACTGTTTGCCGAACTGCAGCTCGGCGACAAATCGCTGTCCGACAACGAGTGGCTGGCCACGTTGGCCGCCCATCCAAAGTTGATCGAACGTCCAATCGTCGTTCACAACCAAAAAGCGGCCATCGGTCGTCCGATTGAGAACATCGCCGCGTTGCTTGACGAGTAAGCAACGCTTTACGAGTCAGCAAGCGAGATTGGAGCGATACTCGGTAAATCACGACCCACGTCGCACCTTGGGGACCATGCGGTCGATCCAATCGACAGCCCGCGTGCGCCGTTCCGCTTCACAGCGATGGATCGGTTTGCGTGGTGAGAAAACGTTATACTGGCCCCATCTCACTTGCCAAGGAACCTGCTGCGATGCGACCGATTTTACCGACGTTTTTCGCTGCTCTGATGTTTGTTGGCGTCCCTGCGATCGGCCAACAACCGATCACGCTGAACGACGTGGAAGAAGGCTTACCGGAGATCTCGCCCGACGAGCCGATCGCGAAAGCGTATTCCGCGACCCACGCTGCTTAATACCTGGATCGCTCCGCACTGAACTGGCAAAAGACCAAGAAGTGCGCAACCTGCCATACCAATCTGTTCTATCTAGCGGCGCGGCCCGCACTCAGCACGATCCAGCCAGACTCAGGCGAAGTTCGTCGTTTTTACGAAGACTATCGCCGGCAGCGTTGGCAACAGCGAACGCTGTCCGAAGGCCACGGTTTTTGGACGATCGTCGTCGCTGCGGGGTTAACCTTCAATGACCTGCAAACCACTGGAAAACTGAGCGATGTCGCGTGAGAGACGCTCGAGATCATGTGGACCATCCAACGAGCCGATGGCGGATGGAATTGGCCCGATTGTGATTACGCGCCATTGGAGATCGACGATCACTATGGCCTCACGCTCGCCGCGCTGACCGTCGGCATCGCCCCGGACGAGTACGCCGATACGCCACAGGCCCGCGCAGGTCTTGAAAAGCTGCGCAAGTACTTTGACGACAATCCGCCAAAATCGCTACACCATCGTGCCATGCTCGCGTGGTGCTCGGTGCGAGTGGACGGCATCGCCAACGAATCCAGACGCAACGCTGCAGGAGCTGCTTGCCTTACAACTCGAGGACGGCGGCTGGTCCACCTCCGCACTACTGAGCGATTGGAAGGGACTCGCCCGCCCCGACGACCGTCCGCTGCAAACCAAGACCAGCGATGGCTATGGCACCGGGCTTATCATCGTGATCGCCCGGGAACTCGGATTGCCAGCGAACGACGCGCGGTTGCAGCGTGGCGTCGAATGGATGCACGCCAATCAGCGTGAGAGCGGTAAATGGTTCACCCCGTCCCCGGTCAAAGATTGCGGCAACCTGATCTCCAATGTCGGCAGCGCCTTCGCGGTCCTCGCCCTGCAAGCCTGTGGTGAGCTACCCGCAGGACCGTTCGGTCGTGAAACGCCGGCAACACGCTAGGCGTTCAATGCGGCGCGCGGGCAAAGCGAATACACACCGCAAGTGGACGACGCCGACCCAACATCAGTTATGTGAGGCACATGGTTTGGAGCGTGAAAAGACGGCAACGATTTGTCCCCGTTCGCTGAATCTCCTAAAATTATGATGGCGATTCAATCGACCTTCGATCGTGAAAGGAGTGCTTTAGATGCCACTTGCAACCATTAAAGTGATCGAACACGTTTTCTCTGCGGATGAAAAGCAACAGATAATCGAGAGGGTCACCGATGCGATCGTCTCGGTAGAGGGCGAAAGCCTACGTGAAAAGACGGTCGTGATTGTTGAGGAAGTCAGCAGCGGGGACTGGGGAATTGGCGGCAAACCGTTGACTTCCGATGCAGTAACGCAGCTTCGAACGGCGATGTAGCGATTTTGCCTAAACGCGACGTGGGCCTTGAGTGACAGCACCTCCGCGGCGACGCGTCCGAAGCAATGATTGCGGCATGATCACACCGAGTTCGGCGCAATCACGTGGCGTAGTTAGGTCCTGTACCGATGACTCCGGCGCATTGACGCAGCCTGGCTAGCAGGTGAGCGATGCCGAAGCATCCGCATCCCGCTGATTACTTGACCGTCATGCCGTCGATCTTGAAGATCGCGAAATGAGTTGCCCCGCGAGGGCCTTTGCCGCCGGGATACTTGTACTTTTCCGTATCGATCTTGAACTTGCCTTCGACGGTCACCGGGCGGGTCACAAAGTCGGTCGTTTGGCCTGGGAGCATCTCGACAATCACACAATCAAACAGCGCCGCACCAGGTCCGAAACAGCATTCCTGGTTATCACGCACGAGCACAAACTCGCTGATGTCGGTGTCCTTGAACAAGGTGCTTGGCAGGATATAGCCGCGCAGCTTGACCTTGATGCCATCGAGTCGCTTGACGTCTTGCGACAGCGCCTCCTTTGCAAACGGGGCATCCTTCTCGATTTCAAACTTCAAATCGTCAAAGGTAATGTCTCCCTTGGCGATCGACGCCTCACTGCTTTTGCGTTCGACGACCCCCGCCACCTTCTCGATTGGCCTCTCCCGAGAAGTGGAAGCGGACCGCGTGGACGCCCCTTCGTTCGCACTCGACTTCGGTGAATCGGCCCACACGACCGATGGAATGGCGACGACCAGGAGGGCAAGTGCGGTGTTGTACCAAGGCATGGCGATTTGTCTTTGGAAGGGGAGTGCACGTTGAGGGATAACACGCGGGGTTCGATTGGCCGACGTTTTTTTGGGAGGGGTCGGACAATGCGAGTGACTCGCCGAGCGAGGACAGGCCCCGACTCTAGCGGACTTGGTCCGCTTTTAGTCGATAGAAGATGTTGTTGTCAAAATCAGTCAGCTTCTGGGGAGCGCGATTGAGCTGGAATTTTCCAGCGAGTTTTCGTTTGGTTAGCCCCGCTTTGACATTTTTCCCATGCGCGACGGTGACTTCGATCATGTCACTACTTTTGGGCTGGCCCCCAAAGCAACAGGTCCCGAGGTCGGGAACGAGAATGAATTGTCGCAATGCTCCGCCGCCCGAGGCGGGGTGAATGTAGCCTTTAATAAAGACTTTTTCGCCGTCAATGTCATAGGCAAATCGCGTCGGCGAGTCCGGCACGCTTTGCGGTTGTTGGAGTTCCTGAAACGGAACACGCGTGTAGCCTTCGGGGACTTCCGTCAAGTAAATATAGACGTGCAGCGAGACCCCACAAAGCAGCAACGCGGCATTTGCGATCAAACCAAATTTCGCCAGAGCCCCGCCGCCAAATTCGTCGGGAAATTGCTTCGTGGCTCGCAGTCCAACGATCCCTGCCGCCACTCCCACGGCTGTCAAAATCAACAGCGGCGAGAAGGTGGGGATCAGTCCTGGCAGCGCCAAGACAAAGAAGATCATCGATGCAATTGCCGCTCGGCTGACCGCACGATACGGGAAATCGACCGCATCGCTAGACGATGACATTTGAAGTTCAGCTGACATTGGTTTCTTTGAATCGGGAAAGACGCGGCAACTTATTTAGGCCCTTCCACAGGAATCATGACAGCGGCGGGACCACCGGAAAGCAATAAAAACTGCCCGATCATGATCGTGGAGAGCGCCAAGGAAACTACGTAAGCCAACCGCCAAGGGTTCGCGGGGACCGCACCGGTTCTCGCAGCAAAGGAAGCCGCCAGCACGGGCGAATTGGCGGCCGTAGCGCCAGCCAAGCTCCCACGGTCGCGAGAGCTCGAATCGCCTGCATTGGGACCGAGCACGGCATAGTCACGATCCTTCGATTTTCGGATAACCGAAGAACTAGAGCCCGTCGTATCCTTGGCAGGAACGGGAATCGCGAAAAAGGTATTGGCTCGCTTGACACTTTCGGGATCGACCTTCTCCAGCTCCTTGAGTGCGGCGTCCGCTTCGGGCAGTGGACAGGCGCGTAAGTAGTTCACGACGGGGACGCGAACCCAGTTGTTGTCGGCATCCGCTTCGATAAACAACTGCTTCATCTTGTCGACCTGGCTCCAATCGCTCCAGCGAGCGAGGTCGGGAATGACAAGATCGGCCAGGTCTTTTCGGTCGAGCACATGATGCAGCGATTCGACCAACGCACTACGATCGATCACTTCGCCCTCGGTCCCGTGAAAACGAATCGCCATGATCGCCGCGTAGGTATCGGCGTAGGGAGCCTTGCTGTTCTTGAGGAACAGTTCGTCGATCACGGGGAGGCCTTTTTCGCCGGACAGGGTCAAATAGCAAGCGACCAACGCATCGAGACCGCTGCGCGAGCTCTTTTGGGTGCTGCGAAGTTGGGCTTCGAGCATCGGCAGGTCCTTTTCGTCACCACAAACCCCCAACAAGGTCAGATACAAGCGGCGGCGTTCAACGGTCGCTTCTGGGTCATTAATCCAGCTAACCAATGCGGCGTGATCAATTTCCGGTGCGAGTGCTTTGATCACCGGGTAAGGTGTCGTTGCGAATTCGTCGTAAGCGTCTCGCGAGAGCATCGTTTCTTCGTCTTGCAGGAAGCGATAATAGAAACGCAGTCGAGTCAGGTCATCGTCAGGCAGTTGGGTGAGTTTCACCACATAATCTTCGGCTCGCTCGCTGAGCGGCAGGCACGACCACTGCATTTTAGGGGGATCGACTCCGGAAAGCATAAAGGACCGCCCCGCTTTGACATCGCCGTAATAGATCGCATTGACCTCTTGGCCGACTTTGACAAGCGTGTCGCCCTTGAGCACCTTTTCGATCTTCATCAGCACTTCGCCCGTTTCTTCGTTACGAGCGGATTCGCGGTCGACTGCGGTGGCAATCACCACGGCGTCCATGACGGCCATTTCTTGACGCAGCGTTTGGGATACCGCGTTACAGAAGGGACAAGCCAAAGTTTTTGTCCCCACAAAACTGCTCACCCCCACGGCGAACACGAGCAGAGAGGTGGTGAAAATACGAAACGACATAGATTGAACCAAGTTGAAAGGACAAACCAAGGGACGACAAACCAAGGGACGCAGCCCCCCATTGATCGTGCTCCTAGTATAGCAACCAGTATAGCAACGTCATCAAGGGAATCATGGCGAACACCCAATCATAGGTGCAGGCGAGGGGAACCGAGAAGTCGAGGGTGGGGGTGAGCCATCATCGTGACACATTTCCGCTTTAAAATCGCAGACCAAAACGACTCAACCGATGATACCAGATGTGCCGATAGTGACGGTACGCACGTTTGCGAGATACCACACGGGCCATTTTGGCCTTCCACTTGTCGCCCCTCAGAGGGAGAGCCTCGGATGCTCCGCCATTTATTGTTTGCCGCTGTCTTGTTTGGCAGTTGTTTTGCGTTGGCCGATTCGGCCTCGGCCGACCAACGCGCTTATGGTCAAAATTGGGGCGGGCAAGCGGGTGCCCGTGATTGGAACCGGTTCTATCACTACCCCTACGTCTATTACCCGCAAAACTTTTACAGCCAAGAATACTTCCAAAGCAGCGATAGCCTGTACCATCGTTATCCCCAGGAAATGCGGATTCCGGTGTACAACAAGAAGTGGCACAACTATTACCCCAGCAGTCGCCGCTTTCACCAAGGCCATCACTTTATCCTCGACGTGTTCTAGGACGAAGCAACCCTGCTTCGAGGGCGAAGCACTCCTAACGCTAGCACTCAGCTGCTGAGAGCCAACCAGGGCCCTCGATTGCGATCGTCCCCAGGCTCCTGCGTTGCGTCTCTCAACCGACACGCGACTCGGCAGGCGGGGAACCCCCCGCAATCTGTTGGGACAGCGTTCGCGGCGCAATGGCGGCCTGAGGGGCTCCCATTTAAGCGTCTGCGGGGTTTCAAGTCGCGAGCACACCGAATCCATGACCGCAGGAACAAAGATCCGCAACTTGATGCGTCTACTGGACGCGTCCGATGCACCGTTTTGGGCGATCGACCCTAAGGGCAAACTCATTTACCTGTCGGCTGCGACAGCGAAATGGCTGGGGATCGACGGAGCCCACCTGCTGCAGCGTCGTGCGATCGCAGGGAGCCCGCTCTCAAACGATCCCCTCGATCTGCTCGCCGCGACGCTCTCGCCCCCTCCGGGGCTCGATCGGCGCGGCACCGCTTCGCTGCGTGTCCAGCCCGCGGGCGATGCCAATCGTCGCATCGCCCCCATCGACGTTCGCTTCGTCCGCGTGGGACAAGGCGAGTCGGGGCTAACGATTGCGATCGGTGGACAGTTTAGTGACCGCGTGGCCGACGAGGAACTTGCCGACGCGGCCGCGGTGCGGCAACAACTCGATGCATGGCGAAAACGCCACGCGGGCATCGCCACCATCGCCACGGCTGGCGTTTCCTCCTCGGCGAAACGTCTGCGAGCCAGAATTCAGGTCGCATCCTCGGTGCGCACTCACATCGGACTGTTTGGCCCCACGGGGTGTCATTCGGAGTCCATCGCGATGCGCATCCACCAACAATCGGCGCCGCGCGAAGCGATCGCGATCGTCGACGGCCCCTTGATGGACCCTGAACTACTCGATGCGTCGATCGTACCGGTCGTCAATCAACTCGCAAGCTCGCCGGAAGCCCAGGCGACGGTCTTGGTACGTGGGTTGGATGAGATGCCGCTGGATGCTCAGCGACATCTGGTTCACCTGCTGCTCTCGCACAGTGGCCGTCTGCGGTTGCTCGGTCTTGGCAGCGACGCGTCGTGCATTGATACCAACGCGATCTCGAGCACGAGCACCAGCAACGATGCAAACGTTAGCGAGCGGGCCAAGCCACCCGTCGACGCGGCCCTGGCCGATCTACTCGCTTCGCTAACCGTCACCATCGATCCCCTTTCCTCTCGCAGCGAAGACATCCCACTGCTAGCAGCCGCGGTCGTCGATGCACGTCATGCCGCAGGCGAAGGGGTGGGTGAACGACTAAGTCGCGCGGCGCTTGACGCGTTGGTCATCTATCCTTGGCCGAACAATTTCGAAGAACTCGATGCCGCGATGCGGCACGCGGTGCGAAGTGCGACGCGAGACGCGATTGGCCCCGAAAATTTCCCTCTGGCGATACGCTCATTCCGTCCCGGTGATGTCGCACAACGTCGCAAGGTGCAAAGTGTTTCGTTGGACGAAATGCTTGAGTCGTTTGAATTGAAGATGATCCATAGCGCGTTGGAGGCGAGCGACGGCAACCGCGCCGCGGCGGCCCGCTTGCTTGGTATCACACGCTCGCGATTGCTACGCCGAATCGAGTCGGTCACAAGCGATCCGAAGCACGCCCAGCCGACAACCACCGCTAAGAAGCCTGCCTCGCCTGCGGATCGCGAGCAGACATGAAAGCGATCGCCAATGAATTGCTTGAGTCCTCCGACGACGTGACCTGGCTCGTTTGCGAGCAGGGCAACCGCTGGGCCGACGCTGCGCGTCGCTTCGCTGCCGAGGGGCTGGCGGAGCCATGGGTTCCCGTCGTGATTTCCTGCGACGCGGAAGAGCTTCCCAACCTGCTTTCTGGCCGACTTGCCGGCCGTCACCCCAAGCGGACGTTTCGCAGACGCCCCCCCGTGATCGTACTCTGGGAACTTGCCCCCAAATCGATTGCGGCGAAGTGCCGCATCATCACCGAGACCCGCTGGGCGTTCCCGGAGGTCATTCAATTGGCCGGCATCACCCGGATTCCGAGCTCGTTGCACCCCGCGATCTCCGAGTTCGGTATCGCCATCCAATTACGCAATCCTGAATCGCTACAAAACGTCGCCGCCCGAATCAATCGGCGTTGTTTCGCAGCGCCGACGCGTCGGGACTGATTCGGCTACCGACTTGCCATGGCGGTGCATTGCGGTCAACCTTTCTGGTTCGAATCCATCGTGCGGGCGACTGGCCCGATTTTTTTCACAACGCGGGCGAGTCGCCTGTGCAACGCAACCCCTCAACTTTCTTTGAATCGATATCCATGTCCGCTTTGAATCCTGACTCTGTTCGCGCTGCGATTGAATCGTTTCCTGATCCTGAAACTGGACGTCCGATTGGCTCGATGGGGCAAATCAAGGACGTCCAAGTCGAAGGCCACTCCGCCACCGTGACGTTGGCGCTGACGTCCCACTCTCAACCGATCGCGGAGGAGGTGGCCGAAGCCATCGAAGCCAAGATCGTCGCTGCAGTGCCAGGAACTCAAGCGAAGGTCGAGGTCATCGAGCACGTGCGGCCTCCCGCACGCCTCGGCCAAGTCGGTCTACGCGTCAAAAGCGTGATCGCAGTAGGCAGCGGCAAAGGGGGGGTCGGCAAGAGCACCGTGGCAGCTTCGATCGCATTGATGTTGCGACAACTCGGCAGCAAGGTCGGATTGATGGACGCCGACGTGTACGGCCCTAGCGTTCCGCACCTGCTGGGATTGTCCGGTCGCCCCGCCGTGAACTCCGACAAGAAGATCGAGCCAATCATGCTAAGCGATGACAGCGGTCGTCCGCCGATGCCGGTGATGTCGATGGGCTTCCTTGTCGAGCCCGACCAAGCGGTGATTTGGCGTGGTCCGATGTTACACGGATCGATCAACCAATTTTTAGGCGACACCCATTGGGGCGAACTCGACTACCTCGTGATCGACATGCCCCCCGGAACCGGTGACATCGCATTGACGCTTTCGCAAGCGCTGCCGCTTGCGGGCAGCGTGGTGGTATGCACCCCACAAGAAGTCGCTTTGCTCGATGCGATCAAGGCGATCAGCATGTTTCGCAAGGTCAACATTCCGATCTTGGGGATGGTTGAGAACATGAGCGGATTCACGTGCCCGGACTGTGGCAAGACCTACGACATCTTTGGACGCGGTGGAGCGCGAGCGAAGGCCGAGGAGCTGGGGATTGCATTCCTCGGTGCATTGCCGATCGACATTGAACTGCGGACCGCGGGAGACGAAGGGCGGTTGGCAACCGCGCTTTGCGAAAATGATCGCGCTCGAAAGCCGTTCGAAACGACGGCGAAAGCACTCGTCCGCGCCCTCGCATCGAAGGCCGCCGCAAACCCACCGAAACCCAGTTTGCCAACGCTGTAGGCACGCTCTGCGATCATCCAATCGCGGGTGCGAACGCAATCGCGAGTGCGAATCGTGCCCGCGATCGGCGATGCTCCGCCCTTGGGTTGGTCTCGCTTGCGATCAACGCGAAGCTGCCATATTGGCATTGAGTTGTCACTTACGGCATAAAAAAAAGCCGCGTCAGAGCATAAACTCCGACGCGGCTTTTTGAACTCCGTTGCCACTCAGTCGAGTGAAGGAAGCCCCTCAAAGACTAGCGACGCTTCTTAGCGGCTTTCTTCTTGGTTACTTTCTTCTTGGTTACCTTTTTCTTGGTGACCTTCTTCTTGGTAGCTTTCTTAGCCGCTGGTGCTTTCTTCGCAGGAGCCTTCTTAGCGGCCTTCTTCTTGGTTACCTTTTTCTTGGTTACCTTCTTCTTGGTTGCCTTCTTAGCGGCCGGTGCTTTCTTAGCAGGAGCCTTCTTAGCGACCTTTTTCTTGGTTGCTGCTTTCTTGGTAACAGGCTTCTTGGTTACAGCCTTCTTCGTTACTTTTTTCTTCGTTGCTTTTTTCTTGGCCACGTTCTTCCTCCGCGAGAAAGGGCACGTTGGTGAGTCCTTGTGACTTTATTAGAACCGCGTTCTAAAAGTCACCGGCCACGGCTCACCAATCGTGATTGGAAGTTGAATCTCAGAGCGTTGATGATCCACATCAATGATGCCCTTGCTTTCAACCGTTTAGAAACTGCGCGTAACTGTACGCGCTTCTCAGAATTCCGCAACATCTTTTTCATGAAAAATGCGCTTGCAGAGAAAGTTTTTTTTGTTACGTGACGTCGCTGCGCGATCGATTTGCTGATCTCGATTTGATCAACGGACATCAAAAATCGCAGCGTCCATCTTCACGACGCGTCGACGAAGCGATGCGTCGTGGATTGAAATCGAAGTTCGCTTTTGCGCGGACCACCGCTGCCACGCATGCGGTGCATTTGAACTTCAAAATCGATCATGGTTTTTATCGCCAACGTCCAGTCTGTTGCAACATTTGGTAATTGCTAAACGCTAACGACAAAAACAAGATGCCCATAAACGTTTGACGATGGTTAAACGCATACAGCGTCAACAACCCCGCAGCAAAAACGCTGATCCAAAGCGCTTGTTCGCGACGTCCACCATTGAGTAGCACAAGCGAGTTCATGATCCGTCCGCCATCGAGTGGCCAAACAGGAACCAAATTCAAAAGCGCCCACAAAACACTAGGAAAAGTGTAGAACAACACCAACGCATACAAGCCGGAACTGGTGATCGGATCGCCCTCCATCACCCCCGGAATCTTGGTCAAACCCAAGGGCACCACGCTGTCGATCCAGGCCAGGGCTTCGACTCGAAATCCCGACACCACGAAGACGCCGACTAACAACATTGCCGAGACGATTTGGGCCAGAGGACCAGCCAAAGCCACCCATAAATCTTGCTTCTCGTTTAGCTGTCCCGACCCGCGACCGGTACCAAACGTCGAGCTCGGAATCGCTAGCCCACCGAAGTGATAAAGCACAATCGAAGACTGAATACCGAACTGACGAAAGGCAAACGCATGCCCCAATTCATGGATCAAAATCGAGACCAACATGCATAGCGCCCACAAGATTAGCAGCGCCAATTTTCCTGGACTGCCGTCTCCGGATGCAATGAATCGGTCATCGACGGCGCGGACCAAATAAAATCCAAAAATTAAAGCTCCGAGCCAAAACGACCAAGCAATTCGGACCCGAAATCCAAACAATTCGAAGTGCAGGTCGTAATCGGAAACGGGGGGATCTTGAAGCATTGCAGGCGTGCGTGGGGGTTGAGAGAGCGTGAATGGAGTACAGCGATGCGGTAGTCTAACCTTTTGCGAAGCACAGGTCGCCGAGGGAACAGGGCGAGTCTGCGACACCGCACCACAACAAGACACGCCACGACACAACCGGACAACTCCCCGCGATTGACTCGAGGTGATTGACTCCCCGCGATCAAATTCGGACTTGATCCGCTCGCAGTACCGCGTTCATCACGACGGGGGTGGAACCGGTTCCTCAGGACTCACCTCGTCGGGTCGCGGCGCGGCTAACCGGAGCCCCATTTTCTCGAGACTTGGTAGATGACGTTCCCAATCGATCCGATGCGGTTGACCGACGGGAATTTCATCCTGATTCAACCCTAGCGACAACATCCGCACACGATCGTGACGGACCTGTTTGTCGACGAGCGGCATCTCATGATCTTGCCCGCGATCTGCCTCTTGGATCGCCATCTGCTGCTCGAGCTGCCACTCACACGCGATCCGGTGCAATGCCACGACCCGAAACCAATGCCACGGTTTTTCAACCAAGACGTTGGTTTGGCACCATTGCCAATCCAAGAATCGCTCCAAATCGGCAGGCCGAATCAGAAAGCAGCGAACGCACTTCTTACGCACCACTTGGCGATCTTCACAGGTCATCGCAAACAACCAAGCCTCGCGTTTGAACGGCGTCGATGCCAACAAGCCGGCGAGATGCCCGACCGCATCGTTCAGCAGCTCAAACCCAAGCGTTCCTTGCGTTTGCAATATTGGATTCTCGAGCGTCGTTTGGTCTGCAATTTCCTTCAGCACCTCACGCACGGCGATGTTGTCATACAAATCATTCAGCGTGGTTTTCGGCGCCACGTTGCGAAACAACAGCACGAATTGATCGTCGTTGCCGGCGGAGGGAAACAGACAATGCATCTGAAAGATAAAGTCATCTGAATCGCCCGATTGCATCCGCTGAATTGCATTGAGCCGACGCCGAAACAACAAAAACCAACTGGCGGCAAAACCGGTCAAAAAGCCCAATGCCTTGCCAATCAACTCGGGAACAAGTCGCTCCCATTGCAATGTCGCCAACCAATCGATGATCGTTTGCACGCGTCAATCCTTGCCGTGAAAGGGAAGCAGAACCACCAGAGACTGCGGTGCTTCCGCGGTGGCGTTCTGAGTAGGGGGCGAATCGTGCTGCGAGCGCGCTGCGTTTCCCGGGTGAATCGCCCGCGCTAGGGAGTCTCGCTTGCCATTTCCAACGTCACCGCATCCACAACCGGTGGGGTGACGGTGTGGCTATGCCCAGGCAGACTTTCGATCCCCACGGCCAAGGCAATGCCGATCAGCAGCGCCGAGGTCAACTTTAAACGATCATGATCATGGAACGCCACTTCCGGCAGCAAGTCCGATAGCGAAATACAGATAAAGAAGCCCGCTGAGATCGCCAACCCCCACCCCAACAGCGTTCCGTCAGCGGACAGGTAGTTCACACCAATGTAAAACAAAATCGCACCGATGGGGCACGCCAACGAGAACGTCAAATTGACCAAGCTTTGCTGAGTCGATGTCCAGCCTCCCTTTCGCATCACCGATGTGATCGCAAAGGCATCGAGCGGCTTATGCAACACGACGGCCAAGAACGTCCCCAGCCCCGCCAGTCCCAACCACGGATTGTGGTGGGATTCTGCGGTCACACTCGCCGCGAGCGCCACGCCGTCCATCAGCGTGTGCAAGCCCAGCCCGAGCAACATTCCCAGCCAACCAATGTCTCGGGATGGCTTGTGGCTATGAGTATGTTTGTGGCCATGATCATGGTCGTGATCGTGATCGTGGCTATGGTCGTGGCCAGCCCCGCTCGCTTCGCCACTGGAGGTTTCAATGGCCCCATGAGCGTGCGTATTGAACGCGCGTAGCAGAATGAACATGGCAACGATCCCCCCCAACGCAGCTCCACCGGCCAACGGCGCCGAGTGCATCAGTTGAAACGCATGTGGCAACATGTGCAGCATCGCAATGCCCAGCATCAATCCGGCCACGAAACTCATCAGCAATTGAGTTCGCAAATGGGTCATCCGAATGATCGCAGGCAACCATCCCCCCGTGACGGATCCGGCAATGATCAAAATACAATAGACCGCCAATAAAGAGCCCGTCATGGATGGTTAACTTGCCGTCAAAAGTTGCACGCGGAAGGAGAGAATGAGCCTAAAGCGTACGCTTTTGCACTCCTCTCGCAAGGCTCGATGCTCGACGCAGGAGCGTAAATGTTTAGCGGAATCGGTCCAGCAACGCCCTACTGAGGGGATGCGGAACGGCGTGGGGATCGCAACGGTCGTCATTCGCGCCGTGAAAACGGCGTCCGTCTCATCATTTGCTGGATCGAGGGCCACGGCTTGAACGATGGCGACGAAGAAAAATGTCAGCAGTCATGAACGAAAAATTCTCGCAACCCTTCACGCCCTTCGGCCATGAACAGGGTTCCTAATCCCCAATCTTGCCTTGAATCGTTATCCGAACGATGGCAACGCTCGATGGCAACGCTCGATGGCAACGCTCGATGGCAACGCTCGGCCATCTCGATTGCTTCCGGACGCAGGAGAGCCGCGACAGCGGGGCAACCTCGGCGTCAATGAGGCGGTCGCCATCGGTTTGTGTTGACAACACGAGCGACCAGACGATTAACGACTCGGAAATTAACGACTCGAATATTCAGCGATTGAGACTCACTGCCACAGGCAACGTTGGCGTGGTTCCCCCCATCGAAGTGCCCGAAATGCCGGCGACGGTCACCGCGCATCGCCCCGCCTCGACGCAAACCCCGACTCGACGCAAACCCGGCCTCGCGAATCTTGATGATTAAGAGTAAGAGTAGGATTAAGATTAGGAGCAACCGTTCATGGCCGAAGGCGATCTGACCATTTCGTTTCAAGCTCTCTCGGCCTCACACGCTCTCGGCCTCACACGGCCCGTCAATTTTCGTCGAGTGGGCTAGGGGCGAAAGTAGAGTCTCGCAACGGATTAAGACGTTGGATGTCACCATGGCGTCCATCCCCCAACCCCTTCAGTGTTCTTGAAAAGGCGGAACTTGTGGAGCGTCGTCGTCATCAACAGCGCCGACCTTGTCGTCGGAACGCAGCACGGCTCGACGACGCTTCGAGCTGGACGGAACGGACGCTTCGAACGGGATTGAACCAAGCGGGAGCGTCTCGATGAGCAATCTCCCTGAACTTGTTGAGCAGGTTTATCGCAGCCAGTCTCGCCAGGTGTTTGCGACGCTGATTCGCTTGCTCGGTGATTTTGACCTTGCCGAAGAAGTCTTGCACGAGGCATTCGCCGCCGCGATGAAGCAGTGGCCGGTCGAAGGGGTACCCGACAATCCACGCACGTGGCTGATTTCGACCGGGCGTTTCCATGCGATCGACATCATGCGGCGAAGGAGCCGATTGACCGAACTGCGGCCAGAAGTTGTGGCTCGATTTGAGGAAATTGAACAAGCCAACGAGAGCCGGGCGGCCCTTGAGATCGAAGACGACACCCTGCGATTGATTTTCACCTGCTGTCACCCCGCGATTGCCCCGAAAGTCCAGGTTCCGTTGACGCTGAGAGAGGTCTGCGGGATGACGACCGAAGAAATCGCGAGTGCGTTTCTCACCAATCCATCGACCATGGCGCAGCGAATTGTACGCGGCAAGTCGAAAATTCGTTGCGCCGGAATTCCTTATGTGATTCCGTCGAAACAGGACATGCCCGACCGATTGGACGCTGTGCTTTCGGTGATCTACCTCGTCTTCAATGAAGGATATTCGGCTTCATCGGGTGACTCATTGATCAGAACCCATCTCTCCGATGAAGCGATAAGACTTGCTCGGCTCGTCCTTGAATTACTGGCCGCCGAAGAGGTGATGGGCATTTTATCGCTGATGCTACTGCACGAATCTCGTCGTTCAGCCCGCCTTACGCCCGATGGCGATATTGTCTTGCTAGTGGATCAAGACCGGTCACTCTGGGATCGGCAACTGATTGCCGAGGGAAAGCAACTCATCGATCGAGCCATGGCAACGGGCTCGGTCGGCACTTACACCATCCAGGCCGCTATTTCAGCTGCACATGCTGACGCCGAGTCAGCCGAGGCAACCGACTGGGGCTACATTGTCCAACTGTACGATGCGTTGCTTCACACAACCCCGTCTCCCGTCGTTGAACTCAATCGGGCGGCAGCGATCGCCATGCATGATGGCCCTTCCGCCGGATTGGAAATCATTGACGACATTATTCAACGGGGCGAGTTGCCGAGCTACCACCTCATCCATGCGGCACGAGGCGAACTGCTGAACCGCTTAGGCCGATTCACCGATGCGAAAGCGGCCTTCGAGCTTGCCTTGATGTTGGCAAAGCAGGAGCCGGAACGACGGTTCCTGGCAAAGAAAATCGTGACGCTCAATTCGACTTCATGACGCCCGCCAGTCATGAAAATGACCAGCCACCTTGTTCCCTTCAGCCACCTTGTTCCCCTCAGCCACCCTGCTCCCTTCACTGCCCCTTTTGATTCTCACGGCACATTCGGCACGTTGGTTGTGAATCGGCGAGCCCCGAAGGGAGGGCTCGTCACACATGGGCGCGGTCCTCAGCTGCATTTCGCTGGGCGAAACGCCTTTCGTTGGGTAAATCGACTTTGGATGGGTGAACCGAGCAGCCATTCGTTTCGAGTATCCGAAGGACTGGAGGGGGATGAGCCTTTGCCTCATGATTCCCACCTACCGCGTTCATGATCCCAGCACGCCGCGACAGAAGGGGGGGGGACGCCGACTCAGGGAGGGGACGCCGACTCAGGCTCCGAATGCTCAAACAGCAAACGGCTCCGCATCGGACCGAGAGCCACTCTGGCAACCGCCAGATCGTCAATCACCCTCAGGTCAAACATGAAAGGCAATCGATCGTTGGCTACCGAAGGCGGGTACGACCGCATTTCAGAGGCTTTCTTATTTTTTTTGGGAAGCATGTCGATTTTGGTCCCCGCCGATCGACTAAGACATAAACGCCAACGAATCGCACGATGCTTGTGCTTCAACCCAACCCCGGAGACCAAGACATGAAATTTGTATGCATGGGATTTATTGAAGAGTCAAAGTGGGAATCGCTATCCGAACAGGAGTGCACGCGAATGATGGAGGAGTGCTTTGCTTACGACGATGAACTGCGTCGCGGCGGGCATTTTCTCGGCGGCGAAGCACTGCAATCGGCTCGCAACGCGGTGACCTTACGAATCAAGAACGATTCGGTCGACGTGACCGATGGTCCGTACGCAGAAACCAAGGAAATGCTCGGCGGTATCTTGCTGTTGGAAGCCCGCGACTTGAATCATGCGATCGCACTGATGTCGAATCATCCGGGGGTGAAGATGGGACCGTTTGAAATCCGACCGGCGGACGAACAAACCAATGAACTGATCGCGGCGTGCACGCAGAAATTCAAAAAATCCGAACCGTAGTGGGGCGGCGCTACCTGGGCGGCGCTACCTGGATGGGTCTGCGAGCGGTTTGCACACGACTTCAATCGCGTGAGGCGTTGCTGCGATCGTTTGCCTCTCAATCTTCCTCAGCATCATCTTCCTCGGCATCCGAGATGCTTAAATCACTCAGAGACACACTCAGCAACGCAAGCCAGTATCGAAATGCCGTTTGCGGACGCCCCACGCTGTCCATCAACGGCTACTCCATTTTAGAAAAAGGATAAAAAACAACCATGTTCGCTAAACCACAGCACGAACACCAATGGCTCGACCCACTGATCGGCCAGTGGAAGATTGAGCACGAATGCCAAGAGCCCGATGGCAAGATTTCAACCACATTGGGTGTGATGAATTGCCGGTCGCTCGGCGGAATGTGGCTGATCTGTGAGAGTAGCGGCGAATCGTCGGAAGCCGAATTGTGGTCCTCGATCATGACACTCGGTTACGACCCCCAACGGAAGCAATATGTCGGCACGTTTGTCGGTTCCATGATGACCAACATCTGGCATTACCAGGGCGTTGTTGACGAATCGGGAAAACGACTACCACTCGAATCCGAAGGCCCGGCGTTCGACGGCAGCGGTCGTTGCAAGTATCGCGACACCATCGAAATCCTCGACAACGAAAATTGGTTGTTTACCAGCGAGTTGCAAGCTGACGATGGAAAATGGAGACAATTCATGGCTGGCAAACACACTCGCACCTAACCAATTGACGCGGCTTCCAAAAAACAATTGCAACCGATTGGATACCAAAACAAGGAAACGAAAAATGAAGGTCATGGTCATCATCAAAGCGACGAAGCGTTCCGAAGCGGGTGAATTGCCCAGCGAGGAATTGCTTACCGCAATGGGCCAATTCAATGAGGAACTGGTCAAAGCTGGCGTCATGAAAGCCGGCGAAGGACTCAAGCCAAGCTCAGAAGCCAAACGAGTTCGCTTTCATGGCAACGATCGAACCGTGACCGATGGGCCTTTCGCGGAAACGAAGGAACTGATCGCCGGTTTCTGGCTGTGGGAAGTCGCCTCAATCGAGGCAGCGGTGGAATGGGTCAAACGCTGCCCCAATCCCATGCTCGAAGACTCCGACATCGACATCCGTCCGCTGTACGAGATGGAGGACTTTGCCGAGAACGACCCCCAAGGCGAGATCCGCGATCAAGAAGCCTCCTTGTTGCAAAAGATGTCGCTGCAAGAAGCTTCGGTTCAACCGTACTTGTTCTTTGGCGGTCGTTGTGAAGAGGCTCTGGCATTCTACGAGCAGGCGCTCGGCGCGAGCGTCGTCATGAAAATGCGTTTCAACGAAAGTCCCGATCCAGTGCCTGATGGCATGTTGCAAGCTGGATTCGAGAACAGGATCATGCACTCGTCGTTTACCATCGGGAAGATGACGATCATGGCGTCAGATGGTTGCGACGACAACTCAAAGCTCGATGGTTTTCGCTTGGCGTTGTCAGTTCCAAGCGAAACCGCCGCCGATTCCGCATTTGACGCACTCGCCGCAGGCGGCCACGTCGACATGCCGCTCATGAAGACTTTCTGGTCGCCGCGGTATGGAATGGTAACCGACAAATTTGGCGTCGGATGGATGGTGATGGTCCCCGCAGAGCAACCCTGACGCACACGGACAATTGACGTCCGAAGCAACGCGGTGCAATTCGACTTGCATCCCATCACAAGCACGTGCGTTTGAATTCAATCAACCAAATCCAACGAAGAAACGGGAGAAGAAATGACAGGCGGATCAAAGAAATTGAGAATGATTGGATGGGGGCTGAGCGTTTTAATCGCCCTCTTCCTGATCGGGGCTAGCGCAATGGGCAAAGTCACTCAGTGGGAGGGCAAAGCTGAAATGTTCGCCAACATGGGCTGGACGGAAGAGGTGATGTTCAAGATCGGCATTGTCGAAGCTGCGATTTCGATTCTGTTTCTCGTTCCACGGACATCATTCGTTGCCGCGATCCTGATCGCGGCTTACATGGGCGGTGCCACAGCAACGCATGTTCGTGTCGGCGAGCCATTTTTTATTCCGATCATCATGGGGGTTGTCGTGTGGGTCGCACTCGGACTGCGTAATCCCGACGTATTTCGGCTCGCGGCTGGGAAGCAACAATCAAATTCTCCGGAGAACGAACAATGAAATACATGCTACTGATCTACGGCACGGAAAGCGGCTGGACGGAAGACGAACGTACCGAGTGCATGATCGAGTCGATGAGCATTTGCGAGGAACTTGAAAAGCAAGGCAAGTGGATCGCTTCGGCGCCGCTTCATTCGGTAATGACCGCCACCAGTGTTCGCGTTCGCGATGGCAACCGGATGATCACGGACGGTCCTTTTGCAGAGACAACCGAACAACTTGGCGGCTACTACATCATCGACGTCGACAACCTCGACGAAGCGATCGCGATCGCTGCGCGGTTGCCGCCCGCGAAGAAAGGCACGGTTGAAATCAGACCTCTGTTTCCGTTGCCGGACCTAAATAACGAGCGCCAAAACCATTAGGTTTCATCGGGCTTTAAGACGACACAAACAATTGGAGCAATCTCATGAATCACAATCCCGTCGGTTGGTTTGAAATCTACGTTCAAGACCTGGACCGCGCCAGGCAATTTTATGAAACGGTGCTGGGCATTGAATTGACCCGCTTGGATTCGCCCACCAAGGACATCGAAATGCTGGCCTTTCCCATGGACATGGAAGCCAGCGGAGCCTCCGGTGCGCTATGCAAGATGGACGGATTCGCACCGAACGGCAACGGCACCCTGATTTACTTTTCATCCGCTGATTGTGACATCGAAGCTTCACGCGTCGAAGCCGCGGGTGGCAAAATCGGCAAGCCCAAGAGTTCGATCGGCCCATACGGATTTATCGCATTGGCAACCGATACCGAAGGCAACACGTTCGGCATTCATTCGCTTACTTAGGAGCCCTCAGTGCAAATCCAACAAAGAATTACGCCGTTCCTGTCTTACTTCGATCGCGCCGAAGAGGCGGCGACGTTTTACGTCTCAGCATTGCCCAATTCGAAGATGGTACGGACGGTCAAAAACCCAGAGCACGGTTCCGTGCTGACAGTAGAATTTGAACTCTGCGGCATGCACTTCGTTGCCCTCAACGCGGGGCAAGATTGGAAATTCACGGATGCGTTTTCATTGGCCGTATGGTGCGATACTCAAGACGAAATCGACACGCTGTGGGGCAACCTTACCGCGGACGGCGGCTCCGAAACCGCTTGCGGTTGGCTAAAAGACAAGTTCGGGATGTCATGGCAAATCGTTCCGGCACCGCTGCAACAATGGCTGGCCAGCGACAATCCAGCAGCGTTGCAGCGAATGCTTGAATCGCTTTGGACGATGAAAAAATTGGACATTGCCGAATTGCAGCAAGCTTTCGACGGTCGAGACTAGGACCTCAAGGTGGAAACCAAGGAACCTGGGTCAGGTCATTTTCGAATGGACGTTCCGAAACGGGATCACGCCATTTGCCAAATGGCTGCCAGCGCTCCGCCGAGTCTAAAAATGGGGGCGAGACCTCCGGTTTCCGTTGCCTCCATGAAACCAGCAGGGACAACGCTCTAGTTCAGCGCTAAATGGAATTCCCCCCGAGTTTAATACACTAACGAAAAAACGCCGTAAACCTTTATTAAACAAAGACTTACGGCGTTTTAAATAGTCGGGCCGACTGGATTTGAACCAGCGATCTCCACACCCCCAGTGTGGCGCGATATCCAGGCTTCGCTACGGCCCGTGATTCGTCGTTAACGCCCCCTCGACGGCGGGGAAGACAAGTGTCTTTCCCTTCGCGTTCGGGACGTTTGAATCAACGTTCTGAAGATGCTAATCCAATACGCTCGTTCTCGCTAGCCCGGATTGTTGCGGAAGTTGGTTGTGAAATTTTCCCTGATTCCAGGCTCGGTGCGGAGCGGCACAGGTCGCCCGGTCAAAATTAAACGTTTTGCTCGCTGCGACCGGACGGCTTGCCCCGCTCTGCTAACCGGAGGGTTTCGAAATCGCACCGAAACGGTGTTCCGGACAGGAAAACGAGACGATCGGTTTTGCGAAATCGTCCCATTGGATAACCTATTGCCTGTCTCGTTCGCTCGCGTTCACCCTGTTACCCCACTGCTACCACGATGCTCGTTTCTTGGAATTGGCTCTCCCGCTACCTCGATCTGCCGATGAGCCACGAAGAATTGGCTCTCCGCCTGAGTTTGTCAGGGCTGAACCACGAAGAAACCACCACCGTCGACGGTGACGTCGTGATCGATCTGGAAGTGACCAGCAACCGTGGCGATTGTCTGGGACATCTCGGCGTCGCCCGAGAAATTGGTGTGCTGTACGACTTGAACGTCAAAACGCCTGAAATTGAGCTCAGCGAATCGGGGCCGAAAATCGAATCGCTGTTGAGCGTCGAAAACCAATACACCGAAGCTTGCCCTCGCTACACCGCCCGAGTCATCCAAGGGATCAAGGTCGGACCAAGTCCCGAGTGGATGGCCAACGCCCTCAAGGCGGTCGGCATCGGTGTGGTCAACAACGTCGTCGACGCCACGAACTACGTGATGATGGAGTGCGGCCAGCCGCTGCATGCCTTCGATTACAGCAAAATCGCGGAGCAGAAAGTCGTGGTCCGCCAAGCGGCGAAAAAGGAAACGATCGAAGCGATCGATCATCGCAACTACGAACTCGACGAAGCGATGTGCGTGATCGCGGACGCCAAGTCAGCTCAAGCGGTCGCCGGCGTGATGGGCGGTGCGGTTTCGGAAGTCGATGACGCGACGAGCGACGTCGTGATCGAAGCTGCGGTTTTCACACCGCTACTGGTCCGCCGTGCGGCTCGTAAATTGAAATTGCAAAGCCCATCGTCCTACCGCTTCGAACGCCGCGTCGATCCCGTCGGCGTCGATTGGGCGAGCCGCCGAGTTTGTCAATTGATCCTAGAAACCGCAGGGGGCCAATTGGCTCAGGGCGTTATCGACACTGCGCCGGAGATCACGCCGAACGCGCCCGTCACGTTGCGACTGAGCCAAGTCGAACGCGTGCTAGGGATCAAGATCGATCGTGAAGAGATCGAGCGGATTCTGGTGAAATTGGGCTGCCAGCACGATAGTGGTAGCGACACGTATGTGCCGCCGTCGTGGCGACATGACTTGGGACGCGAGGCCGATTTGATCGAAGAAGTGGCGCGGATCCATGGTTACGAGAACATCCCCGAAGATGCTCCGATCCCCGTCGCACCGAGCAGCAAACGAGACTTTGATGTCGCGATGGAACGCGTTCGCTTGGTGATGACCAGCGCGGGGTACTCCGAAGCGATGACGCCGAGCATCGTGACCAACAAGCTTGACGAATCGCTCAGCCCGTGGACGGAATTGGCAGCGTTGAAAACCGAAACGGCGATGCTAAAGGGAGCTCGCACACTCCGCCGCTCGTTGATCCCCAGCCTGCTCGAAGGGCGTGCGAACAACTGGGCTTCGGCCAGCATTCACGCGGACTTGTTCGAGATCGCGCACATCTACTTGCCACAAAAAAGCAACGAAGCGTTGCCGAGCGAGCAATACTCGTTGGCTATGGTTTCGGGTTGCGACTACTTGGAAATGAAAGGAGCGATCGAAACGCTGTGCCAACGCATGGGCATCGCCGATGCCGTGCAAGTCAAAGCGATCGAGCGAAGCGGATTTGCCAAGGGCGCCGTGGTCGAGGTCAGCTGTGGCACGCGGATGGTGGGCTACCTCGGGATCGTCGATCCAAAGGTGCTGAAGTCGTGGAAGTTACCGGCACCGGTCGTTGCCGCCGAATTTTCGCTACCGACTCTGCTGCAGGCTGCCTCGCTCGTTCCTCAACAACAGAGCGTCAGCATGTTCCCGTCGGTCGAACGCGATTTGAACTTTGTGGTTGCCGAATCGGTCCGCTGGAGCGAGTTGGAACGAGTCGTCCGGGCGGCGGTGGGCGATGAGCTGGCGGGCGTTCGCTACTGTGAAACGTATCGCGACGAGGCCAAAGACGGCAAGGATCGCAAACGCGTCTTGATGTCGGTGTCATTGCAATTGCACGACGGCACGCTCAGTGGTGAACAAGCGGACCAATTGATTGGCCAAGTCATCGGGGCGTGCAAAAAAGAACTGGCCGCCGAACTGCTGTCGTAGACAGCTCCGGCGCACGGTTTGGCGCACATGGACTTCACCTCCCCGCTGGGGAGGTCTGAGTTGGCGATAGCCGGCTCTGGGTGAGGCACCGTGGTGTTAGGGTGCAACGTGCCAGGCTCAGCGCCACCAAGCTCAGCGCCACCAACCCTCCCCGGCCGCTAACGCGGCCGCCCCTCCCTAAAGGGAGAGTGTTTTCAGCATTGCACAGGCAAAAAACGCCTGGGATTTCCGTTTTTGCACTAATTCCCTGCTTTTCCCGACATTGACGCTTTGCGTTCTGCGGTCGACAATCGTGGCCGCCGTGGTGCGAAGATCGCAAGCTCACTTCTATCCTTCTCCCCCCCTAAAAAAACTCATGAATTGGCTGCAGCAGCAAGACCCTGAAATCTGGGAAACCATCCAAGCCGAAGCCACCCGCCAACAGGACGGGTTGGAGATGATCGCGAGCGAAAACTACACCAGCCTGGCAATTATGCAGGCTGCGGGCAGCGTTTTGACGAACAAATACGCGGAAGGCTACCCCGGACGCCGCTATTACGGTGGTTGCGAGCATGTCGATGTGACCGAATCGCTGGCGATCGAACGAGCCAAAAAGCTGTTCGGCGCCGAGGAAGCGAACGTTCAACCGCACGCTGGATCGCAAGCCAATACCGCGGTCTACCTTTCCTGCTTAGAGCCCGGCGACTCGGTTCTCGGATTGGACCTAGCTCAGGGCGGCCACCTGACTCACGGCATGAAGCTGAATATCAGCGGCCGGCTCTACAATTTCCACAGCTACGGGGTGGATGCAAAAAACCACCGCCTCGACTTTGATCAAATCGCCAAACTGGCTCGCGAGCACAAACCCAAGCTGATCGTTGCCGGAGCGAGTGCGTATCCCCGCGAGATCCCTCACGATCGTTTCGCAGAAATCGCGAACGATGTCGGTGCCAAATTGATGGTCGACATGGCTCATTACGCTGGCCTGGTCGCCTCGGGGCAACACAACAGCCCGGTGCCGTACGCCGACTATGTCACCACAACGACGCACAAAACGCTGCGTGGCCCACGCAGTGGCTTGATCCTTTGCAAGAAAGAACACTTGAAGCTGGTCAACCGCAATGTCTTCCCGGGCACCCAAGGCGGCCCGCTGATGCACATGGTCGCGGCCAAAGCGGTCTGTTTCGCCGAAGCGATGACACCGGCGTTTCAAGAGTACGGCAAATCCTTGGTGGTGAACGCCAAAGCATTGGCCGAGACCTTGATGGCTGCGGGATTGCCGTTGGTCAGCGGCGGCACCGACAACCACTTGATGTTGGTCGATGTGACCGCGGTTGGATTGGGCGGCAAGAAAGCCGAAGCGGTTCTCGAAGCATGCGGCATCACCGTCAACATGAACATGATTCCGTTTGACCAGCGTAAGCCGATGGACCCCTCGGGCATTCGCATCGGCACCCCCGCGTTAACGACTCGCGGAATGGGAACCGATGAAATGAAGCGAATCGGGGGCTGGATCCATCAAGCGTTGTCGAATTCGGACGATGCATCGATGCATCAATCGATTCGCAACGAGATCCGCGAACTTTGCAAGAGCTTTCCCGTTCCTGCAGGCGACCACGCCACCGCCTAGTGCGGATCAAGCACGCAATCGGCAATTCTATCCGTGGCAACCCAACGACGGGTTGTCACACTTCTCTCGAACATCGTCCACGATTCTGAAAACGCCATGCACCGCATTCTGATTGCTGATGACAACATTGCGAACCGAGAACTGCTCGAGGCTTACTTGATTGGCGTCGACTGTGACACGGAAACCTCCGTCGATGGTCAAGACACGCTGGATAAGATCGAGTCGTTTGAGCCGGACCTAGTCCTGCTCGACGTGATGATGCCGAAGCTCAGTGGCTTTGAGGTCTGTAAGCAGGTCAAAGACAATCCGGCGACAAGCCGGGTGATGATATTGATGGTCACGGCGCTGAACGAACTCGGTGACATCGAGCGTGCGGTTGCCGCAGGCACGGACGACTTCCTCAGCAAACCAGTCAACAAAGTCGAACTCGTCAAGCGAGTCGAGAACATGTTGAAGTTGAAGGGAACCGAGGACGAGCTAGAGCGATTGCGTCGCTATATCCAAGAGATGGAAGACGGCAACGACCAGATCAAGCCGTTGGATTCATCGGACGACGCATAAGCGACGAAGTTGCGAGTTTTTTACAACCCGACGCGTCAACGAGGGACCGAATCAAGATTCGGTTTACATCGAATCATTCCTGCCTAGTTGCTTAGGCAGGAAGGACCTTTAGCAAGATCCACGACGGGAACGCTTACATTCCGCCGAACGGATCTCCGCCAAACGGATCGGCACCGCCCGGGGCGGCAAACGGATCAGCTCCCGGCGCGGCAAAGGGATCAGCACCTGGCGCGGCGAACGGGTCATTCCCAGCCGGGACGCCAAAGTCAGCAGGTTCGGTGGGCTTCGTTTCCTTTTTCTTCTCGTCTTTCTTCTCAGGCGCTGCAGTACTAACGCCATAACCTTCCCTGATCGTGGGAAGGTCCGCATCGATGCCGCGCAAGCATTGCACCGTCCCCGTACGACCGACAAGGTACATCCGATCGGTCATGATGTTGCGAATCAACACCTCAGGGCGAATCCCTGAAAACATCTCAAGTGGCTTGCCAGTTTTCAAATCCAAGGCAGCAAAGCCGCCGCTGAGCGTGGTCACATAGATTTTGCCGTCGATCGCCCCCACCACCTTATCAACGTTCGGGGCAAAGTCTTGCCATGTACTGATGCCATCAGCGAGGCTGAGCGAATACAGACTTCCATACGTGGTACGAATTAACAATTGCTCACCGGCGATGAGCGGCTCGTCATAGAAGGGTTCACCGTAGGGGCGGCTCCAAAGCACTTTGCCGGTTCGCGTTGCTTCGAGACCATAGACTTGCCCCCTGTCGGAACCAAAGAAAAATCGACCTCCGCTGGCGGATGCGATGCGCCCATTGATGACACCATCGGTATTCAAGCGAAACATCACCGAGGGCTCCCCTTCGGATTCCATGCAATACACAAACCCTTGGTCGGTTCCCCAGGCAATTCGAGTGGACCCAGGGACTTTGGTGGGCAGCGCCAAGGCGCGTCCAGCTACGCGTTCGCGAAACGGCAATCGCGAGGGATCAAAGAGGGGATAGCCCTCGATTCCGTTTTGGATCGTAGCGATCACGGCGAAGTCGCCGGTATTGATGGCTCCCAACGTAGGGATATTGACCGTGCGAACCGATTGGATCATCTCGCCGTTGAGGGCGTCAATTTTGATGAGGTTACCACCGTTAATGACGGTCACAAAGTGCTCTCCGACGCCGATCGCTTTGTAGCCAAGTCGCTCGGTGCCAACCCGCACCATCCAAACCGGTTCCCCGGTTTCCGCATCACGACACTCCAACGTTCCATCGTTGCCCAGTGTGTACAGACGAACGCGGGAAACAATTCGCGTTTCGATTTTGCCTTCGATGCCCCGTCGCTTTAAGCGGCGAAGCTCATTGCGAGCCAAACGCTCCGCTTCGGCTTTGCCGATCGCGTTACCGTGGGCGTCAACACGATCGGTAGGAATTCGCACGATCACGTTTGCGGAAGCATTTTCTGCGTCGGCGGCAACTGGGGCTGGCGGATTCGGCGCATCGGCCTCAGCCTTCTCGTTCGCGGGAGCCGGCTGTTTCTCAATCGCCACAACCTCCACGTACTCATGTGGATTCTCGGCATGCACAAACAACTGCTGATCGACGATCGATTTAGCCCCCACAGGCACTTCGGTCTGCCGCCGCCACGCCTCGACCAACCCCAATTGGCTGGCCTGCTGGGCGGTCAAAAAATCGGCCGCATGGCTGGCCCGAGGTTCTGACACCGTGAACCCCATCGAGATGATCAGGCAAACAGGAAGCAGATTGCTGAAAAAGCGAAAACCGGAGGGCATGCGCACGGCGGACACCTAGCTCAAAAAATGAGGGGACGAGCAACGAGAATAGTCTCGTTTATTCTAATCGCTGATTTCCGCGATGGCGAACGATCGCCGAAATCATCCGGATGAAAACTCAAAACGAGCGGATTACACCGGTTTTAAGGCGAAATCTCGCCACCAATGGCACGATGGGAGCTCGGATGATTAAATGGGCACAGCGAACGCCTCAGCTTTTCAGCTGAATTTAAGTCCCCCCCTCTTCAGCAAATTGGACGTTATGGTCAGTAAACAAATCTTGATGCTCGTGGGCGACTATGTCGAAGACTACGAAGCGATGGTTCCACTCCAGATCCTAAAAACGTTTGGCCACGACGTGGCAACGGTCTGTCCCGGCAAATCGCCCGGCGACACCGTCGCCACGGCGATCCATGATTTCGACGGCGACCAAACCTATTCGGAGAAGCCCGGCCATCGATTCGCGATCACCGCCGACTTCGACGCCGTGGACCTGGCCTCGTTTGACGCGCTGGTGATTCCCGGCGGAAGGGCACCAGAATACCTCCGACTCAACGCGAACGTCCTCGAATTGGTGCGTCATTTTTTCGACGCCAACAAACCGGTCGCGGCGATCTGTCATGGGCCACAACTCTTGGCGGCCGCTGGCGTTCTAAAAGGACGCCAGTGCAGTTGCTACCCGGCATGCAGCCCCGAAGTCACCCTGAGCGGCGGCCAGTACATCGATCCAGCCGCGACGATGGATTCGGCTCACGTCGACGGCAACCTCGTCACCGCGCCCGCTTGGCCCGCCCATCCGGCATGGATGCGGGCGTTTGTTGACTTGCTCGAAAAAGCCTAACGCGTCCTCCAAGCGAAATGTCACCCGACGCCTCCGACGTCGGGTGACATTTTACGCGGGTCGCTGCGGATGCCGGAGACATCCGGCGACGCTCATTTGCTCGGCGGTTGACTCGAAAGCAACTGCAACGCCTCGAGCACTTTGAATCGCAAATCATCGCGAACCAAAATATAACGATCGCGACCATTGGCAGCGGCCTTGAACGTCGTCACCCCATCATCGGCGATCAGCACTTGCCCAGGCTCGGACAACTCGAAGTAGCCGTGGTCGGGCCGCACCCCGTACAACACACTGGTTAAATCCCACGTGGGCCGGTCATGCGGTGGTGGTTGGTAGAGCATGTAGGCTTCCACGAGGGGATGATGCTCGACGTATCCGTAATCACGCAGGATGCTCTGGTGAGGATAGGCCAGTGACAACCCAACGGCATATCCGCTCCATACCATCGGCGTGGGCCAATCGGCGACAACGACCTTGGCGGACGGAATGTCCTTGATCAGATTGTATTCCCCGCGGCCATTGGTGAAACCACCGGCCATGATCGACAACAAACGCACTTTCTGTTTGATCAATTCGGCGCCGGAGAGCGGGCTGACGCGATCCGCTTTTGACGACAACAAGTTGGCAAGGTTCGTAGAAAAACCGACTTGAGCAATCACGACCGAACCATCCTTTGCATCGGCAAGCGACTTCCGTAGCACCGCCACGGCGTCGGGAGCATCGTTGCCCGAGGTCAAATCGTGTGGATAACGGAGCTTGCCATTATCACGCTGGGTGGCGAGTAAATTGAATTTCCCTGGGGCTGGGGTCACGCCGCTGCGACAGACGCCGATCGGAATGTCTCCGCGACCATAGAATGTATTCACTGCGTCGACAAACGGTGCCGCAAGTTCATGATCCTTCGTGATCGTGACAGCCAGCAACTCGCATTCGCCACGAGATTGGAGCGAGTGGATCATGCCCAGTGCCAAGACATCGTCGACGTCATTGCCGATGTCAGTGTCAAAAATCAGCGGAACAGGGTCGAGGCGTTGTTGAGCAAACAACGCGCCCGGGCAAACGGCGACAAGCAACACGAACAGGGCACACAGCTGCAATTTCATCGATGGAATCCTAAAGGAGGCAGGTGGCAATGGAGGGATTTCAGTGGGACATCATACCTCGACCACGCGTGAGGTGCCCGCGCAGTACGGGTGCCAATCAAAGAAAATTGCCGCTCGCTCGCACCCAAGTTGCGATCCGCAGAGACGTCTTTTACAGCGCAAATGACGACTGGCGTTAAACTCGAGTCGAATGGTAGAGAGAAAATCGATAAGATAGGGGCCTCGACGTTGTGCGCCCCTCCTTTTTCGGGCTCTCCTTCTCCCTCGACTCTTTCCCTCGAATCTCGAAGACATCCCGATGCCGACTTCCCCCTTCGCTCCGCTGAATCCTCGTGAACGCATCCTGATGGGGCCTGGGCCAAGCACGGTGCCGGCAAGGATCTTGCGTGCGATGAGTGCTCCGACGCTTGGACATCTCGATCCGCAATTCATCGAGTATATGGATGAAACATGCCAATTGATTCGTGAGGTCTACCAAACCAAAAACCTACTTTCGTTCCCCGTTTCGGGGACCGGCATGGCCGGCATGGAAGCGATCGCTACGAATTTGATCGAACCCGGTGACGAGGTCATCGTTTGCATCAATGGTGTCTTCGGTGGACGGATGAAGGACAACATGGAGCGTTGTGGGGCGACGGTTCACACGATCGAAGTCCCGTGGGGAGCAACGTTCGACAAGGAAGCGATCGCCGAAGCGGTGCAAAAGTATCCCAAAGCGAAATTAGTTGGCATCGTTCATGCGGAAACATCGACCGGGGCACATCAAGACCTGAGCGGTTTGGCCGAGATCGTGCACGATGCCAAGATGTTGTTGGTGGTGGACGCCGTCACCTCGCTTGGAGGTCATGAACTAAAAGTGGATGAGTGGGGCATTGATGCGATTTATTCGGGAACCCAGAAATGCCTTTCCTGTCCCCCCGGTTTATCGCCCGTTTCCTTTTCCGATCGCGCGATCGCCCGCATTGATGCGAGAAAGACAAAGGTCCAAAGCTGGTACTTCGATGTTTCGATGCTAAAGAACTATTACACCGGCGACGGAGGCCGCGCCTATCACCACACCGCTCCGATCAACATGATCTACGCGCTGCGTGAATCGTTGGCCATCGTCGTTGAAGAAGGATTACAAAATCGCATCACTCGTCATCGCGAGATGCACTTATTGCTCCGCGAAGGTCTCGAAGCCCTCGGGTTTTGTTATATCCCCCAGCATTCGCTGCACACGTTGAATTGTGTCGCGCTGCCTGAGGGGATCGACGATGCAGCGATACGAAGCCGACTTTTGAACGAATTCGACATCGAGATTGGCGGGGGACTGGGCATCTTCGCGGGCAAGGCGTGGCGTATTGGATTGATGGGACACTCGGCAACGAAGCGAAATGTCCGCACCTTGTTGGCCGCATTGGGCGAATGCATCTAACCGCTCCGAAGCCACGCTACGGGATTGCCAAGTTCTGATCAAAAAATTCGACCATCGCGTTGCTCGTTTGCGGATTCAAAAACGTCATCAAATGCCCTTGGCCCGCGATCGTTGTCAATTCACAAACAAGGCCGGCGGCCTTGGCCTTGTCGCGAAATCGCAGACTGTTTTGAATGGGCACAATCGAATCCTGATCGCCGTGAATCAGATGCACGGGAGGATCTGCGGCGGAGATGTGCACGATCGGAGAGGCGGCTTCGTAGACACGTTGCTTTTCACTGCGTGAACCTCCCAAGAAATAGGCGAGTCCGGTGTTCTGTGGTGGCAAGTTACGAAAGTCGCAAGGCGGTCCGCCGACACAAACGGCATGGATCGCCGGCAATTTTCGCCAACGATGATCATCATGCGGCCAATCGCTTGTGGCGAGTTTTGTTTCAATCGATTCATCGCCAATGAGCGAAACCAGAAGCGACAGATGCCCGCCCGCGGAATAGCCAAACAGCCCTAGACGGCGGAGGTCAAGCGAGAACCGGTTCGCATTTTCACACGCCCACACGAGCGCCTCGCGCACATCGTCGACTTGGGAGGGAAATTTGTGACGTGGCGCCAAGCGATAGTTGATATTGATCGTGGCGTAGCCGCGATCGGCCAAAACGCGGGCGTAACCTTGGGTGGCCCATTTGTCGCCACTCATCCACGCGCCCCCGTGAACGATGATCACGGTGGGGAAGCCCCCCTCGGGAGCCTGTTCCGCGGCCGGAAGCATCAGATCGCAAAGCCCCTTGTCATCGTCGTCATCGTCCCGTGGGCGGTATCGCTGGTTCGCAAACACGCGAGGTTGCTGCGAGGCCGCCAAGTCTTCCCCCGGGGGGGCTGCTTCTGTTTTTGGGGGCAGCTTGGGCTCCTGAGCCTCAACCGCCTGAGCCTCAACTGCCTGAGTCTTTCGCGGTTCGCTCGGGGGCGCCGCCTGGGAGCCGTCGCCGCAGAACACTGAAATCCCCAGCAGGGCTAATCCGATGCCGGATCGTAGGCCAGTGCGCAATACCGATCGCGTTGGGCGCGTCAATCGCAGTGGGTACGCGATGTGGCGGGCGACTTGGGGTGGGGTTAGGAGGAATATAATGGCGTGGTACATCGAAATGGCCAGCAAAAGTCCAATTCAAACGAAGGCAAGAAAACGAGAGAACCTGTAATTTGGGGCGGTGGGAGCTTTGCACCGACAATCGTATAATACGGACTTGTCGACCTTGGTTCGTCGTCTTACTCGTACAAAGTTCAATATGGCCATCGAGCTTAACACCGTTCCCGAAGCGGTCCATGCCATCAATCGAGGCGAAGTGGTGATCGTCGTTGACGCGGAAGACCGCGAAAACGAGGGCGATTTCATCTGTGCTGCGGAAAAGGCCACCCCCGAAACGGTCAATTTCATGCTTTCCGGTCGAGGCCAATTGTGCGTCTCGGTACTGCCGGAGGTTTGTAAACGGCTCGAGATTTCGCCGATTGTGGCTCAAAACGATGCCCCGCTGAAAACAGCCTTCATGACCCCCATTGATATCCGGTCGGCGCGAACGGGGATCACCGCGAGGGAGAAAAGCGAAACCATTCTTCGCATGACCGACGAGAGTTGTACGGCCAACGAGTTCGTCCGCCCGGGGCACGTTTACCCCTTGCTGGCCAAAGAAGGGGGCGTTTTGCGTCGAGCCGGACACACCGAAGCCTCGATCGACCTCGCCCGCATGGCGGGGCTTCATCCGGCCGGAGTGCTTTGTGAAGTGCTCGACGAAACCGGGGATCGGGCTTCACGCGATTCGTTGGCCGCGATCGCCAAGAAAAACAACCTCAAGATCATTAGCATCGAGCAACTCATCGCCCACCGACGCGTCAGCGAAAAGCTGATCAGCCGTGCGGCCGAAGCGGAGCTGCCGACGAAATACGGTAACTTCAAAATCATTGTCTACTCGGTCCAATACGAAGACCAACAACCGATCGCGTTGGTCTACGGTGACTTGACCGAAGCCTCTGACGACGAAGCCGTGGCGCCACTCGTGCGAATGCATAGCAGTTGCTTTACCGGCGATTTGATCTCATCGCTGCGTTGCGATTGTGGCGACCAATTGCACATGGCGCTCGAAACGATTAGCAAGGAAGGCCGAGGCACGTTGGTGTATCTGCCGCAAGAGGGACGCGGTATCGGATTGGCTCAGAAGATTCGGGCATACGCACTGCAAGACAACGGCATGGACACCGTCGAAGCCAACCACGCGTTGGGTTTCAAAGCCGACATGCGTGACTATGGCATCGGATTGCAAATTTTGAAGGACTTGGGTCTCAGCGAAGTCCGCTTGTTGACGAACAATCCGAAGAAAACGGAAGCATTCAACCTGCGTGGCTTTGACCTGCGTGTCGTCGATCAAGTTCCAATCGTTTCCGCGGCCAACGAGCACAACCAAAAGTACCTCAATACCAAACGCGAAAAGCTCGGCCACAAATTGCCAACCCTGTAAGCGAAGCGGACACCGACCGCGACAAGTCGCGTGAAACAAAGCGGGACGCGGCGAGGCCGATTTCGTTGGGGTGATGCCCCCATCATCCTTAAATCATTGCATCCGCGAATCTCCGCTTTTGCGAGTCCGCGGATGGCGGACTCCAAGAGACGCTCTTGACGTGCTAAACATTCACCGGAAACGCTACGAAACGAAGACACTGCATTGCCCCCGACCCCAGATTCACTTTCGGATTCTTGGCCCGCTCGTGTCGCGATCGTCGGCGTGGGGCTGCTTGGTGGCAGCGTGGCACGTTCGATTCGTCGAACCGTCCCGGGGGTGCATGTCGTCGGTGTCGTGCGTTGTGCCGAAAAGGGCCAGCGGTGGATCGAGCTGGGGATCATCGATTCGGTGGCCGAATCGATCGAACAGGGGTGCCAGGACGTGGATGTCGTCGTCGTGGCAACCCCGGTCGACCTCGTTGCCGCCAGCGTGATTCGAGCTGCCGAGGTTTCTCAAGCGGATTGCTTGATCACCGATGTGGGCAGCACCAAACGCACGATCGTGCAAGCGGTGCTCCGCGACGCGGGGGCGAGCGCCAAGTTTGTCGCCGCCCACCCGATCGCGGGCAGTGAAAAAACCGGCGCCGAACATGCCACGGCCGACTTGTTCGTCGGCAAGGTGATTGTGCTCACCCCCAGCGAGCAAACGCCAAAGCGACAACTCGATTTGGCGGACCATTTCTGGCGGCGAACCGGCGGACGGATTGTCACGCTCAGCCCCGAAGATCACGATACCCACTTGGCATCCGTCAGCCACGTGCCACACTTGGCATCCTCGGCGGTGGCAAAATTGATTAACCAAGATTCGGCGAATCTGGTGGGCAGCGGATGGCTCGACATCACGCGTGTCGCAGCCGGTGACCCCGCGATGTGGTTGGCGATTTGCCAAGAGAATCGCACCGCGATCGACGAACAACTTGCCCATCTCGCAGGATCGATTGAAGACTTACGTGCATGGATTCGCACCCACGACGATGCCAGCTTGCTTCGATGGCTGAAGGAAGCGAAAACGATTCGAGATTCGTTTTAAGCATCGCAGGATCAACACTCCGTCTGCTCCGCAGAACCTACTTCACTTTGAACGATTGGAAACGCAACCATGCCGCTTTGGCAAATTGATATTTATCCGGCCGAAGGTCAAGTCGATCGTGAAGCCAAACGAACCACCGAAGAGATCCATGAGCTCGGGCTTCACGATCATCTGGACATCGATTTTGCGCGAAGCTTTTTGATCCAAGGTGACTTCGCACACGGCGAAGCGGTCCAATTGGCCAACACACTGCTCGTCGATGCCGTCACCGAGCGTGCCGTGGTAGCGATCGCCGGCCAAGACGTGCTGAATGAACCGCCCGGCGATAACTTGACGCTCGTCAACGTGTTACCCAAGCCAGGAGTGATGGACCCGGTTGCGGCCAGCACGATTGCGGCGGCCAAGGACATTGGATTCAACGTCGATGCCGTGCGGACGATGCGCAAATTTTGGCTGGACGAGGTCGGGGACTCCGTACTCGATTCGATTTGCCGCCGCGCCCTTTCCAATGACTCGGTGGAGCAAGTTGTTGTGGGGCCGCTAGAGATGGACCAACTCGATGTCGGCTCGGCAAGCGCGTTCGAACTGAAGACGATTCCGATTCGTCAACTCGGTGACGAGCAACTCGAAACGCTCTCGCGCGAAGGCCAGCTCTATTTGACGCTGGTCGAGATGCAAACGATTCGCGATCACTTTGAAGAACTCGGACGCGACCCGACCGATATCGAACTCGAAACGATCGCGCAAACATGGTCCGAGCACTGCAGCCACAAAACACTGGCCGGCCGAATTCACTATCGCGGCCCCGGAGCCGACGGAACGCCCGAAGCCGATGAGCGTCAATACGAAAACATGCTCAAAGAAACGATCTTTGCGGCCACGCAAACGATCCGCAAAACGCTTGCCGAGAACGATTGGTGCGTCAGCGTGTTTAAGGACAACGCGGGGATCGTTACCTTCGATGACGAATACCATATCTGTTTCAAGGTCGAAACCCACAATCACCCGTCGGCGCTGGAGCCGTACGGGGGTGCAAATACGGGACTCGGAGGCGTCATTCGTGACCCGATGGGGACTGGCATGGGAGCCAAGCCGATTTGCAATACCGACGTGTTTTGTTTCGCGCCACCAGACACCGATCCGAGCGGCTTGCCACCGGGCGTGTTGCACCCTCGTCGTGTGATGAAGGGCGTCGTTTCCGGGGTGCGTGATTACGGCAACCGGATGGGAGTTCCCACCGTCAACGGCGCGGTCTACTTCGATCGTCGTTATCTCGGCAATCCCCTGGTTTATTGTGGCAACGTCGGCATCATTCCTGTCGGCATGGAAGAAAAGGAAGTTCAACCCGATGACTTGATTGTCGCCATCGGTGGACGCACCGGACGCGATGGGATCCATGGTGCCACGTTTAGCTCGGCGGAATTGACGAGTGAATCGGAATCGCTTTCCGGCGGTGCTGTCCAAATCGGCAACGCAATCACCGAAAAGATGGTGCTCGACGTATTGCTCCAGGCGCGTGACCGCGGACTGTTTAACGCGGTGACCGATTGTGGCGCGGGAGGATTCTCGAGTGCGGTTGGCGAAATGGGCGAAAAGATCGGCGCCGAAGTCTGGCTCGACAAGGCGCCCTTGAAATACGAAGGCTTGACGTATACCGAAATTTGGATTTCCGAAGCGCAAGAGCGAATGGTGCTGTCGGTCCCCAAGGCATCGTGGGACGAGCTGCGTGAGCTTTGCGAAAGCGAAGGGGTCGAAGCGGCAGTGCTGGGGCGGTTCGTGCCAACCGGACGCTTGCAATTGACTTACCATGGAAACGTGGTCGGCGACATTTCGATGGACATTTTGCACGAGGGACGTCCCCCGATCATTCGTGACGCGGTCTACCATCCCGCGCCCACGCAAGCGGTCGCATTGCCATCGCTCGATACAGCCGGGCACGCCGACGCGCTGCTGAAAATCATGGGCAGCTACAATGTGGCCAGCAAACACTGGATCATCCGTCAATACGATCACGAAGTCCAAGCGGGCAGCGTTGTCAAACCGTTGGTCGGACCGCTATGCGATGGACCGAGTGACGCAGCCGTCGTCAAACCACGCTTACAAAGTCGTCGTGGTTTGGTGATCTCGTGTGGCATGAATCCTCATTACGGTGATTTTGATACCTATCACATGGCCACCTCGGCGATCGATGAAGCGATGCGAAATGCCGTCGCCGTGGGAGCCGATCCGACGAAGATCGCAATCCTTGATAACTTCTGCTGGGGATACACCGATCGCTCCGAGACGCTCGGTTCACTTGTCCGTGCGGCCATCGCGTGCCAAGACATGGCGATCACGCTCGGCACCCCGTTCATCAGTGGCAAGGACAGTTTGAACAACGAGTTCAGCTACAACGATGCGGACGGTCAACGCCAAACGATCGCGATCCCCCCCAGCTTGCTGATCAGTGCGATGGGACAAATCGACGATGTCGCCAACGCCGTCACGATGGATGCCAAAGCGGCCGGAAACGCCGTCTTCTTGGTCGGCGAGACGAAGTCCGAACTCGGCGGCTCGCACCTGCTGCTGGCCCTCGGGTTGTCCGGAGGCCAAGTGCCAACGGTCGATGCCGTCAAGGCAAAAACCACCTTTGCGGCGGTCCACCAAGCGATCAACGAGCGATTGATCCGCTCCTGCCACGACTTGAGCGAAGGCGGCTTGGCGGTCGCGGCAACCGAAATGGCGATGGCCGGCGGACTCGGCATGAGCTTGGATATCGATTCGATCTGCAACGCTTCCGGGCTCTCGGCAACCGAGGTGATGTTTAGCGAATCGAATACCCGCTTCCTGTGCGAAGTGCCAAGCGATCAATCCGAAGCGTTTGCGGATCGGTTCGCCAAAGCGGGTGTTTCGGCAACGCGTCTTGGTACAATAGACGATTCCAGTCAACTGGCGATCAAGTCCAATGCCGGGGACGCGCTCCGCGTCGATCTGGCCCAAGCCAAGCAGGCATGGCTGGGGCCCTTGAACTGGTAACACCTCCCCTCCCTCCCGCCGATTTGTAACCCCCACGAAACCACGATGATTTCAGCGACCGAGAGAGCCGCCTACACCGTTGTCGTATCGCGAGGCCAATCGCGGAACCCTCAGAAACGGGCGATCGAGCAGCAAATCACTGACGCAGCGACGCACATCGAAGGCGTCGATGTGTTAGTGGTGCCGCATCTCTACGATTTGTCCAAAACGAGCGAGGCGTATCAACGTCTGGCCGACGCCGAGGGCCACTTGATCGTATTCTCTTGGATCTATTCGCGCGCGGCCCATTGGGTGCTCGATCGCAACGGCATCCAAGGGCAATGGGGTGGATCGGAGATCGGTGATGCCGAGCAAGGTGCGGGAGAACAGGACTCAGACGAGTCCACGGCCGCCCCCGACGGTGAATCGACCGAGTCACCCGCAGCGGTCGATCGCGTCACCGATTTGTATCCGCGTCCGGATCGCTTGGTTCACTGCATTGACTTGAAACTCGCTGGAGACGCGGCTCCTTTTCTAAGGGAGATGAAGCGGATCATCGAGCCCGCCGCCCCTCAAGCCGAACGCCCCTCGTCGTCGACGAGTCTTCCCATCGTGGGTGGCAAGCTCGTTGAAGTCGAAGAGTCGACATCGCGTCGCTGGTATCCCGTGATCGACTACAGCCGCTGCACGAACTGTATGGAATGCGTCGACTTTTGCTTATTCGGCGTTTACGGAATCGACGGCGTCGAGAACATCCTCGTTGAGCAGCCAGACAATTGTCGCAAAGGATGCCCGGCGTGCAGTCGCGTGTGCCCGGAAAACGCGATCATTTTCCCGCAACACAAAGCGCCTGCGATCGCCGGTGCCGAGGTCGAGGGAGACGAAGGTTTCAAGATCGATTTATCCCAATTGTTCGGTGCTCCTACCGGCAACGATGATCCGATTGCAACGGCGGCGCGCGAACGCGACGAGCAGTTGTTATTAGCAGGCCGTGACACCGTCGGCATCGACGACCAATTGCTCAAGCGGCAGCAACAACATGCCAACAAGCCCAAGGACTCGCTGGACCGTCTGATCGATTCCTTGGACGACTTCGATCTGTAGAGTTTCGATCGACCTGTTGCTACTGCACCAACGGACAGTCGTCCGATTTAAAGGGTGCAGTCGGCTGCAACAACGTGGTTCCCCCTCCCAAGAGCGCTGGGAGGGCCGGCAATCGAGCCTTCAGCGAGATTGCCGGGGAGGGCCTCGTGACGCTGAATTTGCACGTTGCCATCGCGCGCCCCGAGAAACCCGGTCGCAGCACGCCTAGTGCCAGTGGCCCCGCGTCCGGCCTTACACCTTGAGTTTCCGAAAGAAACGCTGAACCGCAAAGGTCACCGAATCATCTTGGATTCACGAGCATGGGCATCCTGCCGTCGAGCTTGTCCCGGCGGCAGCGATAATACACTGGAGATGCAGTGCGTTGTAACGCCCACAGCCACGAAGTGGCGACATGCTGTAGCCATGGGCGTCACGCCCATAGAACGCGAATCCCACCCGAGTTCAAAGTCCCGAAGGGACGATAGGAAGCGGAGCCTAATCATGTCCACATTCACGAACCGTTTGTTCCACATCATCTACAGCACGAAATATCGAAAGCCAACGATTCGCCCCGATTGGCAGGACGACCTCTACGGATATATCGGCGGAATTGTACGGGGCCAGCAAGGAACGTTGTTGAAGATCGGAGGCGTTGAAGACCACGTACATCTGTTGGCAAAGCTGAGTCCAACGGTCGCCATCTCAGATGTATTGCGGAAGATCAAATCGAATTCATCGAAGTGGATCAACGAGCGGCCAGATGTTTCGCGAAAGTTTGAATGGCAATCAGGATACGCTGCATTTTCAGTCAGTGAATCACAGATGCCATCGGTTTCTGAATACATCGCCAACCAAGCCGAGCATCATCGAAAGAAGACGTTTGAGGAAGAGTTCCTCGACATATTGAAAAAGCACAATATCGACTTCGATGTGCGATACGTCTTCGAGCAGGAGATCGTTCAATGATTGTCGCTCACCCAGCCACGAAGTGGCGACATGCTGTAGCCATGGGCGTCAGCCCATGGAACACGAATCCATTCAATCCCGTTAGTCCCGAAGGGACGACAGGAACCATCACGCCATCAATTCATGTCGCCCCTTCAGGGCTTCGCGATCGCGTTGGTTCTCGCATTCACGGGTTTGCACCCGTGGCTACAACATGCCGTCCCTTCGGGACTAAGCTCACACCCGGTCGCACCCCGTGCGCCGAAGAGGTCGAAGACGCTGGCGTCCCCCTCGCCAAAAAGATGGAGAGCCCCGTCCGCGAGTTAGCCACTTAATTTCACGAGTCCGAAAAACTGCAGGCGGCGATCCGCGGTCGTCTGCAAAAGCTGGGCTTTGCCTTGCCGGAGGTGGGGGAATGAGTCGCAATTCAGCCACGAAGTGGCGAAATGATGTAGCCATTGGGCGTCACGCCCATGGCCAAAGCCGCCATCCCTGTGGGACGATGTTCGGTCGCCACGTTCGAACAGCCTCGCGGTGGCGAGATGACGATTGGGTTAGTGATCTTTAGCAAGATCCACTACGAGTAGTGGTTAGTTTGCCCCGCGACGGTCCGGACGATAGCCGGTGCTCTTGCGGTCTCGGCGTTTCTTCTTGCTTCCCTTCTTTTGCTCCTGCCCTCCGGACGCTTCCGGTTTGCCAATCGTGTGCACGTAATCGCCGCGAAACCGTTTGTTCGCGTCTTGACGCCGAGCTCGGATCGCTTCCTGGGGTGGCTTCGATGGAATCAAGCCATCGCAACCATCGCCGATCAGATCAGTACGACCAACCGAACGCAGCGCCTCGCGGACTTCGAAATAGTTCTCGGGCTTGAAGAACTGCATCAACGCTCGTTGCGTCTTCCGCTCCTTCATCGCCTTGGCAATGTAAACGGGTTGCTTGGTAAACGGGTCCAAACCGGTGTAGTACATCGTCGTCGCGACATCCAACGGCGCCGGGATAAAGTCTTGAACCGCGTCCGGCTTGTAGCCATTACGCTTAAGAAACAAAGCCAATTCAATCATCGCACGGATATCGCTGCCAGGATGCGATGCGATGAAGTAAGGCACGATGAACTGCTTCTTGCCAACCCGCTTGGATTCTTCCTTGAAGATCTCGGTAAAATGCTCGAAGTCATCGTTCTTTGGCTTACGCATCTTGTTCAAGACGCCCGCGTCCACATGCTCCGGCGCAACCTTCAGCTTCCCTCCCACGTGATGTGCGGTCAACTCCTTCAAGTACTCCGGAGAGGTGCGAGCCAAGTCCATCCGCACCCCGCTGGCGACGAGCACTTTTTTGATCCCGGGAAGGTTCCGCGACTCACGCATTAACTCGATCACCGGGGTGTGATCGACACCGAGTAGTTTACAAATTTTCGGATGCACACACGATTGGCGCCGGCAAACGGCTTCGACCTCGGGCTTGGTGCAATTCATCTGGTACATGTTAGCCGTCGGGCCACCGATGTCGCTGACCACGCCGGTAAACGACTTGTCCTCGGTCATCTTCGCGATCTCACCGAGCACCGATTCCTTGCTGCGCGATTGAATGATCCGGCCTTGGTGGGCGGTAATCGAACAGAAAGTGCAGCCCCCAAAGCATCCCCGCATGATCGTGACCGAGTTCTTGATCATCTCGTACGCCGGGATCGCTTCTTTGTAACTCGGGTGCGGTCGCCGGGTGTAGGACAGCCCATAGATCTGGTCCATCGCCGCTTCGGAGATCGGCGGTTGAGGTGGATTACAGACAATCGTTTGGGTGCCGTGCTGTTGCACCAACCGGCGCGCGTTATGAGGGTTCGTTTCGTTGTGGATGATCCGCGTGGCTTCGGCAAAGGCGACCTTGTCGCTGGTGACCTCGTCAAAGCTAGGAAGGGTCAACGCATCTTCGGGAACCGACTCGGATGCCCCCAGCGCGTAGGCGACCCCGAGCATGTCACGCAACGCTTTGACGTTTTCCCCCGCCTCGAGTCGGCGAGCGATTTCAATGATCGCATTTTCGCCCATTCCGAACGCCAGCAAGTCGGCTTTGCAATCGAGTAAGATCGATCGTTTGACCTTGTCGCTCCAGTAATCGTAATGAGCCAATCGTCGCAACGAGGCTTCGACGCCCCCAGCAATCACAGGAACCCCTTTGTAGGCTTCACGAGCGCGTTGGCAATACGACAAGGTTGCGCGGTCCGGACGCAAACCGATGCGACCGCCCGGAGAATAGGCGTCGTCGTTGCGAACCTTTTTGTTCGCGGTGTAGTGGTTGATCATCGAGTCCATGTTTCCGGCACTGATTGCGAAAAACAATCGCGGCCGACCGAAGCGAGTCCACGCCTCACAGCTTCGCCAATCCGGTTGGCTAATGATCCCGATGCGATATCCGGCCGCTTCCAGCGTGCGTCCCAAGATGGCCATCGCGAAGCTGGGGTGATCGATATAAGCATCCCCGGTGACAAACACGATATCGAGCTCGTCCCAGCCGCGTTGGCGAGCCTCTTCCATCGACATCGGCAACGGTAATGCAGCCACGGGCCCGGTTGGGGCACGTCCACCCGCCGCCAAGTTTGACAAGTAGTCACGCGGCATCGCGGGCACGGAAGGATTGCTGTCGGATTGATTGATAACCGGTAGTTGCATCAGAACGCTAGATTTTTGGAGAGAATGACAGATCGTAGCAGCCTCACCCATTGTAGAGCGAAACCCATTGTCCGATAGCGACATTCGGAGCTCGACGGCGGAGTCGTGTTTCGCCTCCGCGCCGATCGAAACCGAGGAGCTCGATTTTGCCTGAACTTGACCCAAGTGCCCAACCCAGCATCGAAAAAAATTGCGGACTCCCCCTGATTTAATCGCGGGCTGCACTCGTGTGCTGGACCGCTCCATTGCGGAGAGGGCCAACACACCACCCGTGCTAACTCGGCAACCTCCACCAGGGCCAGCCATTGGTACTAAATCCCGCAGCCCACCCCGTTTGCGCTTCAAGGGGCGGCAAACCGCACCCGCCGGCTGGTTTTGTCAATTAACGCGATTTCCTGCGTATTTACGGCACTTACCGCCGGGGGGTTGGGCCACCCAGAGCCTGAGTTTGGCAAAGAAATCGGTAATAATGGCGTGTTCATCGACAAGCGAGAGCTAGCGTTTAGGTACCAGAAAGGATTTCCCATGACGCTGACCAAGGAAAGTCGCTGAGCCTATTTTTCTAAATACATTCCCATGACCTTCACATTCACATCCGATTCTCACGCTCCTATCATTGACCGCGAACTATTGATTCGGCGGATGATGGGCAGCACCGAGATGGCCAAACGCATGCTTCATCGGTTTGTGGAAACCTGTCCCGAGGAATACGACCTGATCGAATCGACGGTACGGCTAGGGGACAAAGACTCCGTTGCCTCGATTGCCCATCGGCACAAGGGAACCGCTCAAACGATGGCGTCACAACGGGTAGCCGAAATCGCCGCCGAGTTGGAGATCCGCGCCCACAGCGACTCGGTCTCCGAATTGCTCGAGATGGTTGAGCAACTGCGAGCATTGCACCGCGAGGTTCAAAAGTTTGTCAGTGATGAATTTCCCGATATCGCGAGCGAAAAGGGTAGGAACGGAAAATGACACTAAAATTACCGACAAAATCGACTCATATTCTGGTCGTCGATGACGACCCGATCGCGGCCGAGACGCTCTGTCATGCGTTAACCCAGTTCGGCTATTCTTCGGTGATGGCGTCCGATGGGGTGGAAGCGATCCAGCACGTGCGCACGGGCAAGTACCGAATCGTGATCTCCGACATCGAAATGCCGCGGATGAACGGAATCGATTTGTGCCGTGAAATTCGCAGTCGCAATTCGTGCGACTACACCTATGTGATTCTGTTGACCGGCCGCTGTGGCACGGAAAATGTCGTCGAAGGGCTCAATGCAGGGGCCGATGACTACATTTCCAAGCCATTCAGCCCCAGTGAGTTGTTGATGCGAATTCGTGCGGGCGAGCGTCTGTTGTTACAGGAGAGTCGCGAGTTGATGATTTTCGCGCTCGCCAAGTTGGCAGACAGTCGCGACAACGAAACGGGCAGCCATCTGGAGCGGATCCGTGAGTATTGCCGCGCACTCTGTATCGAGCTTTCGAGTTGGCCTGAATATCAAGAAATCATTGATGGGATCTATATTCAATCGATTTACGAAACCAGTCCCCTGCATGACATTGGCAAGGTGGGCATTCCCGACCGCATCCTACTGAAACCGGGAAGGCTGACACGCGAGGAATTCGCGATCATGACCCAACACGCAAAGATTGGGGCGAATACGCTGCAGTCGGTCGCCGAAGCGCATCCCGAGGCGACCGTTTTGAATATGGCGTACCAAATCGCGTTGACCCATCACGAGCGTTGGGACGGAACCGGCTATCCCAATGGTTTGTCCGGGCAAGAGATTCCGCTTTGTGGGCGGATCGTGGCGGTCGCCGATGTCTACGATGCCCTGACCAGCCACCGCGTCTACAAGACGGCCTTTTCCCACGAAAAGGCCGTCCAATTGATTCGCGAAGGCTCCGGATCGCATTTCGACCCTGATATGGTGCGGGCCTTTCTGAAACTGGAAGCCGAGTTTGCGCGAATCAAGCAAACTCTCACCGATGCTCCCGAAAGCCAAAATTCGGAGCTCCAGCGGATGCCAACGCGGAACGCCAACTCCGCGCTGTCGCTACAAAACACCTAACCCGCATAACCGGTGTGCGGCAAACCGCCGATCCCATTTCCCCGCAGATTCCGTACAGCCCTCCTAAGCGGCTAATCCGATCAAGCCCGATAGGCGTTGCGTTCAAGCGAACCACAACGTGTTTGAGCTTAGGGGCAAAAGATCAAGGGCGATGGGGCGATGATGAGACTTGGGACGAAACGATTCTGGCGAGCAAAGACGCCGCCAACCGGACTGCTACTAACGACATGGGCTCTCGCCTTTCTCGCCAGCCCGAGCTATGCGGCGGGGACGATTAGCAACGCCCTCTCGGCGCGTGAAGCCGGTCGCGGCGGCACCAACCTCGGCTTTGGCGACAATGGAGTGTTGTTGTTGGACAATGCGGCCGGGATGCAAGGCTTGGTAGGCGATTGCGATTGCAATGACGTCTACATCGAGATGGGTGGCGCCGGATTGTTCACCGATTTGAGCTATGCCGACAACGAGAACGCAACGACCGATGCTGCGGACAATCCGACCGGGCTGGGATACTTCATGGTCGCACGGCGACTAAACGAAGACATCGTGCTTGGCTTCGGCGCGTTCGCGCCAGCCGGATTCGCCTCCGATTATGATCTCAACGGGCCGGCGACGCTGCCGGGTCAGTACACCTATAAATCGTTCGGCGCCCTGGCTCGCATTTTACCGGGCATCTCGGTTCGAATGACCGAGGCTTGGACCGTGGGCGCGACCCTTGGCACCGCCATCAGTCATGTTGAAATCGAAGGCCCCTATTACCTGAACTCCGGACCGCTGCGAGGCACGCCAACGATCTTGGATCTCCAAGCCACCGGCGCAGCGTTGTCGTGGTCCTGCGGCACCCAATACGCTCTGTCGGACCGCACCACGGTGGGGGTCCATTATCAAAGTGAAAACGAATTCAAATCCGCTGGAAAAGCGGCCGTGGAGATCGCCGGCTTGGGACGCAGTCAATACGACGTTGAATTTGGACTGACCTGGGCCCGCTCGGTGGGCATCGGGTTGATGCATCAACTTGATTCACGCCAACGCATCGGACTCGATTTCGAATGGGAAGATTGGTCGAGTGCCTATGACAACGCCGAACTCCTCTTTACCCAGCCGAGCAATCCGACGTTTCGAACGGTCGCGGGCCCATCGATCGCCGAACAGTTTCCGCTCCGTTGGACAGACGCCTTGATCGTCAGCAGCGGATACGAACGCGACCTCAGCGATCACCAAACGGTGCGTTTAGGATATCGCTACCAAGACAATCCGATTCCCGCGGCAACCACAAGCACTTACCTGCAAACAACGCTGCAGCATCATTTTTCAGTCGGTTATGGATTCAAACACCGCGACTGGGAAATCGACACGGCCTACCAATTCGCCTTCGCACCGGACGTCCATACCGGAGTCAGCATGTACCCCGGCGGCGATTACTCGCATGCCACCGTCACGACGCAAACGCACATGGTCTTTCTCAGTGCGATACGTCGTTTTTGATCCAGGGCTTGGTCCCGCAACGCGGCGGCTAACGCTTGGTCATTTCCATGATCACCACGTTGTCATTGACTTCGGCAACCACCCGAATTTCATCAACCGCCGATTGAACCACCTTGTCGGCTAACTGCATCATCTGGCCGCGGGTTCGATAGATTAGATGCCAATCCATGAACATTTCCATGTAGCCGACGTCGCGAATTTCGGGCAAGAAATTTGCGATCACCAACTTTCCGCCCGGACGTAGGCAATCAAACAGGTTGGCGGTTAATCGCATCGCGGTCGAGTCGGCCAAATAGTCGTAAAGCCCGGTGGAGTAGATCAAATCGAACGAACCGAGATCGAGATTCCCCGTTAACATTTGGCGGATGTTTGCGGTCACCGCATCAATCCCATAGCGGCCGTAGCAACGGTCGATTTCCTCAAGACTTTTCTCGTCCGCGTCCATCGCGACGAAACGTTCGAACCGTTTCCGCCGGACCCCGGTCGACAGACTCGCCTCGCGAAGATGCCCCGCCGCGACCGCCAACACATGTTGATCACTGCTTTGACGCGCGATCGCATCGAGCATTTCAGCGACATAACAACGTCGTTCACGCACACCGGCGGACGCGGGTGCCGCCGTCGTGTAGTTGAAAATCGCTGACCCCACCGCACTCGCTTCGGGCCGCTGCCAATCCTCTTCACGACCGTAAATGTAATCCATCATCACCGCGTCACCCGCGTAACCGCGAGGCTTGTTGAACGCTCTAGCAGTAAAGGGGTCTTGGTGCAGGAACTCTTTGATCGGGTGCTCGCGTCCCTCTTTGATCATCTCTTGCCACTGAGCTTTGGGCGTTGAATGACGAATCGATCGCAAACCATGAAACAATCGATCGACCGCGTTTTCGACTTCAGAAGCCACCGACTTAGGCGAAGCGAGTATCGAGTGAATTTGATCAAGAAGAGATTTCAGCGTCACTTCGGTCGAGACCGCAGAGGACGCGAGTTCGTCACCCTTACGTCGTGTGCTGCTAAGTTCGCCAGCTCTTTTGGCACGCCTAACGTAATTTCCAGACACCATGCTCATGGTGATTTGCCCCTAGATAAATGTTGAAAAGTCAACGACATGCATTGTCATTCAAACGAATGCGTCTGATCGACACACGCTGCGTTGATGCGAGATGTGCAATATTCCAAAGCTGAACGAAATGTCAAGCGATTGCGCCGAGCCACGCCCTCCCTCTCCCCTCACACGAGCTACAACGGTTGTAACGAACAACCACTCGCTCCGCTGTGCCGGAGAAACGGACCAAGGGAGCGGGCATTCACCGTCGCAACCACTCAATTCACTGACCGTTAGAACAAACCCAGACAACGATGCGGATCCCCGTAAAGCGTTTCTTGCCGACTTCGATTGGCACGCCCACGACCCTCCCTGACGGGGGCCCGCCCAACCCTCAAAATTTAGCCAGAAATCTTTTCGACTTTATTTGAAATGTCGTCTCGACCGTTAAAAATGACCTAAGCTTAAACAGGACATCACATCGAGAGAGATTAGCTCGCGTGGGCATCCCATGGACATCCATGGCGAATGATCGCCGAGCTTGCCACTCCCTTGATTGCATGTTTCCATTTTTGACACGCTCCGATGTTGCTCCGGAACGTCTCAAAACAATCGCAATACGATTTGATCGCGTTGGATAGTCCATTGCGGACACCCTAAACCCTTTACAACTATGACACCGGTTCCCCTCGAGCTTCCCGAGCTGAGCAACTTTTCGGCAATCGCTGCGACTGAATCTCACGGTCCGATGGCGAGCTGTCTCGTGAAGTCGCATCTGAGCGGGCGAAATTGCATTGCCGAATGGATTGAAGCGAAAGAATCCTCGGACAAACTGTTCTCGCGAGTCCGTCGAGACTGGCAAAGCAACGTCCGACAGCAGCCCACCGGAAGTCTCAAACAGCGTCATTTTTACGATTCCTTGACGCGGCTAACACGCGTGATCGATTTACCCCGGGGGGAACCCCTCAAGGGACGAATCTTTAGCCGCCGGTTTGAGTTGGATGCCGTCCTTCAGACCGCGATCTCGTTGACCCAATGCTTGGACGATTGGCACCGTTTATCGCGGGTCCACAGTTGGTTGAATGCCGATTGTGTGTTTTGCGATTCCCAATTCCAAGTGCAATTGCGAGACGGCTTGGTGGTGCAAGTCCATGCACAAGAGGACTTCACTTCTCTTCCTGTAGAGCATCTTGTTTTCGTTTCACCCGAATCAAGTGGCGTGCTTGCGCGTAAGATCAGCCCGGCATCGGATTTGTATTCGGTCGGTGCGATCATCTTTGGGATGTTGTCGGGGCGAGCGCCAATTGAGGCGTCCAACGCGAGTGACTATTTTGATCGCCAATTGTGTGTCGATCCCCCTCGGCTTCGCGAATTGGGGATCAAGATCCCCCAAGCCCTCGACGACGTGGTCGCCCGTTTATTGCATCGTGATCCTCGTAATCGTTACGAGACGGCGACCGCTTTATCGCACGATCTCGAGCACATCCAACGCGTGCAAAACACGCCTCAAGCGGATGCGTCCTTCCCGATTGGCACCCACGACATTCGATTCCAGTTGACCGAACCCTCGTTGGTCGGTCGCGACGAAGCGATTCAAACGATCCAAGCATCGATCGACGATTCCCTTTTGGGCAATGCGCGACTGCAAGCGATCACCGGTGGCGAAGTCAGCGACCGTCGAATGCTTGTCGACGAGATCGTGCTGCGTGCGAAATCCCAAGGTTTGTTGGTGTTCCGAGGCGGAGTTCCCTCCACCCGCACCTCCAAACCACTGCAGTCGCTCGAATCGTTTTTCTCTGGAATCGTCTCGCTGTGCCGGAACGATCCAGAGCTAGCGGTGCGTTTGGCCGAAGCGACCAGGAATCATGCGACGACCCTGCGTGAATTGTTGCCTGCGCTATCATCCCTTTGGACGAGCAAAGATCACTCGGGCCCCGAAGCCTATGGCAGCCAACGGATGGCGATCGCATTGTCCGAGTTTTTTGCGGCGCTTGCCAAAGATTCATCGGGGCTGACATTGCTGTTCGATGACCTCGACACCGCCGATGAATTGACGCGCACGGTGATGCGAACGATCATGGATCGCGCGGCGTCGGAGCACGGCAATTGCGTGTTATGCGTGGTCACCGGGAACTCGGCGGAATCGCTAAACCTAGCGACAATCGAAGACCAGATTCAACTCGAACCGCTGTCATCCGAGGCGCTCGAATTGCACCTCGAATCGACCGCTGGAATGTTGGCGAAATCGATCAAACACTCCATCGTGGACATCGCCGATGGCAGCATCACGATGGCTTCGGCAATCCTGAGGCGGATGATTGATACCAATACTTGCATCCATTCCAAGCAAGGTTGGGTTGCCGACGCGGATCTTTCCGACGCACTGCGCGGCGATGTAACGTTTGCCGAACTGTTGGCGCGCCAAGTCAACACCCTGCCCCCGGAGGCCTTGCGTTTGCTGGCCACGGCGGCAGTGATCGGCCGACATTTTAATCTACAAATGCTGGCGTCCATGACCGGAGTCCCCTACTCCGAAATCTTCAAAGTCGCAACCGATGCCTATGGGCGACGGGTATTGTGGCGTGAAACGAGCCCCGGTTGGTACAGCTTCGCTAACGATCAAATCCATCACCAACTCCAAGCGCACTTGGCTGCGTCCGAACGACGGCAAATCCATTTGCAAGCGGTCGACTATCTCCAACAGCATGACCCGACCAACTTTTTTGACCTCGCATTTCACTACGATGCAGCGGGGCAAGGCGAACTCGCGTTGAGCACTTCGCTTGCGGCCGCTCGCGTCGCACGGCAACACTTTTCGTTGTCGGTCGCTCAGGATCAACTCAAAATCGCCCAACGCTGGGTCTCCTCCCAAGACCGGCAAACCGAATCCGAGATCCTCGAGGGAATGGGGACCATCCACCTACTAGCCGGACAATACAACCAAGCGGAATACTGCCTGCACGAAGCCTTTGCGCTGGCGGATTCGCCACTCGCCAAGGCCCGAGTCCAGCAACAGATCGGGGAGGTCTCGTTCAAACGAGGGCGATTCTCCGAAGCGGCAAATGAATTTGAACAAGCCTTGACGTTGACCGGCATCCGGCTGCCAAGCAACGTGATCACGATGTTTTTTGGACTCGTGACCCAGTCGTTCTTTCAAATCATCCACACCTACCTGCCCGATCGCTGGATCGCGCGACAATCCTCGCTGTCCGAACTCGATTGCCTCAGACTAGAACTACTCAGCCGCCTCTCGCGTGTGTATTGGTTTAGTCGCCACAAGCTTTGGACGCTCAGCAATCACTTGCGATCGTTGAACGAAGCGGAACGATTCGCCCCCTCCGCCACGCTGGCCGCAGTCTATAGCGAACACGGTCCGGTGATGAGTTTGCTGCGTTGGTTCAAACGAGCCCATCGATACGCCAACCGATCGTTGTCGATTCGCAAGTCATTGGGAGATTTGTGGGGTCAGGGCCAATCGATGCACTACCACTGTGTGGTGATGTTGGCCGCGTGCGATTTCGAAGATGCGATTGCGATGTCCCGGCGGAGCGTGGAATTGCTGCGTCAAACCGGTGACGTCTGGGAAATGAACATGGCCCGCTACCAAGCGGCCAACGCGTTGTATCGAGTCGGACGCCTCCGTCAAGCGAGCGAGCTTGCCAAGCAAATGTTTGAATCAGGTCGCCAGATCGGAGATCTTCAAGCGACCGGGATCAGCTTGGACGTTTGGGCTCGAACCTCACCGCAAACCCTTCCCTTAGCCCTTGTGGTGGCCGAGGCCTCACGCTATCGAGCCGATGCCCAAAGCCATGCCCAAACTCAACTCGCCTACGCGGTCATCCTGTTGCATCACGATCGCATTGACGAAGCGATTGCGGTCTTGCGAGATACAATTGCTCGCTGCAAACACGCTGGGCACCTGAACACCTATATCAGCCCCTGCTACACATGGTTGGGAACGGCACTGCGTCTGCAACTCGAATCGATCGACAGTCATGACGGCCGCCGTTTCCGCAACCAATTACAGATCACCCATGCTGCGATGCTCAAGGCGGCACGTATCGCCAAAGGATTTCCGGCGGACCGTGCGCACGCTCACCGTGAACTTGCGATCTTGCAGATGATGCGGGGAAAACCCTCGCGTGCAATTCGGCATCTAAACCTCAGCATCAAATTCGCGGTCGCTTGCGGCGAACCCATCGAAGAACGCGACACATTGCAAGTCCTGCATGCATTGTACGAACGCGAAACAGCGCTGCTCGGCCCCCTGCCCGCTGTTCGCCAATCGCGACTGATGGAACTCAACAACCTCTTTCCCTCGGTCGTCGAAGAGCATTCCCTCTCGGGACAGGGCGTAACGAATCTATCGTTGGCCGATCGCTTTGTCACGGTTCTGAAATCGGGACGCCGCATCGCTCAAGCGTTATCGGCCGATTTGGTTTACGCCGAAGCCAGCGAATCGGCTCGTCGCTTGCTACGCGGCCAGTTCGTTGACGTTGTCACGATTCATAAAGACCAAAGCGAACTTACCTTCACTCCTTGGTCGAGCGAGGACTCCGAACCAACATGCCAACGCCGTATCGAGAGTTATGAGCACCTGCTTCGCAAGGCGACGCAAACGGGGCAAGCCGTTTGCCAGGAAGAGATCGAAGGCCGCAACGACAGCGTGATTGCGGCCCCGATCGCATTTCGCGGCGAACCGGTCGCGTTGATCTTGGTCACGCATCTCGATTTGAAAAATTTGTTCGGCGATGACGAACGGCGGATCGTCGATTTCGTTACGACATTGGCCGGTGCCGCCTTGGAAAATGCCGACGGTTTTCTACGCCTGCAAAAATTGAACGATACCCTGGAACAACGCGTGCTCGAACGCACCAAGGCAGCTGAAGATCGCGCCAAGCAACTTTCCCAAAGCAACGAACAACTCCGCACAACCGAAGAACAGCTGCGCAAAGCGATCCTTCAAGCAAACTCCGCCAATGAAGCGAAAAGCCGATTTTTGGCAACGATGAGTCACGAAATTCGCACGCCGCTCAACGGCATCCTCGGCATGACCCGGCTGGCACAGCAAACCTCGGCAATTTCGCAAAAAGCCGGCTACTTGGAAACCGCCGAAGAGAGCGGCCAATCTCTGCTGACCTTGATCAACGACCTACTCGACTTCTCGAAACTCGAAGCCAAGAAGATGGAGTTGGAACGGATCCCCATGGATCTGGAACGATTGGCTGGAGAGGTCAGCCGTTTGATGGCAGCATCGGCATGGCAAAAAGGAGTCGAGTTGGTTTGCGATGTCGACGCCAATGTGCCTAAAAACACTTTGGGCGACCCTTCCCGGTTGCGGCAAATCATCATGAATCTGATCGGAAATGCGATCAAGTTCACCGAACAGGGCTTTATCGCGTTGACGATCGAACGCGTTCAAGATGACGAGGGCTCAGAGCAAATTTCGATCGCGGTCCAGGACAGCGGCATCGGCATTCCAGCGAACCAGCAAGCCAAAATATTCGAGTCATTCTCTCAAGCCGATAGCAGCACGACGCGGCGTTACGGTGGAACGGGCCTAGGGTTGGCCATCTGTAGTGAGTTGACGGAGCGAATGGGAGGAACGATCAAAGTTCACAGCGTTCCGGGAAGCGGCAGTACGTTCACGGTGCGGTTGCCATTGGAACTCGACGCCGACGGTCCACTCACCGAATCCACTCCGCAGTGGTCGACCGCGCGCGTGGCCGTGATCGATCCGCTCGAAGCGTCCCAGCGTGCCATTGCATCGGCGCTCCACAGGATTGGCGCCGAAGTGACCCTGTGGCCTTGGCATTCCGCCGGCGGCGCGGACGAGCCAGCCGATGACTTCTTTGACCAACATTGGGACCTTGTCGTGTTCGGGTGCGACGAGATCGATGCCCTGGCCAACCGCTGCGCCGCGTTGCGAATCCCCTGTCTTTTCCTGCTGCCGGCGAATGCCAATTTGTCCATCGAGCGAGCCCCGTGGTCCGCGGAGCTTCGCAAACCCGCACTCAAGTCCGAGATCATCTCGACCGCCGTAGGGTTGCTCCATCGCGATCCAAAGCACCGCTTCAACGGCAGCGATCCGGTCGCCCCATCCCGCGCATCGGCCGGTGACGATCGCGGCGAGCCGATGGCGAACGTGGTAAACGACCTCCACCGTGCGACCGGCACCACGGAGTCCAGCGACGCTAACGCGGCGGCACGAATCTTGGTCGCCGAGGACGGCGTGATCAATCAAGAAGTGATCATGGGAATTCTGCAAATGCAAGGCTTCGAAGTGGTCGTCGCCAATGACGGTGTCGAAGCGGTTCAGCTCGCATCGGAGCAAGCGTTCGACCTGTGTTTGATGGATGTCGACATGCCGAGAATGGACGGTATCGATGCGACTAAAATGATTCGAAGGAAGCAGGCGGAGACAGCGGAAACGCCGCTACCCATCGTTGCAATGACCGCCCATAGTGACGATCAAATCTGGGAACTCTGCAAATCGGCGGGGATGAACGGTTACCTCGCCAAACCGATTCAGCCGGACACCTTGTCCGAGACCCTCGAACGATTTTGTTCTAAACCGGCACTGCCTTCGATCGAATAAACTCGTCGAGCCCAAGCAGTTGAGCCGATGCACGCCGAACGAGCGGCGTGCGCATTTGCGTAACGGCATTCCCGCTACGCCGACAAATTCGATCCAACGTCGGTGCGATAGGCGGACCAAGCGGGCAGGAATCCCGCGAACAAGGCCAGCGCCACCACCAATGGCAAAATCGCCACCTCATACGTACTGGTGGTGAACAGACTGACTTGCACACCGGTTTGGGCCTCGATGTAACCGCTAGAGCACCAAATTGCAAAGTGAGCGAGGAACCATCCAAGGGCTCCTCCGACAAAGGCAATGATCAAACTCTCAGCCAAGATCACGGCGGTCACCGTTTCTCGCCGCGCCCCGAGAGCTCGCATCACGGCGATATCGCGGCGGCGATCGTTCATCGAGTTATAGATGGCGACCAAAACGCCCACCGCGGCGACGACACAGGTGATCAAGGTGATCGCCAGCAACGCTTTCAAGAGCGGTCCCACGATCGCCGACATCAATTTTGCGATCTCGCCCACCGGAGCGGCCGCTTGCGATTGAAGTCCTTCGTTGATCGTATTTTGCATCCCCGGTGCAAACATCAAGTTCCCGTTGCGAATCAAAATCGATGTGACTTCACGCTGCGGAATCACCAACGGTTTGTGAGCGGGATCACGTTGCTTCCAATCGCTCGGCTCTACGATAACCTCGTCTCCGACGAGCGGTTTGGCGTGATTTTCAAGCAAATAAAAACCTTCGAGGTTCACAAAAGCCGCACGGTCATTGGGCGTGCCGGTGGGATCGAGCACTCCCACAATTTTAAAGCCCTGGCCGTGTCCTTCCCCCTCAGGATCCCCGTGCGTCGGAAAGAACTCATCGCCCGCACGTTTTCCCATGTCGCTGGCGACGCGAGAGCCAAGCACCGCTTCAAAGTAACTATTTTCGACACTAAATTCGGTCAACGCGCGACCTTGAGCAAAGGTAAACGGTTCGTCGACATCGGGACCATGGCGTAATTTCTCAAAGAAATCGGGAGTCGTGCCGACCACACGAAACTCGCCAAAGTAATCTCCCAACGCCAAAGGAATCGCAAAACCGCCCCCCATGTAATCGGCGTAGATTCCATCACGCTCGCCCAGTGCCGGGTCGCCACCATATTCACGCACCATTTCGGCACGTTCGGGTTGCCCAAAGAATTCCATGTACTCGGTGAACGGAAGATTCTCGATCGGTTGGCTCAAGTAGTAGACACTGTTGAGCGTTAATTGCAGCGCGCTGCCCTTCGGTCCGACAACCAAGTTGTAGCCCACCGAGGCATTCCGCGTGAACGCTTCGCTGATGATCCCGAAGATGGACAACACGAGCACCACGAGTCCCACGCCAAGCGCTAACGAGAGCGTGGTCAGAGCACTGGACAAAGAGCGATGGCAAAAGTTACGCCAGGCGATTTGAATCAAAGACATCCGTTTTTTTCTTTCCAAAATTCTCTAGTGCGCGGTTGCGGAAAACGCTTGGTTGATCTGATCCAGTTTTTCGATGCGATCGAAACGCTCGGCCACATCCATGCTATGCGTGACCATTAACATCGCGACGTTCTCTTCTTGGCAAGAGCTGCGAATTAAATCGAGCACGTTTTCGGCGCTGACGGGGTCAACATTCGCCGTCGGTTCGTCACACAGTAGCAACCGTGGTTTCCCGGCCAACGAACGAGCGATGGCCACACGTTGTTGTTGGCCCACGCTCAATTGGCTGGGACGATAATGAGCACGATCGGCTAATCCGACGCGAGCGAGCAATTCATCGGCACGGCTTGGATTCATACGTCCATGGCCAAAGGTCATGCCCAGTCGCACGTTTTCAATCGCCGTGAACGCAGGCAATAAGTTGAACGTCTGGAACACATAGCCAATCGTGGAGGCACGAAAACGATCGCGGCCTTGTTCGCTTAGCTTGGTGAGCTCGGTGCCCACCAAACGAATCGACCCCGAGTCAGGCGTCAACAAGCCGGCGATCAGATGCAACAGCGTGGTTTTGCCGCCCCCACTTTGACCAATCAACGCGACCTGTTCGCCTGCATTGATTTCGAATTTCGGAATATCCAAGACCGTCAATCGCCCCCCACCGGGCTGGTCAAATGTCTTGACGAGATCCGTGATTTGAAGCGTCTTTTCCACGTTTGCCATGATTTCTTGTTGGTAAAGCTGGTTGATAACGTAAACCGAATGCGAGTTCACGCCGTCATGGGAAGAGGTAGATTAGCCGCGCCGCATCGCTCGTTGCAGCCCGCGGTCGCTATCACGTTTTTTCAGCGTTTCGCGTTTGTCGTGTAACTTCTTGCCTTTGACCAAGCCCATCACACATTTAGCGATCCCGCGCGCATTGAAATAAACACGCAATGCGATCAACGTCAGCCCGCGCTCGTGGGCTCGACCCGCGAATTTATCGAACTCGCGCGCGTGCACGAGCAATTTGCGCGGACGCCGGGGATCATGATTCCACATCCCGGCGTTCTTGTAATGGGCAATATCGCTGCCGATCAGCCATAACTCGTTGTCTTTAACGCGAATATAAGCCTCATCGAGCGACATTTTTCCGTCGCGCATCGACTTGACCTCGCTGCCCATCAACATCAGCCCACACTCCACCGAGTCGAGAATCTCATAGCGATGCCTCGCTTTGCGATTTTCGGTCACAATGGTGAAGGTGGGTTCGGATTTTTTACCCGAAGCTTTTTTTTTGGTTTTCTTGTTTTTTGCCATAACGAGGCGAATTGTACCGCCAAGCAGTGAGTTAGCGCAGCGGGGCTTCGTTTGCTGCGAGCAAACTCCGATTTTGTGGAAAATGGGGGATTTTTGGGCTCGGTGATCAAGTCTACCGAGATGACCAACCTCCCGTCGTTTACTACAATGCGAACGACAACGCTATTTGGTTCATTCGATTCACCCGATCCCCAAACGTCCATGGCATTTCGATTACCCGTCGTCTCCGATCCTGAAATCCCTGAAGGTGCCGAAGTCAGTGCTTCCGGTCGCCTTCCCCGATGGTTGAAACGACCGATCCCGCCCAGCAATTCCAACCATCTGACCGCCGGTCTGTTGGAGGAATTGAAACTGGAAACGGTTTGTGACAATGCGAAGTGCCCCAACCGGATGGAATGTTATAGCCAGCAGACGGCGACGTTCATGATTTTGGGAGCCGTTTGCACTCGCCCCTGTGGTTTCTGTGCCGTGCATCGCGGTCGTCCACCGCAATTGCCCGAATCGGACGAACCCGAGCGATTGGCCGAAGCCGCGGCACGTCTAGGGCTGAAACACGTTGTCATCACCAGCGTCACGCGCGACGACCTGCCCGATGGCGGGGCCGATCATTTTTATCGCTGTGTCGTCGCCGTGCGCGAACGCACCGGCGCGACCACCGAAGTCTTGACCCCCGACTTTGTCCACTGCAAACCTTCCTTGGCCCGCGTCATCGAAGCACGGCCGGACGTCTTTAACCACAACATGGAAACGGTGCCGCGACTCTACCGTCGCGTTCGCGGCCCCAAAAGCGACTATCGCTGGACGCTGCAGATGATGCGGGACGTCAAACAATACGATGCCAGCGTGCGGACCAAGAGCGGATTGATGCTCGGACTCGGCGAAGAACGCGGCGAATTGCTCGAAGCTTTGGCCGACTTGCGCGAATATGACGTCGACTTCTTGACGCTCGGCCAATACTTGCAGCCCGGCGAAAAGTACCTCCCCGTGGTTCGCTACGTGCCGCCTGAGGAATTTGAGGAACTCGGCGAAATCGCCCGCAAGATGGGATTCAAGAAAGTCGCCAGCGGCCCCTTCGTTCGCAGTAGCTATCACGCTCGCGACATGGCCGAGAACGGCTAGAGCATCTTAAAAATTTGTGTGAGATGTAGGGCCAGTTTCTACCGGCCCATCACAAGGTGGCCGGTGGGAACCTCGTCTTTACCCACATTTTCAGTCGCGCTAGCGACGTAAGCACCTAGCTGCGGGCGTCAGCCCGCAGAAACGCACCCTGCCCCAATCCAAAGTCGCGATAGTGACGACAGCAGTGAGCACGATTTGCTGTCGTCGCTATCGCGACTAAGGGCAAGGATGTGGGTAATGACGAGGTGGAAACCGGCCCTACAATCCTATCTAAAGATGCTCTAGAGCATTTCTAATTTTGATCTAGCTCATGTCGCCCTTGCGGTGGACCGCGTTCTTGCGAACGCACCTACGGCTGGGATCTCACGTCAATTTTAATTGATACGCTAGCGAGCCGTTACGATGGTTTGCAGGCCGGCTTTTGCAGGCTGCTCAGGGCATCGGCGATCGCAACCTCATAGCGTTTCCGCCCCGCGAACAAGCTGATGTTTTCGTAGCCACACCGCTGCAATAACTCCATCGCCGTCTCGTACCCATCAGCGACACGCTCGGGTTGGTGGGCGTCCGCACCGATCGTGACCGGAATGTTTCGTTGCCGCATTTCCACTAACATCTCGGGGCATGGATTCATTTCCGAAATGGTTTTATTGACCCCCGAGGTATTGAGCTCCATCGCCACGCCGGTCGCCGCGATGCGATCCAATGCGCTGCGAATGTCATCCATGATCGTGGCAAGGTCCCAAGCTTCGGAGGTGAAATTTTTCACCAAATCGGGATGAGCGAGCGAGTCAAATAAGCCCGTCTCAGCAGACTGAGCGAGCAAGCGAAAATAGGTCTTCTGGACCTCCAAAACATCGCTGCTCCAATAACGCTCGCGGAACTCGCCGATCTGGGGGTGAACCGAACCGAGCACAAATTGAAAGTCGGCCGATTGGAGCTGTTTTTCGACATAGGCTTCATGCCCCTCGAAGTAATCGGCCTCGAGTCCCAAGCGAACCTCAACGCGTCCTTCCCACTGCTGACGCGTTTGTTCGACGAGGTTGACATATTCGTCGAATTGATCTTCTCGCATGCGAACATGAGCGGAAAAGCCGTTGGGCATCGGGTTATGACAGGTGACGTTAATCCCCTTCAAACCACGCTGCCAAGCGACCTCGGCATATTCGCTGGGCAGACCATCGGCATGCATACAGAGGGGGGTGTGGGAGTGGGATTCAAACAGAATTCGCTCGGTCACGGCTTGTCGATTTCCATGTTGGGTGGTCTCGGACGCCTTTTTTCGGCACACTTCTCAACCATACTTGTCGCTCCCGGCCAGTGACAAGGGCACACCTGGTAACTGCAATCAAACTCGCGCGACGAAAAATCAGACATGGATTTCGTGGACCCAGCTCCGAAAAACTTCGCAGACAGCGTCTCCCCCCCGCCACTGCCAATGCTGGTGACGGGGATTGCCGGCGTCCCCGGATACAATGCGTTCCACTACTTTCGCGACCTCTATGGCGACCAAGTGATCGGGATTCGTCAATCGAGCATGTGGCCGCTTTCGGGCGACGGCATCGTGGCCTGTGATGCCGAGGATGCCGCCAGCGTGGCTCGGCTCTGGGACCAATATCGCTTTCGTAGCCTGCTCAGCTTTGGTGGCTGTTGCCGACTCAAATCGTGTGAAATGAATGTCGAGATGGCACACCGCGTCAACGTCGTCGGCGCCGAGAATATGATCCTTCAAGCGGCGCGTCACGATGCTCGTGTGATTCATTTGTCGGTCGACCTGGTGTTCGCAGGACGCGACGGCGGTGGCTACGATGAAGAAGACGCGACCGACCCCGTGACGGTCTATGGAGCCAAGATGGCCGAAGCCGAACAGGTCGTGCTGACGCAGCGTCCCGATGCCTGTGTGCTGCGAATTTCCTTGCCGATGGGGATCAGCTTTAACGAGCACGCCGGTGCTATCGACTGGATCGCGTCTCGCTTTAAACAAAACAAACCGGCAACCTTGTTTACCGACGAACTGCGCACCCCCACGTACACCGATTGCATGAATCGGTTGTTCGCAGACTTGCTGGAAAAACCACTCGCGGGTCTGTACCACGCCGGCGGTCCCCGACGTCTAACGCTGTACCAGATCGGGCAAATCGTCAACCGCATCGGAGGCTATGACCCCGACCTGTTAAACGGTTGTCTGCGCGTCGAAGCCGGCCCAATGCCTCCCCGCGCCGGCGACGTGACCATGAACTCGTCCAAACTTGAACAGGACCTTGGCTATTGTCCGTTTGATCCTTGGCCGTTGGACGATCGATGGTTGCCCGAGGGCGAAGATTGGCACTACGACCGATCCTGCGGCTTTATCGGTTCCGAAGAAAAAATACAATCGCTGCTCTACCAAAACCCAGCCAACCCAGGACTGGTGCCTCCCAATCGCAATCAGGTGTGGGGCGAGAAGCGATTCATTTAAGCTTCGTTGGCAACCGTCTTGTCGCGAGCAATCCAGACGCTGCACCGAGCATGTTGCAACACAAAACGCGAAACGCTGCCAAGCAACATACGGCTGATTCGACTGCGATGCGAATCACCAATCACGACAAGATCACTTTGATGGGCGTCGAGGTGCTCCGTCACCGCATTTCCCACGTGATCGGTCTCGACAATGTCACATGCAATTTGATCCGACGAGAGTTGCGACGGCGGCGCGATCAATCGCTCCCGCCCCTGTTTCAAATGACGCAGCGCAGCGACACGTTGGTCGGTGCGATACTCGATGATGTTCGGCATCAAATCGGGACTGAACCCCTGAAAAATCGCCACGACACCTAACAAGCTAATTTGCACGGCATTGTCCCAACGGAGCTTGAGAAACTCGTCGAGCGCTTGCTCGGAACCGGCACCATCGTTGTATCCGATCGTGATTTTCATCGGATCCTCTTGCGAAATTTGATGCGCCGGTTGCCGCCCGATCAACACGCTACAGGGGGCATGCGTTGCCACGTAATCGCTAACGCTGCCGAGCAACATTCGCCCGATGCCTGAGTGACCGGTGGCCCCCATCACGATCAGATCACAATCGCTTTGCTCGGCCGCTTCCACGATGCTGTGACCGATGTCGCCATGCAACAAACGCCGCGCGGTTACATCGGCATAGCCCGCGAGCGACGTTTCCGCCGCCGCTAAGAATTGGTCGGCGGCGGACTCCTGGTGGATGCGAAAATCCCGCAGCAACGGGTCGGTTAGATCACCCTGATTGAGCGGGATAAACACATTCGATACCAACTCCACGTCGATCGGTCGCGGCAGCGAAAGACGACGCAGAAATTCGAGAGAACTTGTCGCTTGGGGGGAGCCGTCGGTGGCGAAAAGAACCTTGGTCACGATGCAGTCTCATTGGCTAGAGTCAGGGATTCATTACAGACGCGTCGCGGTTCCCACATGAATCCAAATGAACGCGTTGAATCCAAGTGAACACGTTGATTCCAACTGAAATTGCGCACAGGCAACGTCCACGTTGCACTGGACTCGGCGTCGCATTGGCGTCCACGTTACGTGGGACACGTCGCATTGAAATCCGCGTCGCATTGGACTCGGCGTTGCATTTGATGTGCCAAAAACGCCCCCCCTCCAATGCCAACCCCGAATGGGTTGATCCAGTCGCCGATTTGCGACAAGTGTGATCCCTGCGGTACACCCTGAACGAGTGCACCGACGCACAGCCAAGCGGCCACGGTGTGCGAATTGTCACAACTCGCGTTAATTTTTTTCAGCGAATCCGAACCCGCCGCGTCCGTTTAGCCGTTGCGCGTTTGCATAGCCAGGCAACGCCCCGGTCTGCGCTGGCAATGCCATCGACGTTGACGCTAAACGGGTCGCTTTTATAGCGGAGCGGCGCAAGCCAAGAAAACCTCGCCCCGTTGGGCTCAGGCTGGGCAAGTTGCGGGGCCTTTGGCCCGGAATCCATCGAATCGCGCGTCTTAAACCGTTCGCCCTGCGATCACAATTGGATTTTCGGCATGGAGTCTTCACCGATTCAAGTCGTCACCGATTCAAGTCGCCGCGGATTTAAGTCGCTTTGGCGTTGGGGGAACACCAAAGCGACCGAAGGCATGGCCGTGTTTTCCGCGGCCGCGGTTACAGTTCCAGGAAGAGCCGCGAGGGGTCTTCGATCACTTCCTTGATCGTTTTCAGGAAGCCGACCGCTTCACGGCCATCGACCACGCGATGGTCGTAGGTCAACGCGATATACATCATCGGACGAATCACGACGTTGCCATCGATCGCGACGGGACGCTCTTGGATCGAGTGCAGTCCGAGAATGCCACTTTGAGGAGGATTGACGATCGGTGTGCTCAACAGCGAGCCGTAGACGCCCCCGTTGCTGATCGTAAAGGTTCCGCCAATCAGGTCAGCAGGTTGCAGACGATTTTCACCCGCTTGGCGTGCGAATTCACTGATTCCAAGCTCCACATCGGCGAACGACATCCGTTCGACATTTCGCAAAATGGGGACGACAAGCCCTTTTCCGCCTCCGATAGCGACCCCGATATCATGGTAATGACGCATCACGATATTGTCGTCGCGGATTTCGGCATTCACCAACGGGTAACGCCGCAAGGCTTCGACCGAGGCTTTGGCAAAGAAGGACATGAATCCGAGTTTGACGCCATGGCGTTCGGCGAACGCATCTTTGTACTTGCTACGGATCGACATGACATTTTGCATGTCGATTTCGTTGAACGTCGTCAATAACGCCGCGGTCTGTTGGGCCTCGACCAATCGCGCCGCGATCGTGCGACGTAACATGCTGAGCGGTTTGACCTCTTCGCGGCGGTTGGGCAACGATTCGGCGACCAGCGAGGTAGAGGGGGTAGGGCGACTGGCCGGTACCACTGCGGCGGGCGCTGGACGCGAAGGTGCGGCAGCCGGAGCCGGAGCATTGCCGCGGTTGCGAACGAACGTCAGCACGTCTTCTTTGAGCAAACGGCCGCCGGGACCCGACGCAGGCACTTGGCTGGCCGACAGCCCGTGTTCTTCGAGCAATCGCTTTGCCGCAGGCATCGCAAACGTCGCGGCTTGACCACTGGCCGTCGCAGCAGCGTCCGAGGGGTTTGAGGCGGCCGGAGCGGAAGGGGTGGCAGCCGGAGCAGCCCCACCCGAGGCGGGAGCCCCGTCATTTCCTTCGGGGGATTCGCTGGGCCGGATCGAAGCGATCGTTTCACCGATCGTCGCAAAAGCTTCGGAAGCCTTGACGATTTTCTCAAGAATGCCCGATGCGGGGGCGGGGATTTGAACCGATGCCTTTTCCGTTTCGATTTCGACCAGATCTTCACCGCTTCGGACCCAGTCGCCCTCTTGCTTAAGCCACTGACCTATCTGCACTTCGCTAATCGATTCACCAACGGTAGGGACGTCGACGTTAATGGATTCGCTCACGGTTCGTATCAGCTCGCAAGAATGGGGACAAAAAAACGGACAATCTTGATTGGGGTGTGCCCAATCACGTTTCGCACACGGGAATTCACATGTTCCACAGGGGAGTATCGTAACGCCAGTTTGCGGCCGTGTCAGTGATGGAGCCGTTTCAAAATTCGGCTGCACTGCAGAAATGGCGTTAAAGCTTAGCGAATGTGACGAATGCAGTTCTTGGATTGTTCAAGCAAGGGCATTTCGCATCGGACCGTTGGAATTCGCGACTCGGCTTGATGAAACCGCCCCCGCGGGATCGATGATGTTAGAGGCGGAATGGTGTCGCGGCACCTTCGGGCCTGCGACCGCGTTTTCACCTCAATCTTGACCCGCCTTTCAAATTCATGCATTCCTCCAGAGACCGATCCTTTACCGAGCAATGGAAGACTCTACCCGTGGCAATCCGATTCAAGTCGCTGTGGTAGTACTGCTACTTGCCGGTGGCGGCTGGTATTTTTTCAAAAACTACAATATTCAAGGCCTTGATGGGCTCAGTGTTTCGCCCAAACAAGAGTTGTGGGGTGACGCTGAGCTGACCAGCTTTCCGGGCGAATCGCAATTCAGCAGCGATTCGGACCGCTATGGATCCAACGCCGCGTCTTCCCCCGCCACCGCAACATCCGATAGCCCGTTTACTTTGGCCAGTCGGTCTGCCGCTGGCGTCGCTCCGGGCAACATTGCCCCCGCTTCACCCGCTAAGCGTTTTAAGAGTTTGCGAATCGCCTCTTGGGCTTTGGATGGATTCGGCCCGACCAAGCTGGGCAATCCCATCGTGCGCCAGAACGTCGTGCGGATCGTACACCAGTTCGACATTGTAGCTCTGCAACAAATCGCCGCGATCGAGCGAGACTTGATCCCACGGTTGGTCGACGATATCAATCAATCTGGTCGCCGTTATGACTATGTCCTCGGGGAGGCCAACGGTCCGACCGGGCGTCAAGAACAGTTGGCGTTTGTGTTCGATACCACTCGCGTTCGCGTCGATCGCAACCAGACCTACACGATTGCGGATCCCCAGAACCAAATGGGTTACGATCCCTTGGTCGCTTGGTTTCAAACCGCCGAGCCCGGGGTCGACAAGGCATGGACGTTTTCACTCGTCAACATTCGCGTCGATCTGGGCCAAGCCCCCAGCGAAGTGGCCTTGCTACCGAAGATTGTCAAAAGTGTGCGCAGCGACGGGCGGGGCGAAGACGACGTCATTCTGGCGGGATTGTTCCAAGCGGACGATGCTTACTTGGTCCCCACGCTCGCTGCAGACAAGGTGGCCGCGGCGGTACGAAGTGTACCCACGGACATCTTTGGCCGATATCAAACCAGCAATATTTTGATGGATACGACTTCCTGCAGCGAGTATCTCGGCCGTGGCGGAGCACTCGACTTCTTGAGAGTGTACAACATGAGTCTCGCCGAGGCCGAAGTGGTGACCAGTCATTTGCCCGTGTATGCCGAGTTCACTGCGACCGAAGGAGGGCGGCTCTAAAGTCGTCCTCCACCGCAAATCGGTTGTCGTGGCAAATGGTTCCAAAGCGGGCACCCTTTTTTTATGGCGCAACCATCCCGTGGTACGGCTCCATCAACGTTTGGCTCCACGGCATCGTCACCAGTCTGATTTCGCCCCCCGTGTCATTCGTTTATGGTAACGCAGGATTATCAAGACTCGTGGCGGAACGGCTTGTACCGATTGTTTGCGACGAAAACGAAATTTTTGCTAGAGGCAATAAAAAGTGAGTGGATCGGAAATTGGACTGCTGGTCGTCGTCGTCTTGGCCATCGGTGTATTGCTATTGGCGATCTTTTCGCCTCGCCGATTTGTGCGTGGATTCATGCGCCCGTTGCTGGGGCTGCTGTATCGCAAGCAGGTCATCGGTCTCGAGCATCTGCCCCGCGATCGCGGCTATGTGATTTGCAGCAATCATGTTTCCTGGATCGATGGCATTTTGTTGCTGTGGATGTTGCCTAAAAACGTACGATTCATCGTCGACGGAGCCAATTTCAACACCCGTATCGGCAGCTATTTGGGAAAAGCCTTTGACACGATTTTGATGTACTCGGGCCCCAAGTCGATTGGACGAGCGTTGAAGACCGCCCGCGAAGGCTTGAATCACGGCGAGGTGATTGGGATTTTCCCGGAAGGCACGATCACACGGACGGGACAATTACAAGCGTTCAAACCGGGGGTACAAAAAATACTCAAGGGGACCGATGCCGCGATCATGCCCGTTTGGCTCGAGGGCATGTGGGGCAGCATCTTCAGTTTTTCGGGAGGCAAGTTTTTCTTCAAACGCCCCACCCAGTTGCGCCGCACGATCACGTTGTACATCGGCGAACCGCTCCCAGCCGATGCGCCGCTTGAATTGGTTCGCTCGAACGTCCAATCGCTGGGATCTCGCGCGGCGATGGAACATCGCCATAGGTACCCGACTCTTGCACGTCGCGTGATCCGCGTGTGGCGAAAAAAAGGAAGTCAAATCCAGTGCGCCGATTCGATGGGGACCGAGGTTTCCGGACGCGATCTGCTGATCCGCGTGTTGGCGCTACGGCGGGTGCTGCGTCGCGAAATCCTAGGGCGTGACGAATCCACCGTCGCGGTGTTGTTGCCGCCCAGCGTGGCAGGTGTGGCGACGAATGTTGCGCTGGCGATGGACCGCCGTGTCACCGTCAATCTGAACTACACCGTCAGCAGCAGTGTGATGAATCACTGCATCAACGATGCGGGGGTCCAGCATGTATTGACGAGCGAAAAGTTCCTCAGCAAATTGGATTTGAAACTCGACGCCGCCGTCGTCTTGCTCGAATCGCTGCGTGACAAGATCACCGCTTGGGACAAAGCGGTCGCGTTCATTCAAGGCGTCTTGCTGCCCGCCGTGGTGCTCGATCGAGTGCTGGGATTACACAAGGTGAACGAGGATGATTTGCTAACGATCATCTTCACCAGCGGGTCGACCGGGATGCCCAAGGGCGTGATGTTGACGCAAGCGAACATCAGCCACAACGTCGATGCGGTCAGTCGCACGGTGAGGCTCGGTTACGACGATGTCGTGCTGGGAATCTTGCCCTTCTTTCATTCGTTCGGCTACAGCGTGACGCTGTGGTCCGTGATGACACTCGGGCCGACCGGCGTTTACCATTTCAATCCGCTCGATGCGCGACAAATCGGCAAACTGGTTGCCAAATACAAAGCGACCGTATTCCTCGGCACGCCAACCTTTCTGCGCGGCTACCTGCGACGGGTGGAACCCGAGCACTTTGCCTCGCTCGATGTCGTCGTGGTCGGGGCCGAGAAAATGCCTGCCGATTTGTTCGATGCCTTTGAACAACGCTTCGGCATCCGACCGGTGGAAGGTTACGGAACCACGGAACTAAGCCCCTTGGTCTCTGTCAACATTCCTCCCACGCGTTCCTCTGCGAAATATCAAGTCGACCGCATCGAAGGAAGTGTCGGACGGCCGTTTCCCGGCGTCGCCGTACGGATCGTGTCACCCGAGGACGGGACCGAGCAAATGACGGGTCAGAACGGGATGTTGTTAGTGACCGGCCCCAACGTGATGAAGGGCTATGTCAATCAAGAATCGTTGACTCGTAAAGTCGTTCAAGACGGCTGGTACGTGACCGGTGACATCGCCCATGTGGACGACCAAGGATTCTTGTTCATCACAGGGCGTCTGAGCCGATTCTCGAAGATTGGCGGCGAAATGGTGCCGCACGGACGAGTCGAAGAAGAGATCGCGAAGGTCTACGCAAACTGCCACCAGGACGCCGAGACGATCGAAGCCGACGATGACAATTCCGTAGCCGATCGCCCCATGGTCTGCGTGACCGCCGTTCCCGATGTCAAAAAAGGAGAGCGTTTGATCGTGCTGCACCTAGCGACCTCGAAAACCTACGACGAGGTCCGCACGGAATTGGTCGCCGCCGGGTTGCCGAACCTATTCATCCCCTCGCAGGACAGTTTTCTGCAGGTCGAGGAGATCCCGCTATTGGGAACCGGAAAACTCGATATCAAGGGCGCTCAAATGGTTGCCAAAGCACATTTCGGCGACGCCTGAGCCTCGCGTTCAAACGGGGGTGATCGCCAAGATCCCAAGTGACGTTGCGGACGTGGCGACACGTCCCGCCGCAAAGGACACGTCACACGGCACCGCCGCAAAGAACACGTCACACGGCACCGTCGATCGAAAGGTCCTTCGCAAGCGGTCGATTACCCACCCATGCGATCACGCCGCAGGCGCCCGCAGAGATTCGCCGGCGGTCGAGTGAAACGCCCCCTTGGGGCGAAGACAAATTAGCGGCGGTTCTTTTTGTCGAGATTGGCGTCGAGATCTGCTTGCGTGACCGTCGACTCGACGCCGTTTTCAGGCACCTCGTGCTGGGCCACCCAGAGCAGGCCATTGAGCACCACTTTGCGAAAATCGTCATTGCCCCAATTGTCGTGGAAATGACCTCCGGTGAATCCGAGTCCGCGTCCGCCGTCCTCTCGATCGACCACCCACATCATCGCTTCGGCGCGGCCTTTGGACGCTTGGATATGAGCGTAGGGACCTTTGGGATGAACGTAGGGGCCATCGCGAACTTCGTCCGAAGGTACGGCCACCAAGATCGGTTGAAACTTGATGCCGTCGACCTGCTTCGCTTCGTTGCCGGTGATGTCAGCGATAAATCGCATATTGAAATACCATTCATCCTTGATTTGGAACGGCTTGACGCCGCGTGTGATCGGATGATCCGGCAAGGTGACAAACATCGGTTCCCAAAACGGGTTACACGAGAACATGTTTTCGTAGTGCCCGCCAATCCAACGTTTGAATTCTCCTCCCGCCTGATCGGCCAGCACTTCGACGCCGAAGTGCATGAATCCGACGCCCACTCCCTTTTGGACCCATTGGTCGATCACCTTCAAACGCCGCCCCGCTTCCTGGACCACTTCATGTCGCCGGCCGCCGTCCATATAGAAGATCACCGCGTCAGCGTTCGCAAAGACCGACTCGTCGGCGGGCCAACCATTCAAAACGACTTGGGTTTCGAGGTTCGGTACCGCAGCGAGACTTTTGGCGAGCAGTTGAACGCCCGCATTGAATTCGTGCATGCGAGGCGGATGGGATGGTTTACCCGCAACCAGAACCAAGCGGGTCGTTTCGGCCGACACGGCACCGACGAACAAGCAGAGAGCGAGGAGAGCAGAACCAAAAATTCTCACGAGCAGACAACCTTGTTTCAAGTGAATCGTTTCACGCAAAAGGAGACGCAGGATAGGGGAATGCCTATCATAACTCAAAAGCCTCGTCAGTTTTCCAAAACCGTCGGCTTGGTGGGTTCGTGGGGGTCATCCCCCTCGTCACCTGCGATTTCCCCTTCTTCGGCGACGTCCTCATTGCCATCTTCGTCGTCTTCCTCGTCTTCCGCATCCGCATCCTTTTCCTCGTCCTCGTCGTCGTCGTCGTCGTCGTCGTCGTCCGCGTCCTCGTCGTCCGCATCCGCCGCGCGAATCGGCATCGTTTGGGGGGACGCAGTGGTTGATTCTCGCAACCAAACCGGGGCGATTAAAGCCACGCCTGCGGCTGCCAACAGCACCCAGGGCGAGCTGCCTACGGATGGCCACAGCGGCAACGCGTGCAGCGGTCGCCAGAACAGGATCGCCAACGAAAGGGTGATCGGCATCGCGATCGCAAAGCGGCCCAGCATGTCGGTTCGGCTCGGCAAAACACGCCCCAGTCCAAGGGCGACCAAGGATCCGACGACCAACACCGCCGATAGCGATTGCCACCCGATCACCAATGCCGGCACGGCGATCACGGTGATCAAATCGACCAAACGAGCCGTCGATTTTCCCAGCGGATCGAGTTTCAGGTCCGCGCCCACGCATAACCCCCGGGCCAAACATCGGGCCAAGAAGGTCGCCGCCACCAATGCGGTAACGACCCGCATTAGAGCATCGAAGTACAACCCGCCAGCTCGCCAATCGGGGGCAACCTGCATTTGCCACGGCACGGCCATCACGCTTGGAAATGCAACCATCCCCCCGACCATTAGAATCGCGGCGGTCCACGTCAAGCGTCTCGGCAGCCGATGGCCATCCATGCGAATCAATCCCATCGCCCAAGCCAAGGCAATCGCGATCGTATGATAGAGCAGGGTTCCCAGCACCGCTTGATCGACCACCGGGGTCCATAGCGCGCCGCCGTGAAAGTGTGTGCTTTGGTAGGGCAAACTCAGCTGATAGATTTCGGCGATACCGACCAAGGTCACCGAGATCCCCACCACCGCTTCAACGATCGGATAGCGGGGGGAGATCGGCAACCGGCACGTGCGGCAGCGACCACGCAAGGCAAGCCAACCGAAGACAGGAAAGTTATCGCGTGCTTTGAGTCGCGAGCGACAACGGGGACAATACGAGCGTCCATTCACACTTTCGTGACGCGGCATTCGCCATGCGACCACGTTGAGAAAGCTGCCGATGGAGGCCCCAATCCAAAACAGCCACGCGGCGATCGTCACGTCAATCATCCGCGTGAGGTACAGATCCGCGGCGCTGTAATGCGAAGAACCGCGTGATTGCCACCACGCCACCCCAAACACGTAAGCAATACAAACCAATGCGATCGCGATTGCCAACACGAACGCCCAGGGAATCGATCGTCGCCTACGTCCCACGTCGGGAACCTCTTCCTATCACGAACAACGGAAAACAAAAAATCAAGCAAACCGGCAATGCGGGATCGCTCAGCATGAATGTAGCTTAAGTCACTCGATTTAGGACGCCAGGTAAAAAACAAACCGGCGGAGCGTTCCAATGGCCGACGCGAAAGACTCCCCAGTCCGCGACGATTTTCTGCGGCGAAAACATTTGACCACGCGCCGCTAAGCTGCCTAAGCTTGAGAGACGATCGCGGTTTCAGACGGCTATTTCGTCGTCCGGCAAGCGGTTTTCGACTCAAATGGAGACTCCGTTGCGTCGTCTACCTTTTTCGGTTGAGCACGATTCCCCCCTTCGCGTTTCATGGACTGGATCCGATGGCAAAATTCGCCTCAGCCTGGGCTGCATTCTTTGCCTGACGCTCGCCTTGGCAAGCTGCGAAGCGTTCGCACAAACCGATTCGCCGCCGTCACCTGCGCCCCGGCCGACGGCGCCGGAGTCCGCAACGCCGGAGTCCGCAACGCCGGGCACCGCAGCTCCCGAGGCCCCAACGCCGGGCACCCCCGGCACAGGCACCCCCGGCACAGGCACCCCAGGCACAGACACCCCAGGCACAGACACCCCAGGCACAGACACCCCAGGCACAGACACCCCAGGCACAGACACCCCCGGCACGGGAGCCCCTGGCACGGGCACGGCGTCACCCGCGCCGGAAGACCCGCCAGCATCAGCCGGGCCCGCGGAGCGGGTCGCCCCCATCGAACCGCCGGGGCCCAGCCAAACGGATCTGGAGACGCGTATCCAATTGGTCGCCAGCTCGGTCGATTTGAATGAAACGCAAAAAACACAGATCACCGATCTGCTCAAGAAAGCGATCGCACGGCTCGACGAGTCCCAGCTCGCCAAGCAACGAATCGATTTGCTAACGCAACAATCGTTGACCGCCGCCGCCGATATCCAAAGCGTGCAAAGTCGCCTTGAGAAACTCGTCGCCCGGCAAGCGGATGACCCTCAAGCGTTAAGCAAAGTTTCACTAGAGCAATTGCAGCCGCTGCATCGCCAAGCGGTTGCCGATTTAGCCGTGCTGGACCAACAACTTAAAACGCTCAACGAACAGGTCGAACTGTGGGGCAAACGGATCGCGGAACTACCTGCGTTGATCGCGACGTCGCGTTCGGCGCTGGTGGATGCCGAGCAACAGCTCAGCGAGATCGGGGCGGGCCAGTCCGATCCGATTTTGGGTGCGCGACGCACCTTGTTACAAATTCGAACGAAACAATTGCGAGATGAGTTAGCTTTGTTCGCGCTCGAAACGCAGGTTTCCGAGGATGCCCAGCGTTTGCTCGCGCTGCAACGCGATGCCTCGGCTCGCGAACAGGTGTTACAGCAGAAACAGGTTGAAAATCTGCAATCCGCCCTGGCCAAGGCCGAGCAAGCCGAAGCGATGCAGAAAGCCAATCAAGCGGTCCAGGCGGTTCAGAAGGCGGATCAAGAACTCAAGGATGCCGTCGAGTTCAACCTCGCTTTGGCCAACAAGAAAACGACCTTGTTAGAGCAGCTTGAGAACGATCGCAAAGCGATCGTGGTGGCTCGCGAAGAGTACCTCGCTCGCAACGAGCAATTTACCGAGACGCGTAAACAAGCCGAAGCGGCTCAGTTTTCGGAAGAGATCGGCTTGTTATTACGGAACGAGAAAAACGAGCTGCCGAGCACCTCGACCCATTACCAAGAATCACAGAAGCGGCGTACGGAGATCGGTGAATTGACCGTGCTGATTCTCAAGTGGGAGAACGAGCGGCGAAAGTTACTCGATCTTGATTCGGCGGTCGCGCAATACATCGACAACCACGCAGGCTTGATCCCCGAGGACGACCGTGAATCGGTTGAAGACCAACTGCGCCGCGTCTTTAACGATCGCTTGACGCTGTATCGCGAGTTGACCGAAATCGCCAGAAAACGCTTGAGCCGATTGAGCAATCTCGAGGTCGAACAGCGGCGATTGACCGACTTAATCGACGAGCACGCCGCCTTTGTTTCCGAACACGTGTTATGGGTCCCCAGCACGCCCCCGATCTGGAATTTCTCTGGAATCGCGTGGAGCGAGCCGTTTCGCGAATCCTTTCGCCTCCAAACGTGGATCGCTGGGGTGCAAGTATTGCTCGGCGACCTTCGCCGAAATCCATTCGCGTCGGTTCCCGTTTGGCTTTTGATCGGATGGCTATTGATGACTCGTGGCCGGATCAAACAGAAGATTGCCCGACTCGGTCAAGAAGCATCGCGTCCCAACGCCACACAGCTTACTCCGACCGCCACCGCCGTGCTGATGACGATTTTGCTTGCCGCGCCGGGCGCCTTGGTCGTTTGGTGGATCGCTTGGCGACTCGAGAACGCAACGTCGATTGGGACGCCGCTGCATACGTTCGGCGAAACGCTATTTCGCGGTGGCGTGTTGATGTACGCGATCGACTTTGCGCGGCATGTTTTTCGAACCGATGGGATTGCGGAAGATCACTTTGATTGGGACGTGACCGCAACGCAAATGATTCGTCGCGGCTTGGTATGGAGTGCGCGAATCATCGTCCCCTGCGCCGTCGTGGTGTTGTATACCGAACGACGCGGCGACGAATGGATCACAACCTCCCTGGGGCGTTTGGCGTTTTCGATTGCCATGCTCACCGCAGCGGTGATTCTATGGAGATGGCTGGGGCCACGAAGCACGATCATGCCCCAAGTTCGCGCCGCATCGGAGACGTGGAGCGCCGGGGTGGGATGGGCCCTGGTCCCGCTGGTGACGTTTGTGCCTGTTGTTTTAATGGCCGGATCGCTGGCCGGATACCACTACGCCGCCGTTCAATTGTGCTGGCGATTCGGGGTCTCCGTCGCCCTGGTGTCGATGTTGATTTTTGTCCGCGCCCTGCTGATGCGCTGGTTGCTGATCACGTATCGCCGCGTTGCGATCGCTCGAGCCCGCGAACGCCGCGAAGCCTTGGCGCTCGTCAAGGAAGCGACTCCGGAGATGCCGGTCGATGCGGCAGTCATCATCGAAAGTGCCGGCCATGTTCAGTTGTCCGATTTGAATCGACAAGCCCAACGCTTCGTTCGCTTATTGCCGATTTTACTCGGGGCGATTGGGTTGTACCTGACGTGGAGCGAATTCTTTCCCGCACTCGGCGTCGTGAATCGTTATCCGTTGTGGTTGAACGTCCTGCATTCGACGAACTCGGATACCGGCCCGGTCTGGGTCACATTGGGGGACTTGATTATGGCGATAGTCTCCGTCGTTTTGACCGTGATCGCCTGTCGAAACGTCCCCGGTTTGATGGACATCACGCTGTTGCAACGGTTGCCATTGGATGCGGGAGCCCGTTATGCCGCGAGTGCGATGTCTCGCTACGTCATGATCGTCATCGGGGTCCTGGCCACGTTTAAATTCCTGGGGGTCAGTTGGTCGAGCGTCCAGTGGTTGGTCGCGGCGATGACCGTTGGATTGGGTTTCGGATTACAAGAGATCTTCGCGAATTTTGTCTCCGGCATCATCTTGCTATTCGAGCGGCCCGCACGCGTCGGCGACACCGTCACGATTGGCGACGTGACCGGCACGGTGACTCGAATTCGCATCCGAGCGACTACCATCCTCGACTGGGACAATAAAGAATTGGTGGTGCCCAACAAAGAATTTGTGACCGGAAACTTGGTGAATTGGACGCTCAGCAATGCGAGTCTGCGGTTGGTGACCTCGATCGGCGTCGCCTACGGAAGCGATACGCGGTTGACAACGAAACTACTGTATGAAGTCGCCGAAAAAAACGCCTCGGTGCTGGAGGATCCCGCGCCGATGGTGATTTTCAATGAGTTTGGTGAGAGCACCCTCCAATTTGAACTGAGGGTGTTTGTCGGAGGGGTGATGAGTTATCGCCGCTTGAAGCACGAACTACATCTGGCGATTGACGACGCGTTTCACGCCCACAACATCGAGATTGCATTCCCACAACGCGACCTGCATGTGCGATCGGTCGAAGGGCTCGATGCGGCAAGCTTGCTAGGGAAACTCGATTGATGCGTCGTCGCGGTGCCTCGCTCCAACTCCTCACACCCTGATTTGCTATGTTGATCCCCTCGCTTCGGCACCGCGATGCCAATCACCACCCCCTCCGCGAGGACGGAGACTATGTCCTGTATTGGATGATCGCGTTTCGGCGAACGCACTACAACTTTGCCCTCGAACATGCCGTCGACCGAGCCCAGCAATTCGGCAAGCCGCTAGTCGTCTTCGAACCGCTTCGCGCCCGCTACCGCTGGGCGAGCGATCGAATGCATACGTTTGTGATCGAAGGCATGCGAGACAACGCCGCCGAGCTAGCGAATCAACCGGTAACGTACTACCCATACGTTGAACCCAAGCCGGGCGTGGCCAGCCCCCTGCTTCACATGCTGGCGAAAAAGGCCTGCACCGTCGTGACCGACGAATACCCTTGCTTCTTTTTGCCTCACATCATCGAGGCAGTCAAAGATCGGATTCCCGCGCGTCTTGAACTCGTCGACAGCAATGGCGTGATCCCGCTGCAACTTCCCGACCGCACCTTCACCGTGGCCCACAGCTACCGCCGCTGGATGCAAAAAAACATCCTCAATGCACTACTGGAAATGCCGAAGGCCAATCCTTTGGCGAAAGTCCGATTGCCGACGCTCGATCGACTGCCCACCAAAATCACGAAACGCTGGCCCGTCGCCGATATCGAAAAACGACTGGCCCCCGGTGGACTCTGTGAGATTCCAATCGATCATCAAGTCAAACCAAGCGAGACCGTTCGTGGTGGAGCCAAGGCGGCCCACAAACGACTGAGCCGGTTTATCAAGCACGACTTGGCACGCTACAGCGAAGATCGCAACCATCCCAATGAACAAGCGACGACGGGGTTGAGCCCGCACCTTCACTTTGGCCATATCTCGGCCCACGAGATCGTCGACAAGCTGCTTGCACACGAAGATTGGACTCCCAACCAGGTGTCAGCGGCGAACGGAAAAAATCACGACTTCTGGAATACCAGCGAGTCCGCCGAAGCGTGTTTGGACCAACTGCTCACATGGCGTGAAATGAGCTTCAATCGAACCTTTCGCGAGCCCGACACCTATGACCAATTCGACACGCTTCCCGAGTGGGCGCTGAAAACGCTCCGCAAGCATCAAAGCGACCCTCGCGAAAAAACCTACACGCTTGACCAGTTCGAGGCGGCCCAAACCGACGATCCGCTCTGGAACGCCGCCCAGCGTGAACTCGTTCGCAACGGCGTCATGCACAACTACATGAGAATGTTGTGGGGCAAAAAAATCCTGCACTGGACCGCCACCCCTCAACAGGCGTTGCACATCATGATCGAGCTGAACAACAAATACGCCCTCGATGGGCGCGACCCGAATTCGTATAGCGGAATTTTCTGGACCCTCGGTCGGTTCGACCGTGCGTGGGGCCCCGAGCGGCCCATCTTTGGCAGCGTTCGCTACATGACGAGCGACAGTGCCCGTCGCAAACTGAAACTCGATCGCTACCTCGAGCGGTTTGGGCCCTAGCGCCCAGACGCAGGCAAGCGATTTCGGAGTGCGGGAGCTTGCAAAGGTTCACTTTGCAAGCATTGTAAGTGGAAGGAAAAACTCAGCGGTACAGGAGTTTGCGGTCGACTTGGTTCTAAAACGGGACGAACGCGACGCCGCCCCGATTTGCGGCAAACCAAGCGATCCTGGGGCACAACATGTACCGCAAACTGTTTATTTAACCGAAAATGAGTGCAATCCAACGGGAATCTCAAACAAAAGGCCTTGTCTGGAACCGCCTCGACCGATAAATTCCTCGATTCTCGCCAGTAACCGGGGCAACCCGTGCGTAGGCGGATCAACCTCAAAAACAATCTTTGCTCTCGATAAATAAAGTCAATCTCGTGGTTGCTCAACGAACATTCATGGCCAAGCCCGGCGAAGTAGAAAAGCAGTGGCACATCGTCGATGCATCGGACGAAATCCTCGGTCGATTGGCGAGTGACATCGCCGTCGTCTTGATGGGCAAGCATCGTCCTGAATACACACCGCACGTCGATTGCGGCGACTTCGTGATCGTCACCAACGCGGACAAAGTTGCGATGTCGGGCCGCAAAATGGATGTTCGTCACTACACGTGGTACACCGGTCACCCCGGCCTGCGTTTGGAAAGCTACGGCGATCGCCAACAACGCAAGCCTGAAGACTTGATCCTGCACGCGGTCCGCCGCATGTTGCCCAAGAACAAGTTGGCGACCCAAATGCTGAAAAAGCTAAAGATTTACGCGGGCCCTGAGCATCCCCACACGGCACAACAGCCTGCGGTTCTTCAACGAACCGGCAAAAAGCTGAAAACCAACCAGTAATTCCGGCAGTCCTCTGCTGCGAATTCGTTACCCCCAACTTTATGCGTGACGGTCTCTTTCCTCACGTGCTGTTAATCCACCTGAAAAAATACAACACAGACTGATACCTATGGTCGCTGTAAAAAAGGACAAAATCAACGGTGACGCGCTTGGTACGGGACGCCGCAAAAGCAGCGTCGCTCGCGTACGAGTTCGTGCTGGAAACGGCAAAATCGTGGTCAACTCGAAGCCAATCAGCGAGTACTTCGTAAACGCCCAAGACCAGACTTGCGTCCTGCAAACGCTCGAGGCCGTTGGCTTGACCGAACAGGTCGACGTGATCGTCCGTGTCAACGGTGGTGGCATGACGGGACAGAGCGGAGCCGTCCGCATGGGCCTGGCTCGCGCCTTGGTTAGCTATGACGAAGCCCTCCACGAACCACTTCGCGACGGCAGCTACCTGACTCGCGATTCACGCATGAAAGAGCGTAAGAAACCAGGCCTTCGTGGTGCTCGTCGGGGTGTCCAGTTCAGTAAGCGTTAACCGCTTGCTCTTTTTCGAAAGAGACTGTGGCACGACAGATGCACCCCAACGCTTGGGGATCAGAATGGCCCGCCATGTTGGCGGGCCAATCGCCTTTAGGCCTGAACACTACGTCGTAACCTATGCTTTGTGCCGCTTATCGCCGCACTAACGGGTGTCTCGCGACATTATGCTCCTGTCCGACTAGGCAATGCCACATTACGCTGTTCTAATTCCAGCGAACACACTCACACGAATCAGGTTTTTGTCACTTGAGTAAGAAAGAAGAGGCCTTCGAAGTCGAAGGCACCGTCACCCAGGCGCTCGCCAACACCCGCTTCCGCGTCCAACTCGAGACGGGCAGCGAAGTGATGGCCCATGTGGCTGGCCGCATGCGAAAACACTTCATCCGGATTGTCCCGGGCGACAAGGTACGAGTCGAGCTATCGCCGTACGATTTGACCAAGGGTCGGATCATCTTCCGAGAACGCTAGCACACTGCGGGCTGTTCATTTCTTCTGCCACCAAAGCTTCCGGTTGGCACAGCGGGACGGGCCGATCGGTTCGCCCAGCGTTTGGTTCACCCTGTGCTCGGTTCACTTAGTGTTCAGCTCACTCAGTGCTCAGGCCACCCCAGTGTTCGGTTCACGTCATAGTCGTCATAGTCGAACCACACATTCGCCAGTCCCCTTTCATGGTCGACCGCGGCGCTCACAAATCGGTCCAAGGTGTCCAATTCGGCGACTGGAACCGCATGCCGCAGTCACCGGTTTGCAAAACGCCGGTTGCATTCTTTGGCAATCTTGAAACCATTACCGCAGCGCGTGGGTAATCCGGATAGACACCCCACCGAACTCTCTTATGATGCAGCATCGTTGCTGCGGCCCCCCGCCAAGATCCAGGATTGGAACTTCAGCGGTACACGCTTGTTGTTAACGAGCGGTTTGCTCACGCAGGGCGCAAATAAGTAACGTTCGATTCTCTTGCTTCGATTTCCCTAAGGATGGTTTGAAAATGCCTTTCCGTCGTTCATTTACGGTCAGCCGGCTCTTTGCAGCAATTGCGTTTGCATCGGCAACCCTGTTTGCAGCCGCCTCCCCCGCGGTGCATGCCCAAGAGAGCCCTCAAGCGAAAACGCCGGGCTCCGCGATCTCCGACGCAACCGAGCCGGTTGTGGTTGTGACCCTCGGCTCGATGAATAAATTGATGCAAGATGTCAATTATTTGACTGGCGTCGTGGGCCAACCCCAATTCGGCGGGATCTTCCAAATGATGGCAGGCACCTTTACCCAAGGTGTCGATCTGAACCAACCGATTGGCATCGTGGTGCCGCTCGTCAACGGTTCCCCTGAGCCGATTGCCTTGATCCCGACAGCGGATATCCGCACCGTCCTCAAGCGGTTGGAGGCTCAAACCGGCCCCGCCGACGAACTCGATGACGGCACCCTAGTGATCGCCATCGGGGCGAACACGATGTTCATTCGCCAAGTGGGCAACTGGGCTGCAATCGCTCGCAACCGCGAGTTGCTCGATTTGGCACCGGCGAATCCAGTCTCGCTGTTCGAAGGAATGGGGAATGACTATGACATCGCCATTCGCTTGAAAATGCAATTGGTGCCAACGGAAACCCGTAACATGTTGATCACTCAACTCCGCCAAGGATTTGAGCAAGCGATCGCCAAACAAGATCAAGCGGATGCCGAGGGAACCAAGGCAATGGCCGAAGGTTCGATTGAGCAAATCGCACAATTGATCCAAGACACCGACGAATTGAAACTCGGCTGGAACATCGACCAAGCCGGCAAGCAAGTGATGTTCGAAGGTTCGTTCACCGCCGTTGCGGGAAGCAAGCTAGCCGCGGTCTACGGCGATCAACAAGCGATCCCCTCGCAATTCGCTGCGGTCATTCGCGACGACGCGGCAGCCTATTATCACGCGGCAATGTCGATCGGCCCAGACGCGATCAAGAACGCCAGCACCGGTTTTGAAAGTGCAACGGGCGCCATTCGTGCCGCACTCGACAAGTCCGACGACCTCTCGGATGACCAACGCGAAGAAGTCGAAGCGTTGTTGGAACGGATCATCAAACTAGCCAGCGATTCCGTAAAGGAAGGCAAAGCAGACGTTGGGGCGCTATTGCTCGCCAACCAAAACGACTTCCAATTTGTCTTCGGAAGCTTCATCGCCGATGGAAATGAGGCGGCTCAGATCGTCAAGGATTTGGCCGAGAAGGTTCGCAACGAACCGAAGGCTCCAAAATTCTCCTTTGACCAAAGCACCTACAAAGGTGTCGCGATGCACTTGATCGAAGCCGAGGTTCCCCAAGGCGAAGAGGAGCTGCAACAAATGTTCGGCCCTCAATTGCGTGTCCATGTCGGTACCGGTCCCAAGTCCGTCTACGTTGCCGTGGGCAAGGACAGCGAATCGTTGATGAAGCAATTGATTGACTCGGGTGCGTCCGATCAAGCGGGAATTCGTCCCATCGGTCAATTCCGCGTGAAGTTGCTGCCGATCCTCCAGTATGCTCAATCGATCAACACCAACGAAGTGATCGCGGCCATGATCGACACCCTTTCGCGAGCCACCGATGGTGGCGACGTGATCATGGTGCAAAAAACCATTGCCAATGGTCAAGAGTCACGCTTGATGATCAGCGAAGGCTTGTTGCAAGCGGTAGGCTCCGCCGTGCGTCAAGCACAGCAAGCGAAAATGCAAAACAACGGTAATTTCTAATTCCGACGACGTTCGCATTGAAAATCGACAGGTCGGCCTCTCCGAGGCCGACCTTTTTGCTATCCCCGGTGGCCTTGCTTCGTTTTCGCAACACGAATCAATCGCTGCGTTCACCTCAGTTTGGAGTTTCGGCTCGTGCAATTTCCCAAACAGCGATTTCCCAAAAAACGATTGCTAGTGGTGACGTTGACAGCGAGCGCGGTCGCAGTCGGTTTGCTTTTGAATGCGGTCAGCAGCCCAGGCCGAGCGAGCAGCGAACACGCACGGCCGACCGACCTCTCCGATTCCACGGCAAGCAACTTGAGCGAATCGTCATCCGCAGCAACGACGCGTGAATCGACGCTTGCCGAAGTGCTTGAGATCGCAACCGAGGCGCGCGCGGCGATGGTTCATCAACTCGAGAGCTACACCGCTCGGTTTGTCAAACAAGAAGCGACCGATGGCGGCCAACTTGGCGAAGAGACCGAGATCCAACTGAAGGTGCAAACGCGATTTCGCAACGGAACCGAAGCGGGTGCCATGCGAGCCTACTTGCGTTTCACAGCCCCCGATTCCGTTCGTGGCCGCGAGGTCATCTGGGCCGAAGACTTGCATGACGGAAAACTGCTTGTTCACGAAGCCGGCTTGCTCGGCCTAGCTCCGATTCCTCCATTGGACCCCAATGGATTTCTCGCGATGCGAGGCCAACGCTATCCGATTTCAGAGATCGGGATTGTGCGTCTGGTCGAAAAATTGATCGAGCGAGGACAAGTCGATTTAGAAAATCCGGATATCAAGGTCACAATCACACCTAACTTCCTGCTCGACGAGGTCCCCGGCGAGCTGATCCAAGTCACACGCGCAAAACCCGCGGGCACCAAGGACGATTTCTCACTGGCCGAAATTGTCATGGATCCCAAACGCCAACTCATCCTTCGCTATCGAAGCTTTGGCTGGCCCAAACAAGCCGGCGAAGCCGCTCCGCTGCAAGAGTCGTACACCTATCACGACATCCAAACCAACGTGGGGCTCACCGATCTCGATTTTGATCCAACAAACCCCGAATACGGATTCCCGTAGCGGTCGATAATCGGGCTCGCGTCGTCATGCCGTCTTTAGGAGGGAGTGGAGACGCCTGGCACGCTGATGAATTCCATCAGTATTTTCCGTAACGTCCCGTACTCAATTGGCTTGCTGAGATACTCGTCCATGCCAGCCGCCAAGCACCGCTGGCGGTCGCCTTTCAAGGCATTGGCGGTCAGGGCAACGATCGGCAGGCGGCCGGGCAGTTCCCCGCACGCTTCGCGGCGACGGATCTCACGACTGGCGGCGAAGCCGTCCATCTCGGGCATTTGGCAATCCATCAGCACGAGGTCATAGCGGTTCAGCTCCAGCGACGACAACGCCTCTGCCCCGTTGTTAGCGATGTCACAGGTGCACCCCATGTGCTCAAGCAGTTCGCGAACATACATCTGATTGATGCCATTGTCTTCGGCCACCAACACGTGAGCTTTGATCGCCGGCGACTGCGGCGTGGCCCCCGCTTGCGATGCCTTCTCGGCCGAAGCCGTGGTGGTCGATGCGGCAAATCCGATCGCCGAGCTCAACGCATCAAACAAGGCGCTCGGGCGAACCGGATCGAGCAGCACTCCCCCGACGCCCGCCTGCCTCAAATCCTCCACCGCCGGACCGTCTAAACTCGCCCCAAGTCCAATGATCGGCAGGTGGCATTTCTTGGCAAAGTCGCGGAGCTCCGCGTATTGATCCGCTGCGACCAATCGGCAATCCACCAGGACGCGTGAAAACGGATTACCAGAGGACTCCGCCTGGGTGATGGCCGCGAGCGCCTCCGAGAGGCTTTCGACCTGCTGGAACGGGCATTTCCAAGCCCGCAAGCTGTCGTAGACCTGCGCTCGCACGTGGTTCGTATCATTTACCGAAACGACGCAAATCCCGGCCAGCGAGCGGCGATGTATGTCGACCGGCAACTCCTCGGACGCAAGCTCGACCGGCAACTCAAACCAAAACGTCGATCCGCTGCCAACCTGACTCGTCACGCCAATCTCTCCCTGCATAAACTCCGTCAATTCTTTGCAGATAGAGAGCCCCAATCCGGTGCCCCCGAATTCGCGAGTGGCGGAGCGGTCGACCTGTGAAAAGGGCTTAAACAGTCGGTCGCGCCGGTCTTCCAAAATCCCGATTCCCGTGTCCTGCACCGAGAATCGGAGCCGCATTGATCGTCCTTGTTGCTGCACGCATTTGACCCGCACGGTGATGCAGCCCGAAGTGGTGAATTTCACCGCATTGCCCACAAGGTTAACGAGAATTTGTCGGATTCGATTTCCATCGCAGCGAACCTGGGCACATGCCTGGGGATCGATGTGGCAATGCAGCGGATAGCCCTTCTGGTGGGCACTTAGGGCAAACATCTCGGCGATGGAAAACACCAGCGACTCGAGGTCATACGACTGAATGTCCAACTCGAGCTTTCCCGCTTCAATTTTGGACAAGTCAAGAATATCGTTGATTTGTTGCAGTAACGATTGGCCGCAAGTGCTGCCGACCTCGAGAAATTGTCGCTGCTGATCGGTCAATTCCGTTCTCATTAGCAGTTCATTCATTCCCAAGATACCGTTGAGCGGCGTCCGCAATTCATGGCTCATGGCGGCGAGAAATTCGCTCTTGGCCTGGTTGGCGGACTCAGCGGCCACGCGGGCCTGGACCGCGTCGTCCATTGAATGAATCGACTCTCGGAGACTTAACTGGCTGCGCCGCAGCGATTCGCTGGCGCGTTGTTTCGAGCGCAGCGATCGTTTTGCGAAAAGCGTGATCGCTAACAATGTCACCGTGACAATTGCAAACGCGACTCGCAGGTGCAGGAAAAGCTCGGCGTACTCTTGACTCGAAATCTCGGATGCGATCACGAGGAACTTTTCCTCTGAAATCATATTGGCGGTATCTGCACCCGAAGTGATCCCCTCGCTTAGCCCGACCCGTCGCCATGTCAATGTCCCGGTCGAAATGCGAGTTTGGCCCTGGGGATGAGCCTCGATTTCGTCCCACAGTTCGGGCTCGGTTTGACTTAACGACTGGACCTTTCGCTGCGGAAAAAGAAATCCCCATTCCAGTTCAGGACGCGCCGCTTTCAACCAAAAACCGTCGCCATTGATGATCCGCAATCGGTGCTGCGTCTCCGGCCGGATCGCTTCGAGATGCGAAAGTAAGTTGGAAGCGAGGTAGTTAACGACATACACGCCATGCCGCTTTCCCGTATCGTCAAATACCGGGATCGCAAACCGCAGCACTTCGCGAAAGGGCTCTTCAATACGACCGTGTTCAACGTTTAGATCCAGAGCGGAAAGGTAAAGTTGCCCCGGCCCGAGCGTGCGTACTCTTTCAAAATAGGGTCGATGAGATTTGTTTTGAAGCTCCGCTTGGCTGACCACTTGCCCCGATTGGTTAACACGCATCACCTCATGCCCTTGCTCATCCAAATAACGCAGTTGATCGTATTCGGGCTTTAGTCGGCTAAACACAACGGCTTGCTGAATGGCTCGCTCGAGTGCGGTCGGGCTTCCGCTGGTCGCGTAGCGGACCAAACTGCCATCGCTGGCAAGTTGCCGCAAATTGTCCGCCACCGGCGACAAGCTCGATTCCACGAATTGGGCGAACGCGTCGACACGACTGCGCTCTTCATTCATCAACATCCGTTCAAGATGCCCCGCTTCACGCAAATAGAACGTGCCACAGCAAATCAGCACGGCGCCGCCAATGAGCAGGTAAGACAGCAGCAAGTCCATGGGACTGCGATTCAGCTCGCGATTTATGTCTCTATGCATCAAATGCTCCTACACTCGTCCTCGTACGCATCAATCTCGTGCGAATCAATTCGACAACAGGGGGGCGACTCAATGTCCACCCCGATCGTCGTCTGCGAGAACCAACCTCAGGCGGATCCTGTTCAATGGGAGTGCTGCTTCTAACGCCTAGCAACGGTGGTTGCAATCCGCTCGCGACCGAAGCCTGCACTCGCTTACACCATGCTAAACGCGATCGCAAACTCAGCCCCAGTTCGTCTGGGGGGACAGCCTTCACAGAACGAGGAGTGGGGTGCTGCATCGGGATGATTACGGTCAGCCTGTCGCGGTGAGCTAGAGCGTTCTTAGGAGGCGAAGATGGGCGGTGGTGCAGAGATACCGCACAGGTGGCAACGAGCTGCAGCGTGATATCAGGGCGTTGCACAAAGGCAAGCGTGGACACGGAAGCCTAGCATAGGATTGTGCCGCCAAATGAACAACTTCAACTCCCATGCGAAGGGAGCCGAAAACTGCAGCCAAATTTTGCGGGTAGCACTGTTTCTTTGCATGCATTGCCAACTTCAAAATTGAGTCAGGATCCAGCCCCAAGGCTGCGATGGGGTTACAGCCGATTGAATCCGGGTTGTAAACGGGCGCTGGATCCGTCGCCCGTTCACACCGAGTCAAAAACAGCACATTGAGTCCGAGGCGTTCCACTCCCATCACGCTCGACTCTCGTAACGGGGGAGACAAGTTCGCGAAGAACTGGGGATGTCTCCGCTTCGTGTCGTCACTTTCACCCGCGACACAGAGGGGGAATATGCGTGATATAGGAGGGCCAGCGGGGTCAGCATCGAACACTGCTTTTTGGGCACGATTCAGTATTCAACAATCTCAAGCGGCATAGGGTTCAGAAACGCTCCCCACCACTCCCCCCATACGCGAGGGCTCAATGCGTACCGCCATTGTGTTTGCGATTACGATGCTCGCATCGCTATTGATCTTAACAACGGACATGTATTCGACACGTCTGTCCCAAACGCCGATTTCATCCGCCTCGCTATACGACGAAGATCGCGTTTTACTGGACGAATTCATCGCCACTCTGAATCCAGAAATCATGAAGGCGTGTACCGATCGGCATGATGCAGGAGGAGCGATCGACCTAGATTATCTTGCCAGCTGCGGCGATTTTGATCTGTACGTCCGTTACATGCGAATTCCAAAATCCCAAGCGGTGAAGAAGTTTGGGTACGTCATGCTCTACTCCTCGTCCCGGCTAGAATTCGAAGAGCGCCTCGCTCGCTAAGTCGACATGACGCAATTCATGCACGCCGCTTTGCGATCATGGATCCTCGCCCCACGGGCATCTTGGATCTCAAATGCCCTGGATTCCGAGCGACATAGATTCCGAGCGACATAGATCTCAAGCGACATAGACGCTGAGCGACATAGATTCAGAGCGTCCTCGATTCTTCGCTAAAGGAAAGCTCACTTGCCAGCGTCCTGCGCAGGTCCCCCAATGCGGAAAACGCGGTGTCTTTTGATGGCGTTTGCGAAACCATCACGAAATCCACCAGCGACGTAAACCTAGTTGCGAAATGCGTCTACCAGCACCAAACAGAACCGCCGTTCACCGAACGGCGAGATCACCTCACGTCCCGTCACTGTTCCACGCAGCCAGCGGCTGATCATTCCTCTCGCCGAGGCCTCAGCGCCAGGCACCACCGCGCGCTCGAGCTTCGCATCGAAACGCACCTCGGTGCACCCGGGGGGACTTACCACCGTTATCGAACGGATCGAAGCTAAATGCCCTCTGTGATCTGACATTACCGAGAATTCAATGCAATCCATTCTCGTTTGCCTAGGCAGCAAAACGTTCAACGCGGGCGTCCTTGGCTCGACCACCGCAAGGTGCTCAACGGCATCGGCAGCAGTCTGCGCCGGGGGGGAAATCGGTGGGGCGGGGTGCTATTCGGCAAGAGCAGCGGGCTAGAATCGGCGACGCCGGTAGGTGAGCGCGATCGGATGCGTGCGATCCGATGAGCGCACACGTGGCGAGCACCGCGACCTATTGCGTCGATGGCATCATAGAACACTGTTTCGCAAGTGGGCGAAACTAACTCGCCAATCGAGACACCACTGATCGAGACACCACTGAGCGAACTCGAATAAGTTCAGTTACAAGCAGTGGCGCATAACCGCAAACAGACACCTCACCGCGCCAGGGCTAGCGTTAGAGCGGAAAGCGGGCGTGCTGCGATATGTTTCGGCCACTCAAGGATCGCAAAACAAACGTAGCGGCACCACCGCTACGTGCACTTTGACAGAAACGAGGTCATTTCCATCAACAACGGGTAACGTGCAATCAGACTTCCTGACCTCAAAATTTGCTTGACCCAAGAATCGAGAGCCCTCATACTCGGCAGACGCCCAAGCGGCGATAACACTCCCTCGCACCGGTGATAACGTTCCACGTGTCACCGAGGGAGCCGAAGGTCCAACCGGCGATAACAGCCCCAGGACCAGCTTATCACCCCCGCAACCGGCGATAAGTACCTTGCTGCACTGGCCCAAACGGGGGGTTGATATTGGAGTCAACTCGTTGTTCAGTTACAACAGGTGTGCTCTGTGGGTGGTGAAGATCGCGAGCAGCCCGTTGAGACCAACTTGATTTGCGTCGCACGCGTCACGGTCTCTTCATTCCGACCCCCAATTGCCTGCATCGTTCTCAATCCAACGCGGTTGAGTCCCCACTTGCTTTGCTGTCATAGCAAAAACTTGACCGCCGCTCTCAGCGCCGCTCTGCTACGGGGATGGCCACTACGATCCAAACTCTGCTCAAAGAACACTTTGACGACTTTGCCCAACGAAATCGGCTCTCGTTCGACATGGTTCGCGCAGCCGTGTGCATGCGAGACTGCCGCTCCGCTGCGTTGGGTGGACACATCAACAGTTGCCCCGACGGACACTTCGACCAGATCGCCTACAACTCCTGTCGCCATCGCTGTTGCCCGATTTGCAACGGCTTGCCGCGTGCCCGTTGGCTCGATGGCTGGAAGCATCGATTGCTGCCGTGTCCGCACTTTCACACCATCTTCACGACCCCACACGACCTGTTGCCACTGTGGCGGTACAACAAGGGGGTGTTCGCCGACACGCTGTTTGCCGCCGCAGCGGAGACGCTACGAGAACTGCTTGCCGATGAAAAGTATCTGGGCGGCAAAGTCGGGATACTCGCGGCGGTGCATACCTGGAGCCAGACGCTGGCCGGACACGTTCATTTGCATGTGCTGGTGACCGCCGGAGGGCTTGACGGTGATGGCAAGTGGCAGCACGCAAAGAAGTCGTGCTTGCTGCCACGCAAGGTGCTGATGATAAAGTTTCGCGGCAAGTTCCGAGCGATGCTACTGGAGAAACTGGCCAAGGGCGAATTGAAAGTTCCACCGTCAACGACGCCAGCGAAATTGCGAAGTCTGCTCAACTTGCTGGGGCGGACCGTTTGGAACGTCAAGATCCTGGAGCGTTACGACTACGGCGATGGGGTGGCAACCTATTTGGCGAACTACCTGAAGGGAGGCCCGATCGGCAACCACCGTATCCTGTGCGAGCGTGATGGCCGGGTCTACTTTCGCTTCCGCATGGGAAACTCCGATCGCACGGTCCCCAATCGTCAGGGCGTGACCAGTTTGACGGTCGACGAGTTTTTGGGTCGGTTGCTCGAGCACGTGCCGCCCAGGCGGTTCCAAAGCGTGCGAGGCTACGGGCTGTACAGCGGCAACCAGCACAGCCACTTGACTGAAGCTCATGCGGCACTCGGTAGCGCCATGCCCGAAGCCGAGTCGCCGCTGAGTTGGCAGGAGTTCTGTGAAGCAGCGGGACTGCCCGATGCAGGGCGTTGTCCCAAGTGCGGCAAGCCATTGGTGTCACACGATGAATTTGAACGAGGCCGCTCGCCACCGCGTGGCTATCGCGACGCAGTGATTCAAGGGAGTGCAGCATGATGCGAAACTTAGCAGCCAATCGAGCCATGCAAAAACGACACCGTCGATCGCGTGCTGGCGATCTGCGCCGAGGCCACTGGCAGGGCGTCACAGCGGTCAGGTCACGCGTGCAATCGAGCCAATTTCGAAGCGAAGAGGGTGGTAAAGCCCTAAGCTGCCCACTCGAATCCATTACAAATCCTTGAGGCAACCTGCCTCTTAGCCAGAGCAACGAGACCGTTGCACCGGTCACGGCTTGCCAGTCAACCGAAGTGGAACGTCCATCGTCCGTGACTGGTGAACTTAAATGTTATCGGACTGAAGTGCAAACCATCGCAATGCAAAACACAACTGCTGACGGCTTGACTGGCACCCTGGTTTACCGACGCTTCGGCGTTGGCGGTCTACGTTGGTTCGGGCGTTTCTATTTCCCGCTGCTGTTGTTGTGCATGCTTGCTTTGGAGACCGTGATCTTCTGGGCGACGCAATACGTATCGGGACAACAACGCACGTTAACGCGAGCATTGAGCCTGGTGTTGCTGGTTCTAGCCTTGCTGCTCGTCGTCCGCATGTGGCGTGGTTTCCGACGCGACGTATCTGACCTGGAGGTTTGATTTGATACTGGCGGCGTCCCGCCGTTGTCTTCTGCTCTCGCAGCCCGAACTTGATGCCATATGGCGATGTTCTGTCGTTGTTTTCCACGTTCGTGATCAATGCTCGATCAATTCTCGGTATAATTGCCGATAACAATTTAGGCTTTGACATCGCGGAGCGAGGCACGAGCGGAGCCGATGTTCAAGGCCTTGGTTCAAGAAGGCCGGTGGAACGCTTTGAAGATTCAGCGATCGCCTAGAGAATTCAAGAAGGGTTTTGCTTTCTTGTCGCGTGACCGCAGGACTGATGATGGTGGCGGAGATGGCCCGGGGTGCCGAGTTGCAGCCAGCAACTGGGCCGCTTTGTGCGTTTCCTGATTGTCTGCCAGTGCGGCTGCGGGCCTCGTTTTTCGCGACCTGCGCAGACCGTCTGCGACCGCACTCCTGGTGACGCTTCGTTTTTGACGGTTCGAACGATC
>NZ_SJPT01000007.1:300000-412695 GCF_007860095.1 Novipirellula galeiformis | reverse complement strand
TGATTAGGAGCTGACGACGGGGGGGACCACGTTCTGGCGAACGTAGCTACGGTTGGAATCGCTCGTCAATCTTCGATGGCCGCGACAGCCGCGACATTCTTTCCGATTGGTGTTCGATTGTCGAAGATCAGTGGTTAGCGCAGCCCTGTCTTCTTGCCCCCCCCAACACATCACCGTGCAACCGCACGAAACTGCCGCATCCCTTTTGTTTCTTAATCTTAATCTTACTCTTAATCCTAATCTTCGCGACTTGGCTCCGGGTCCAGGTGCGGCGTGCGCGGACGAGAGTAAGATTAGGAGTAAGATTATGATTAGGAGCTGACGACGGGGTGGACCACGTTCTGGCGAACGTAGCTACGGTTGGAATCCCTCGTCAATCTTCGACGGCTACGTCAGTCGCGACATTCTTTTCGATTAGTGTTCGATTAGCGAAGATCAGTGATTAGCGCAGCCCAGTCTTCTTGACCACCCCAGCACATCACCGTGCAACCGCACGAAACTGCCGCATCCCTTTTGTTTCATAATCTTAATCTTACTCTTAATCCTAATCTTCACGACTTGGCTCCGGGTCCAGGTGCGGCGTGCGCGGACGAGAGTAAGATTGGGAGTAAGATTATGATTAGGAGCTGGCGACGAGGTGGACCACGTTCTGGCGAACGTAGCTACGGTTGGAATCCCTCGTCAATCTTCGATGGTCGAAACAGCCGCGACATTCTTTCCGATTCGTGTTCGATTAGCGAAGATCAGTGGTTAGCGCAGCCCAGTCTTCTTGACCCCCCAACACATTACCGTGCAACCGCACGAAACTGCCGCATCCCTTTTGTTTCTTAATCTTAATCTTACTCTTAATCCTAATCTTCGCGACTTGGCTCCGGGTCCAGGTGCGGCGTGCGCGGACGAGAGTAAGATTATGAGTAAGATTATGATTAGGAGCTGACGACGGGGGGGACCACGTTCTGGCGAACGTAGCTACGGTTGGAATCGCTCGTCAATCTTCGATGGTCGAAACAGCCGCGACATTCTTTCCGATTGGTGATCGATTAGTCGGCAAGAATACTGAATCCGCACGTGATAAATCGTATCTTCCATCGCCACCGAAATCAGGGCGCGGCAACGACTCGCTTCCTTATCAATTTTGCAACCTAAGCAGGGAGGCAGGAATGATTGGGTGAAATCCCGTTAGCCGCTTGGGCGTTAGCCCCGGTTGGACCGCTTGAACCGTGGCTAACGCCCATACGGCTAATCTACCGAAAGACTCCTGCCTACCTGCTTAGGCTCGAGCATTTCTAATTTTGATGTCGCTACCGTCGCTTGGCGTTAGGCCATGTTTTGGCGAACGCTGTCACCGTTGGAATGTTAAGTCATTTCACCAATGGTACTAATCATCATTTCCTTCCGCTGACGTGAATGGCATCGAGTCCTTGCTGCCTAGGAAAATAGGAGAGTGGGAGAGCAGATTGCAGAATGCAGAATGTAGATTAAACTCGCGTGAGGGGGGTGGGGTGTGCTGAAGGCGGGGGTCTCGATGTCCTACTTAAATTCTTCCTGAGGGTCGTATTGTTTTTAAGTCCAAGTACTCGTTCCCGACGCCCTTATAATCCTCACCCCATCCGTTGATTGTCCCAGGAAAACGGAGAGAATCATTGACCATCCTTAAAGCGCGGCCTAGTATGGCCACCATAACAGTCAGCGGACTGTTGTACATCTAACGTAGCCATTCAACTTGAATGGAAATGCAAAACGCGACCTCACCACGCTGTAATGGAAGTGGTTTTCGGGGGGCCTTTTGCGTGTGATCTCTGAGTACGCGATTTGGTTGATGCTTTTGTTAGAAGTGTCACCCATGTGGACGAAGTCTGTACAAAAATATGCACTCCTGCCTCCTGGTTCATCTCGCGGTTCGGCCGCTCATTGTTTACCTGGCGACTGCTTTGAGTCCCAACTTCGTACGTTCCTTTTTAGTACGTTGGGTGTCTCCTCTGTGGTTGGGGGGGGCATCGTGAGTAAACGCAAGCCTCGCAAAACCAGGCCGCCGATCGACAAGTCGAGGATCGAGGCAGCCAGTAAACGAGCGGGTTTGGCCGGTTCGGGCTCTTCGGATTCCGCTGGTAAACGCGCCCGTGGCAAACGCTCGCCATCCTCTGTGGCATCGAGTTCCTCCGCCGCTCGCGGCAATGTTTTCCAAGCCGCCCTGCAACGTGCAACCGGTCGCGGTGGTCGTCGTTTTTCCCGTCATCATGCTTCGAATGCCTCTTCGGTCTTGTTGCCCGCCGGTGATCATTTGGCCAAGCCCGTTTTTTGGTTGTGGGCGGCTGGGATTGCCTTTGCCTTTGTCTTCGCCTTTTGGCCGACCTGGGAATGGCTCGAGTTGCAATGGCGAAACGAGCCGGACTATTCACACGGTTACATCGTGATTCCGCTTTCGCTGATGTTGTTGTGGATGCGTTGGGATCAATTCCCCGGCGTCCGTCGCAATGTCGATTGGCGCGGCTTGTCATTGATCGGTCTGGGCGTCGGCATGCGAATCGTCGGACGTTTGGCTTACATGGATTTTATGGACGGTTGGTCACTGGTCCCACTGGTTGCCGGAATCGTCTGGTTGCTGTTGGGAGCCCCCGCGATGCGATGGGCGGCCCCGGCGATCTGTTTTCTGCTGATGTTGGTGCCTCTGCCGTATCGCGCCGAGAGTCTGCTCAGTTGGAATTTGCAAGGCGTTGCGACCACCCTTAGTACGATCATGTTGCGCATCCTAGGGTTGCCTGCGATCGCCGAAGGACACACGATTTGGGTCGATGACGACCAATTGATGATTGCCCAAGCTTGCTCGGGGCTCCGCATCTTTGTGGGGATGTTTGCGATGGCCTTTTTCTGGTGTGCCACCGTCCGGCGCAGTTGGATCGATCGCACCATCATCCTCGTTGCTGCACTGCCCATGGCATTGTGGGTGAACGCATTGCGGATCACCGCCACAGGCTACTTGTACGGTTGGTTCCCATCGCCCGCGTCCCGACATCTCATTCACGACTGGAGCGGTTATCTGATGATCCCGCTGGCCGCCGGATTGCTCTGGTGCGTCAAGGTTTTTTGGGAGCGGGTTTATCGTCCTGTCAAGATTCACGATCACACCGAGCGGCTACGCAGCAACGTCGTACCGTCTTGATCCCCATCGGCTCGGGATCCGGATCGAAGTCTCCGTTGGATCCCGAGCGAAGTTCACGTTCAATTTGTTTTTGACGGCCCCACGGATTCAACGATCGTCTTCGTTGGCTCCGCTCGCGGCCGGATCATGTCCGCAGCACGCATGCTGCGAACCTCACCCGTCATCGTTTTGGCAATTTTTGTCAGCTAAATAGGAATCACGAGTGGAAATGTCCCCCCATCCCAATGGCCCCGACTCGCGCCGCCAAAATTCCTCGGGTCGTGCCAAGGTCAAACGCAGCGCCCACGGTAACGATAAGTCGAACATCGAGTTTGACCCCAAATTGCTCTGGGTGACCGTGCGTCGTTGTTGGTTATGGGCGACCCCGATCGGATTGTCGTTAGCCGCGGCAGCGGCCTTTATCGTCTATTCCCGATTTGTGCCGATCTACCAAGCAACCCACCTGTTGGAAGCCAACCAAGATTACGTGGTGTTCCAAGGCGTCATGCCGACGTCGCGGAACTTGGCAGCAACCGAACGCCAACTGATCACCACCGATTTGGTGTTGGACAGCGTGTTGGCCGATGCCGAGGTGCAAGCGACCGGACTGTTTCAGAACAGCGAAGCGGCTAAGAATGCGTTGCGAGCGGGGTTAAGCATCGGCAATGCGGGAGTCGATTCGTTGCTGACGATCAGCTTCAAGCATGCCGATCCCGAAGTCGCTGCATTGGTTTGCAACAAGGTGACCGAGGCTTATTTGGTGCAACGAGACCGGCTCGATGGCGAACGTGTCTCCAACTTGGAAAGTTGGTTGGCGCCGTCGATCGAGCTTTGGAAAAGTGAAGTCCAAGCCCACGAGAAACGGGTCCGCGAATTGAGCAAAGCGGCACTCGGTTTTGATCCCACCCAACGCGTCGAAGGCCTTGAGAACGATCTTTCGATTCTGACCGGTTTGCGACGGGATTTGGCAAACTACATCGTGGAGGAATCGATTCTTGAAGCCAAAGTGGCGATGCACGAAGCGGGCGTCTCCGGCGAATCGGACCGCAATATTGAGTTGCCCAAACTTGAGATCCCCGAGCCGACGACCGCCGAGATCGATCGCTACGTCGAGTCCAGTGCAGAAGTGAGCCGATATGAAAATCGAGTGGCTCAGTTGCAAGGGATGATTCGCTCGATGGAAGATGGTGATTTGGTCCGCATTCAACGCGATCACTACGAGGGCTTAAAAACTCAGCTTGCCGACACCGAGGATGACTTGCGTCAAGCTCGCATCGACGTGCGGTCAACGGCGGTCGCGGAAATCAAAAGTGACGCCCTGGAGCTTGCCGAGCGAAACCGCAAGGCCCAGTTGGCTCAGTTAGAATTCAAACGAAAAGCCGAATTGAAATTGGGGCAACAGTCCGACCAACAACGATTGGCGGAACTGAAGGCCAAACGCGCGATCACGCAACAAGAATATGACAACGAAAAAGCACGCTTGGAAAAACAGGGTGGCAACTCCGCGGATCTAAAGTTTGCCCAGGAAGATCGCGAGGTCGCGGTCGGCATCCTGGCTCAATTGAATCAACGCGTCGCAGCGATTCGTACCGAGCGTCGACGCGGCAGCGGCGTGCACACGATGGCGGCGGCTAACACGCCGACGCGTCCTATCGAGCCGATGCCAACCAAGAACATGGTCGTCGTCGCTGCCGGTGCCTTTGCCATCCCCTTCCTGTTGGGCTTGCTCTGGGAATTCCGTACCCAACGAATCAGTGATGCCACCACCTTGGAATCCAAGGACGTGGCTCCCGTGATTGGCGAAGTCGCACGACTGCCCTCGAAGATTGGAGTCGGCAAACGCCAACGCGTCTTCGAAGAGAGTATCGATACGTTGAGGGCTAATTTGATGTTGTCCCGAGATACGGTCGGAGTCCGCTCGATCACCATCGCTAGCAGCATGTCGGGCGAAGGCAAAAGTAGTGTGTCCTCGCAATTGGCCATCTCATTGGCCAAGGCGTGCGGGAAAACCGTGCTGTTGATCGACGCCGACCTCCGCAGTCCCGATCAACACGCGATTTTTGGACTCGAGATGGGGGCCGGCTTGAGCAAGGTACTCTCCGGTGAGGTCGATTTTGACAATGCCATCGACCGCTCCCTCGGCGATCTGGTGCATGTGATGCCCGCCGGACAGCTTGACATGAGTCCGCACCGCTTGCTCAACGCATCGGCGCTGCGAGATTTGCTTGATCGAGCCCTCGAGCATTACAGCTACGTGGTGATCGACACCGCTCCGGTATTGGCCGCAGGTGAAACCCTGGCCATCGCAGCGGAGACGGATGCCACTTTGGTGTGTGTGATGCGTGACGTCAGCCGTAGCGATACCGTCGTGCGGAGCAGTCGTCGTTTGGAGGCCGCTGGTGCTAACGTCGTCGGCACTGTGTTTAGCGGCGTCCCCTACAGCAACTATGCCTACCGCTACGGCGACTATCGCTATTTGACGCCTAAGCACGATCGAGTGCCCGATGCGGTGGCTACACCTACGCCCGCAGGCATGCCGTTGCACGGCGGGATGAATGAGCAAAGTGTGTTGTAGCGACCCGTCGCCGATAAAGTCGTTGTTTGCTCCGCAAACAAAACGCGACGTAGGCAACCGATGCGAACCGGACGCTAACGCGGGGCGGCTGATTAAATCAACCGTTGTTTTTAAACATCTACCGAAGCCTCACGTTTTCGCACCCTCCCCACTTCCACTGACTTCTGCTGTGGTGTTTCCGCACCCCGCTTTGTCGTTTACTTATTAATTGCATGACTGAAGTTCAAAGAACCGTCAGCGAAAAACGCGCCCAACGAAGTGTTCGGTGGGAATGGAACACACCGTTGATATTCAAGTCGGTGGCGGCTTGTCTTGCACTGGCACTCGTGGCCAGTGTGTTGTACTGGATGCAATCTCGCCAAATCGCGTCGTCCGTGATGGACAAGGCCCAGGCGGCGGAAGCGAACCAGGATTGGGAGGAGCAAATTCGTTGGCTAAAACGATATCGTTTGCTGCATCCGGACGACAGTGAAGGGACGGTTTTGTTGGCATTGGCGGCCGATAACGCCGTCGACACGGCTCCCGCCAATCAACCCGAGCGGATCGAGCGGGCGCGTCGGACGCTGCGGGATGCACTGGCAAGTTTACAGCAGCAGGAACGCACACCCGATGCTGCGTCGCAGGAGTCTGGGCTGCGTCGTCGCTTGATCAAGCGTTTGTTGCAGTACGGGCCGCGTTATGCCGATGAAGCGGAACGCCAAATCATCCAATTGGCGCCGCCACACTTCGACGCAGAGATGCTGCGCAGCATGGCGCTGGCCCGCGTCGGGCAATTCGCTTTGGAAAACGACGATCATCGTGACCCGAAGAAACATGCCGAAAAAACGCAGTTTTGGCGATGGTTCTCGCAACAACCCCTCGGTGACGTCGTTCACATCGCCTGGGATGCCAATCGGGATGATCTCGATTTGGCCGCGACGTTGATCGACCAGTGTTTGAATCATCCTGAATCGTTCAGCCCGCCCAAGGAAGGTGCCGCAGCGAGCGCGTTGACTCAGTGGGTAGAGAAAGTCAGGGCCGAAGTCATCGCCCATCTCGAAGTGAAGCACGATAACGGTCACGCCCAATGGATCGTTTACCGGTACTTGCAACAAACGTCGCCCGAGCAGGCGCAAGAACGAATTCAATCGATCGTCGCTTCCGCACTCCGCCGCCTGCAGAACCACGCTGAGACAGAAAAGACTCAGCCGGCCTCCGACGCAACCTCGCTCGTTGCAACCTCGCCCGTTGCCGCCGCCTATTCGCCCCGCTGGGATTACGAACTGGTCCTGTTATCGACCGCCGCGGGGATTCAAGCGAATGCCACGGAAGCTCAGCAGTCGGTCGCCCGCGATCGACTCGATACCCTGATCACCTTGACCGAGATGGAGGTCCCGGCGGCGTTGATTGAAGCGGTCCATCTGCAACGCGGTCAACAACATTGGCGTGCCAACGAGCCGCAACAAGCGATCGAGCTGTGGCAACGTGGGATCACCCGTTTGGCCGATGATTCGTTGCAATTGCAACTCACCCACGCCTCGGCCTTGGCCGAACAGGGGACCGTTGCCGAGGCGACTGCGGCGATTTCGAAATTGTCCGGCTTGTTGCGCCGCAGCGCATCCGACTTGGCGGGGCCAACGGGAGCTCACATGACTCGCGGCCAGCGTGCCGCAGCGCAGAGCACTTTGGATCACGCCACCTGGAACATGCGTCTGCTGCGAGGCCAAATCGCCCTGCGTGAACACAAGCTGCAAACCGCCATCTCGCTACTGCACGCGGCGCTCGATTCTCAATTTCCCATGCCCGATGAACAACGCGTTCGCGCCGCCGTGTTGGTTGCGACGGCCTACGAGCGGTCGGGGGCTTGGGATTTAGCAGCGACCGCTTATGAGCGAGCGATCCATTTGGATCCGGGCAACCCTCAATACCGCGTCGACGCCGCCCGCGCCTGGGCGGCCTCCGGAGACACGAATCGCTCGCGCCAACAATGGCAATCGATCGGCGGCACGTCGCTGGGAGTGTTGGTCGCCCGCGCTCAAGCGTTGGTCCGGGTTCAAATGGCATTGCCTCCGGCACAGCGAGATTTTGCTGCCGTGACGCGGGATCTGGAAAAACTACGTCGATCGGTGGCCCAGTTGCCGGATTCCCAAGCCGCCGAGCGGGGGCAACTCGAAGCTCAATTGGAATTGTTGGCGCTCGCGATCCCCGATTCCGAAAACGGACAACAACGCGAACAAGCGATCGATCGGTTGGCCACGCTGGCCGAACGCTTCCCCAAAAACACGGAATTGCAATCGGTCGCCGCGCTCAGTCTGGCGACGGCCGGGCAAGCACAACGCTCTCAAGCCGCGATGGAGCGACTACGCCAAATCGTGGGCGACGATGCGCTCACCTATCATAAAACGCTCGCACGCTGCTTGGTCGCCGCCGGTTCACGTGATGAAGCGATCCAACAGTTGGTCCAACACGCCGAAGCCATTCCCGCCGACGCGGCGGAGTGTTTGACGTTGGCAGCTGATATCGCGCAAGCCAAACAAGCGTCCCGCAAACCAGCCGGAAATCAGCAAGATGCCGGCGGGCCCAGTGAGCTCGGCGGTCTCGGCCCCGCGGAATTGCTGGGCCGCATTCCCGAAGACCAGCGGACGCCCGAGCATCTGTTTCGCTTGTTCACGTTGGCGTTGGCCAACCCAACGTTAGCCAACCCAGCCGATCCAGCTGCGACCGCCAATCCCGTGGGCGACTCCGATTCGCCGTTTCGCGAGGCGCTCCGATGGGAACAAGAACTCCGCCAATACGAAGGCGAACAGGGTTCATGGTGGCGATTGGCCCAGGCGACGCGATTGCAAGCCGAATGGGATCGATTGGACGCAAACGATCCCAAGCGAAGTCGCTTGTTAGGAACCGCCAGTGAGTTACAAACCGCAATTCGTAACACCCGACCTCGCTGGGGCCTGGGGCTGTCGTTGGAAGGCACGATCGCGGCCCGGTTGGGCGAATCCCAACGCGCCATCGACGCGCTCCGCCGGGGAATCGACAGTGGTGACCAACGCGTCACCACGCTGTTGCTATTGGTCGACCAACTCAATCGTGCCAATCGGGTCGCCGAGGCCGAGGCGGAATTGAGCCGCTTTGAACGGATGCTCGATACCCATTCCACGATCACCGCCTTGGCAGTCGCGATCGCAGCTAAAAAAGGAGATTACTCGCAAGGGTTGGATCTTGCCCGGGCGGGAACGAAACACAATCCAGGCGACACCAATGCTTGGCTGATCTTGGGACAAACCGCCGCGCGTGCCGCCCAAGCGACCGAGCAAACCGAAACGCGAGCGAGGTTGGTCGGCGAGGCCAAACAAGCCTATGACCAAGCCTTAGCCGCCTCGGGCGACAGCTCGCTGCAGGCCTACCAATTGCGAGTGCGTTTGCAAGCGGCGTTCTTTGGCAACGAGGAAGTCCACTTGGAATTGCAGCAAGCACTCCGCAGCAAGATCGCCGAACCGACACGGTCGTTGTTTGTCGGGTTGGCCTATGTCGAACTCAACGATTTTGCCGCCGCGTTGCCCGCGTTAAACCACGCCTTGCAGGTCGCCCCCCAGGATCCCAACGTCTATGTGGCGCTGTCCCAGTACCATCAAGCTCGCCGCGAAGATCCGAAAACGATCGAAATGCTGGAGCAGGCCTACCAATTAGCGCCCGACCGCGCGGACATTCGTAACCGTTTGGCCTTGACGATCGCGCTACGCGACGGAGGCAACGTCCCCTGGGAACGACTCGCCGAATTATTGAAAAACGAAACCGCCGCCTCATCGCAAAATCAATTGCTGTATGCATTGATCCTGATCAATCGTGGTGATCAAGAGCAACAACGCGAGGCCGCTGCGATCTTGGATCGATTGATCCGCACCGGTGGCCACGACAGCGATGATGCGATGCGGATGTTGGCGGCGTTGGAGCGGCGGCGATGGGCGAATGCCAAAGGTGGTCCCCAATCCCCCGATGCGCAACGCGCGTTCGCCGAAGCTCGTCGCCACTACACCGCATTGACGCGGCGCGATGAACCCGAGGTGATGGACCTCTATCGATTTGCCGACTTGCTGCTGCGAGCTGACCAAATCGCCGACGTCGCTCCCTTGGCCGATCGACTCGATGCGATCAGCAATGGGGCCCCGATCGGGTTGGATATTCGCTTGCGGTTGGCCCGCAAGCAGGGCGACGACGTCCGGGCGGCGGAGTTGACGAAGGCGTGGACCGAACAAACCGTCCAATCCGGCACCATGCTGCAAGCCGGAGCCTGGGAAACCGCCGGTCGCACGCTCTCGAATCTCGGCTATCACGAAGAAGCACTGGAGTGGTTGGAACAGGCCTACCAAGAAAATCGTGATACGTTTCGTGTCTTCGTGATTGCTTTGGCTCGCGGAAAGCAATTCCCCCGCGCGTTGGAAATCTGTCAAGCACACTACCAAGCCACTCGCCAACCCGACGCGGTCGCGTTGATGGCCGACGTGGTCACGATCCAAGGGGACATTCAAAACGTGCCCGCCGAGATCGATGCGATCTTCGACGATGCGATCAAGCGTTTCGCCAACGTGCCGCGTTTGATCGAATCGATCGCCACGCTGCGACTTTCGCAACAACGCTATCCCGAAGCCGTTGCCCTCTATGAAAAAGCGGAGCAATTGGCGCCCGATAACGTTCGCGTGCTGAATAACTTGGCGATGGCGCTCTCCGAAATCGCAGGGCGTGAAGCCTCCGCGGTGTCCCGAATTCAAAAAGCGATCGATTTGTATGGCCGCAGTCCGGAATTGTTGGACACCCAAGGCTTGGTGCTGCTACGGAACGGCCGCATCGACGAAGCGATCTCGATTCTGCGTGAAGCCACGTCCGGTTCAGACGACCCACGTTATCGATTCCATTTGCTGATGGCGTTGATGCGGGCCGGAGACAAAGTGGAATCGCGAGCCCAATGGGCCAAGTTGAATGTACGGGCGCTCAAGGAAACGGTCCTGACCCCGGCCGAGCGTCGCGATTTTGAAATCATGCAACAAGAATTCGCCAACCGCCAAAGCTCCTAAGCAGGTAGGCAGGAGTCTTTTCCGTAGATTAGCCGTTTTGACGTTAGCCACGGTTCAAGCGGTTCAACCGGGGCTAACGCCCAAGCGGCTAATGGCATTTCACCCAATCATTCCTGCCTCCCTGCTTAGAACGATACAAAAGCCCCAACGGGGCGGCCCTATGTCAGCCCAGGGCAGAACGCAGCGTCACCCTGGGTTAACTCGTCCACCAAGTAACCACCATGTCTGAATCTTCAACGTCGGATCCCGCAACGCCTGATTCTCCCACGCCCGAGCAAGTCGCTCCGGCCGAGGGAGGCACACGACTGCTCAATCGCACTCCCGCTTTGTTCGTCTGCGTGTTGGCGATTCTGGGCTCGGGAATCGCACACGGCTATCTCGATGGCCGTTGGGTCGATCAACCGAACCTGCAACGCATCGGCGATCAATTAACAACGTTGCCGAATCGAGTCGGTGACTGGGAACTCACGACCGTCGGTGCCTTGGACGAGCAAGCCCAACGGACGCTGCAATGTCATGGATCGCTGGTCCGTGAATATTGGAACCCCGTCACGGGGCAGCGCGTCAACGTGGCCGTTTTGTTTGGTCCTCGCGGCCCGATCGCGGTGCACGTCCCCGAGATTTGTTACAGCAGCCAGGGGACTCAGCCGAGTGGCCCGCGGGCGGTCCAGACGATCCAGAGTGGCAGCGACGATCACTCGTTGTGGAGTGTCCAATTCCGCAGCGTCGATGCTGAAGAACCTCATTTGGAAGTTTGGTATGGCTGGAGCGATGGCGGCCATTGGCAAGCGGCCAAGTATCCACGCGTCTGGATGACCGACCGTTTGTACAAGATCCAAGTGGCGGGCCAGCCTGGCGAAGAGGGACAACCCTCCGCTGTCGAACGTTTTCTCGAAGAATTTTTGCCCGCCTTGAATCAAGCCCTCGCACCGCCCGCTTGATTCGCCGTTGTCGTCGGCGCCGCAGGGCGGTGACGACAGCCCTACCCCTAACGGTGTTGTGAACCCAATCACCGTCATTTAACTCTCCATGATTTGCAACGTGAAGCTCGTCCGATAGCGGACTCGCAGGAACAGATTGGATGTCTGTCCCCCACGAGAAAACCACTGTCGTTCTGAGGTGAAAAAAAAGGAAAAACTCAAGGATGCCTACGATTCAAGAATTGTTGCCGGAAGCGCACTTTGCCCCGCCGCACGCGGGAGCCCGAGTGACGGCTTTGCCCGAACAACACCGACGCTATCGCTATTTTTCCCGAAAGTATCAAATTGAGCGTGTGATTGGGATCGGATTGTTGATTCCGGCGTTACCGGTGATTGCGATTTGTTGGGCCGCGGTTCGGTTGACCTCCAAAGGCCCCGGTTTGTATCGGCAAACGCGAGTCGGTTATCGCGGTCAACCGTTTGAAGTGATCAAGTTGCGAACGATGCGGATCGACGCGGAAGCCAACGGTCCCCAGTGGTCGTCCAAAGGAGACCCGCGGATCACGCGATTGGGACGGGCGTTACGTACGTTGCATCTCGATGAGTTGCCGCAATTGATCAATGTTGCTCGCGGCGAGATGGTGTTGGTCGGCCCGCGGCCCGAACGCCCCGAGTTTGTCGAGTTGTTGACCGATCATGTCCCCGGCTACAAACGACGTTTGATCGTCAAGCCCGGGATCACCGGTCTGTCGCAAATCAATTTGCCCCCGGACACCGATCTGCGCAGTGTCGAGCGGAAACAGATTCTCGATTTGCATCACATCGATCACGCCCACTCTTGGTTCGACATGCGGATGATCATGTTGACCGCATTACGTGTGATCAGCATCAGCAACACACGATTGACGCGTTTGATGAAATTGGACCACCATCATTTGCTGGCTGAATTTCCCGTTGAAAACATGGACCGCAAAACGGTCACGTTGCAAGAGTTATTGAACGAAACACAGCGGCAGAAAGAGTGGGAGCTCGGTGGCGTCGGTGGCTGGGAATCCGAGGATTCTGAGGACGAAGATTGGCAAGACGACGCGTATTCAGTCCAACAACCCCGCTAGGTTGGAGACACGGAGACACGGAGACACGGAGACACGGAGACACGGAGACACGGAGACACGGAGACACGGAGACAAGGAGACAAGGAGACAAGGAGACAAGGAGACAAGGAGACAAGGAGACAAGGAGATTGGAGATTGAAGATTGAAGATTGAAGATTGAAGATTGAAGATTGAAGATTGAAGATTGAAGATTGAAGATTGAAGATTGAAGATTGAAAAAGTTAAATTGAAAATTGCAGAATGTAACATGGAGGGATCAGTGCTGAGGGTTGTGGAACGCCCCGCGGCCGGTGCAGATCTTTCACCACCCGACGCGTAAGCGATGGACCGCGTCCGCTACGAACACAAAGCCCCAACGGGGCGCCCCTACGATCTCCCCGCTCCCCACTCCCCGCTCCCCACTCCCCACTCCTTCACTCCCCCTCTCCTTGTCTCCTTGTCTCCTTGTCTCTCCCTCCCCCACTTCCCCACATCCTTAGCGTCGACGTCGAAGACTACTTTCAAGTCTCGGCGTTTGAGCACCGGATCACGCGTGACGAGTGGCCGACGCTGCCGTGTCGTGTCGAGGCGAGCACGGATCGGTTGTTGCAATTGTTTGCCGATCACGACGTGCATGGCACCTTTTTCGTCCTCGGCTGGGTCGCCCGTCGGTATCCGGAATTGGTCCGCCGGATTGCACAGGCCGGGCACGAGTTGGCGTCGCACGGTTATTGGCACCGGTTGGTTTATGACTTAACGCCCGAGGCGTTTCGGCAAGACATTCGGGACAGTCGCGAAGCGATCGGGGATGCGGCGGGCGTCGCCGTGACCGCTTATCGGGCGCCCAGTTTTTCGATCACCGAGCGCTCGATGTGGGCGCTCGACGTGCTGGTCGAAGAAGGCTTCACGGTGGACAGTAGTATTTTTCCGATCCGTCACGACCGGTACGGGGTCCCCGACGCGCGTCCCGAGGTGCACCAGCGGCAAACCGCTGCGGGACCGATTGTTGAAGTGCCACCGACAGTGGGAACGCTGGGGAAATTCAAGGTGCCGATTGGAGGCGGGTATTTTCGCTTGTTTCCACTGGCAGTGACCCAGCGTGCGATCGACTCGGTAGCGGCTCAGCAGCGGCCAGCGATGTTGTACTTGCATCCGTGGGAGATCGATCCCGATCAACCGCGGATCGAAGGCGTAGGGATGCGCAGTCGATTCCGGCACTACGTCGGATTGCGGCGCACTGAATCGAGGCTGCGGAGTTTATTGCAAAGCCACCGTTTTACCACGATGAGCAACGTGCTAGCGCAATTAGCAATCAGCAAATAGTCTCCCTCCGTGTCTCCGTGTCTCCGTGTCTCCCACTCTCCCCCACTCCTCACTCCTTACTCCTTACTCCTTACTCCTCACTCTCCAAACTTGCCCTCCACCGCCAAACGTTCGCTACTGATGCTAACGCATCGGGTTCCGTTTCCGCCTGATCGCGGAGACCGGATTCGCTCGTGGAACCTGCTACGTCATCTGTCAGAGCGTTTTGAGATTTCGCTCGGCTGTGTGACCGAAGAGGCTGTGAGTGATGAGACGCGATCGCGACTCGAAGCGGTATGTCGTCGCGTGTCGATCGCGCCGATCGGATCGCGGATGAAATGGTGTCGCGCCGGACTTGCCGCCGCTCGCGGGGGAGGGTTAACGGAAGGCTTGTTTTGGTCCCCCCAGCTCGCGGGAACTCTGGACGATTGGGCGCTGCGAGAATCGTTTGCCGGAGTGTTGGTGTATTGCAGTGGGATGTTGCGATACACGCGTCGCGAGTCGCTTTGTCGACTGCCACGCTTCGTTGATCTGGTCGATGTCGACAGTGAAAAGTTCTACGCCTACGCCGCCAAGGGACCACGATGGAAACGGTGGTTGTACCGCTGCGAGGCTGGCCGCGTCCGGGCGCTGGAGCATGAAGCGGTCCGCACGTCCAAGGCGGTGATGTTGGTCAGTGATGCTGAAGCCGCGTTATTGCGCAGCACGTTGCCGCCCGGCGAGTATCCGATTCACGGCATCGCCAACGGCGTCGACATCGACTATTTCTCACCGCCCCCCACCCCCGTCCCCCTACCCTCCCCTTCACAACCAGCCCCCACCGTCCCTTCCCCGAGCAACCCTCCCCCCACCGTCCCGTCCTCCACCACCGTCCCTTCTTCCTCCGTCCCTCCTTCCTCCGTCCCTCCTTCCACCGTCCCTCCTTCCACCGTCCCTCCTTCCACCGTCCCTCCCACCACCGTCCCTCCTTCCACCGTCCCTCCCACCACCGTCCCTCCCACCCCCATCCCTCCTTCCACCATCCCTCCTTCCACCATCCCTTCTTCTTCCCCACTCCCCACTTCCCACTCCTCACTCCTTACTTCCTCCCCCTCCCCCTCTCCCTCTCTCCCCCTCTCCGTGTCTCCTTGTCTCCCCCCTTCCCCCCTTCCCCCCCTTCGTCTCGTCTTCGTCGGGGTGATGAATTACCCGCCCAATGTCGAAGCGATTGAGTGGTTTGTGGAGCGGGTATGGCCAGCGGTACGGGAGCGAAATGGGGATGCGGTCTTGGAGGTGGTGGGCAAGAGTCCATCGGCAGCGATTGAGCGATTGGGAGAGCGAGCGGGAGTGAATGTGGTGGGCGCGGTTGCGGACGTACGTCCTTATTTACGGTCAGCGGATATGGTGATTGCGCCGCTACAGATTGCGCGTGGGATTCAGAACAAGGTGCTTGAGGCGATGGCGATGGGGCGAGCGGTGATCGCGTCACCCGAGGCAGCGACGGGGATCGAGGCGGTCGATGGCGTGCACTTGCGAGTGGCAAAGACGCCCGAGCAATGGATCGAGAGGATCCAAGAGTTGAGCGAAGATGATGGCTTGCGAGAGCGGATGGAGAGCGAGTCGCGGCGATTGGTTTGCGATGCGTACACATGGAGTGCAACGCTGGGCCGACTCGACCCGTTGTTCGATACCCACATGCCCCTTTCGAGCCACTAGAGCATTTTCAAAAATGACGAGGGCTTCAAACCGTAGCTACGTTCGCCAGAACGTGGACCACCTGTCGTCACCTCATAATCTTAATCTTACTCCTAATCTTAATCCCGTCCGCGCAAGCCACACTGGACTGGAGCCAAGTCGTGAAGATTAGGATTAAGAGTAGGATTAAGATTAAGAAACAAAAGGGATGCGGCAGTTTCGTGCGGTTGCACACTGATGTGTTGAGTGGCCAAAAAACCTTGGCTGCGCGAACACTGATCTTCGCTAATTGAACACTAATCGGAAACGTGTAGTGGCTGTCTTAGACGTTGATCTGGCCATCGAAGATTGGCGAGGGCTTTCAACCGTAGCTACGTTCGCCAGAACGTGGTCGACCCTGTCGAGCGACACGACCTACAGAAAAATTGGATAACCCCAAGCACGCGATCCGCCTTAATCTTCCTGTCGAATCATCGCTAATAGGAACCGCGTGCTGCTGCCGTTCTCGAAGCCCATGCCGGAAATGAGAACAGGAAAATGGGGGACAGAAAAATTGGAAAACCCCAAGCACGCGATCCGCTTTCATTTTCCTGTCACTCCATCTTTCTGTTAAAACCATTCGCGCGTCGGCACGTCGTCCGAGAGCCCAAGCCCGAAGACCGGCAAAAAGATTGGGGGCAAAAAAATGAGAATGCCCCAAAACCTGACCTGCTTTAATCTTCCTGTCGAATCAGCGCTATTAGGAACCGCGTGCTGCTGCCGTTCCCGAAGCCCCTGCCCGAAATGAGAACAGGAAAATGGGGGACAGAAAGATGAGAAAACCCAAGCACGTGATCCGCTTTCATTTTCCTGTCACTCCATCTTTCTGTTAAAACCTTTCGCGCGTCGGCACGTCGTCCCAGAGCCCATGCCCGAAGACCGGCAAAAAGATTGAGGGCAAAAAGATGAGAATGCCCCAAAACCCGACCTGCTTTAATCTTCCTGTCGAATCAGCGCTATTAGGAACCGCGTGCTGCTGCCGCACCCGTAGCTGCGTTCGCCAGAACGCGGACCACCGTCGAGCGACACGACCTACAGAAAAATTGGAAAACCCCCAAACACGCGATCCGCTTTCATTTTCCTGTCCCTCCATCTTTCTGTTAAAACCTTTCGCGCGTCGGCAGAGTCTCGCGAGCCCGCTGCCTCGGCAAACTCGCCCGGCCGTTCTCAAAGCCCCTGCCCGAAATGAGAACAGGAAAATGGGGGACAGAAAAATTGGATAACCCCAAGCACGCGATCCGCTTTCATTTTCCTGTCCCTTCATCTTCCTGTTAAAACCTTTCGCGCGTCGGCACGTCGTCCCAGAGCCCAAGCCCGAAGACCGGCAAAAAGATTGAGGGCAAAAAAATGAGAATGCCGCAAAACCTGACCTGCCTTTATCTTCCTGCCTACAACTAGGCATCGCTCGCCCCCGCGCCCCCGCCACTAGCCACTTCCCACTAGCCACTCTCCTATGCCCCGTTCCCAATCGCCTCCACCGGCTCCTCGCCTCGCCGCTCCCGTCCGGGTTGGTTTTGTCATGCATGTGATGCAGGTGGCGGGAGCAGAGGTGTTGGTCAAGCAGATCATTGAGCGGTTGGCGGGTCAGATCGAAGCGACGGTGTTTTGCCTGGACGGGCTGGGGGAACTGGGGCAACAATTGCTGGACGCTGGCGTGCCAGTGGTCGTGTTGGGACGCAAACCGGGACTGGACCGCCAGGTCGCCCGCAAGTTGGGGGAAGAGGTTCGTCGGCGGCAGATTGAGGTGTTGCACGCGCATCAATACACGCCGTTTTTCTATTCCGCGTTAGCGCGGATGGTACACCGGGTGCCAGTGAAAATTTTGTTCACCGAGCATGGGCGTCATTATCCCGATATCGTCTCACCCAAACGTCGCTGGGTGAACCGGTTGTTGCTGCAGCGTTATGCGGACGCCGCGACCGCGTGTTGTGACTTCAGCACCGAGGCGCTGCGGCGAATCGAAGGTTTTCCAGCCGCGGTGACGTTGCCCAACGGAGTCGACTTAAGTCAATTGCCACCACGCGGTAACGAGGAAGCACAGTCCGAGCTACGTCGCCGACTTGGGCTCGATCCCGACCGGCCTTACGCCGCGTGCGTAGCCCGCTTTCACTCCGTCAAAGACCATGCGACCTTGGTCCGAGGTTGGCATCGAGTGCACCAGCAACTGCCCCATGCCAAGCTGTTACTGGTCGGTGACGGCCCCGAACGCAAAAACATCGAGCAACAAATCCAACAACTCGCTGCATCTCCCCCTCTTTCTTCCTCCTCACTCCTCACTCCTCACTCCTCACTTGCCCCTTTCGCCGATTCGATTGAATTCTGGGGCATACGCTCTGACGTCGCAGAGATCTTGCGGGCGGTGGACGTGTTCACGTTGACGAGTGTATCGGAGGCGGCGTCGTTAACGTTGCTGGAGGCGATGGCCAGTGGTTGTGCGTCGGTGGTAACGGACGTGGGGGGCAACGGCGAGCATTTGCGAGCCGGGGTGGATGGTTTTTTGGTCCCGCGAGCGGACGATAAGGCGTTGGCCGATCGGATGGTCGAGTTGTTATCGGACCGCGAGAAATCGGCCGCACTGGGCCGAGCAGCCCGAGAGCGAGTGGTGGAGCGATTCGATTTGAATCAAGTGGTTGACGAGTACGCCAAGCATTATCAAGCGATAACCGAGAGGTAAGCAAAGGTCAAAGGGTGACAAGAGAGCTTCCAGCCGTAGCTACGTTCGCCAGAACGTGGTCCACCCCGTCGTCAGCTCCTAATCTTAATCTTACTCCTAATCTTGATCCCGTCCGCGCACGCCAGACCAAGCCCCGGAGCCAAGTCGTGAAGATTAGGATTAAGAGTACGATTAAGATTAAGAAAGAAAAGCGGTGCGGCTGTTTCGTGCGGTTGCACGGTGATGTGTTTGGGTGGTCAAGAAGACTTGGCTGCGCGAACCACTGATCGGAAAGCATGTAGCGGCTGATTCGGCCGTCGTAGATTGACGAGGAATTCCAACCGTAGCTACGTTCGCCAGAACGTGGTCCACCCTGTCGTCAGCTCTTAATCATAATCGTACTCCTAATCTTAATCCCGTCCGCGCACGCCCCGCTGGCCCCGGAGCCAAGTCGTGAAGATTAGGATTATGAGTAAGATTAAGATTAAGAAAGAAAAGCGGTGAGGCCGTTTCGTGCGGTTGCACACGGATGTGTTGGGTGGTCAAGAAGTCTTGGCCGCGCGAACCACTGATCTTCGCTAATCGAACACTAATTGGAAAGCTTGTAGCGGCTGATTCGGTCGTCGAAGATTGACGTGGGCTTGAGCAAAATCCATTACGTACTGACCGCGGAGCGGTCAACGACTTTGCCCCAACGGGGCCGAACTCCGGTGGGCGATTATGGATCATACCGAGTCACTCCCGCCTAGCTGTTTGGTCGGGCGATCACGCATTGCGGAAACTCGTAAAATAGCATGGCTGATGTAACCACGATGGTGAGCGAACGGAATAAAATCGAACCGATGACTTTGGTAAAACAGCCCGGCGCAATCCCGTCCGGTGCTCACCATTTTGCAACACTCGATTGGGTACGTGGATTCGCAGCGCTCTGGGTGTTTGCTTTTCATTATTCCTTTTCCACGCGTTTTGTAGAGACGTTTCCAAGGCTCCATGAGTTTTTCCAACTTGGGCATCTGGGCGTCCCCATTTTCTTTGTGGTCTCAGGTTTCTGTATTGCATCGGCAGTCGCAGGGACGCGTCGACGTGGTTCCGGAGTACGAGACTTTGCATGGCGAAGATTTCGTCGTATCTATCCAACATTTTGGTTTTCGATCGGTGTGGTGATTTCAATTCCGCTAGTGATGGAGATGCTTAGCTTTTTCAAATCAGGAGAGTTTGCATCGCTCGATCCCGAAGTCACCAGCAACGGTTGGCTGTCGTATGGGGTCGTGGATTGGCTGGGATTGGTAACGTTGACAAAAGTTTTTTCTCCCGATGAAGGCATCAGAGCTCTGCATGTGAAATTCAACACGATCAATGCCGTCTATTGGACGCTGGCCATTGAGGTGCAGTTCTATATGGTTGCCGCCATTGCCGTTTTTAAGCGTGTTTCCTTTCCTTGGCTCATTGTGTTGGTGACCTGTGTGTCTGGGATTTTTCTCAATCAATTTCCGCATGACCGATCCGGTTTGTTTCTACCTTATTGGCCGATGTTTGCCGCAGGGACGTTGCTTTATTTCGTCGTGGATCGGGGATGGGATGCCACTCGAATGATGGGGCGTTGGCCGCGTTTGGTACTGCTGTGTGGCTTGCCGTTGCTAATGTTTGCATTGAATCAGCACTCGTTCCTTTTTTGCGGTGTTTGTGCAGTTTGGCTTTGGGTTCTCAAGTCATTTGATGCTAGGTTGGGGTCACTTCAGGGTGCAACTTCACTTCCCATACGAGCGATGGCCTTCATGATGGGACTTTTGGGTGCAATGTCCTATTCGGTTTATTTGATTCATCAACGCGTACAGTACTTGTCCGCCCAAATTGCTTGGCAAGTGTTTGCACCGGAAAGCATTGCTTTTGATCTGCTCGTGATCTTGATCACGCTCTTGTTCTGTTTCGGTTTCTACCTCGTTGCCGAGCGACCTTTCGTGAGATCGTCACGTTCACCGTTGGCAAACAAACGAGCGAATGGATTGTCGGAACGTGAACAAGTTGATCCGTTAAACACACCCGTTGTCCCCGCAGCGAACTGATCAATTTGGTTCCATAAAAGGAAGTCGCATCCAATGGTTGCCAGAGAGATCAAGCCGGAAGGGGGGCGAGGCACTCCGTTAGTGAGTATCGTCCAGAGTTTTGCTGAAGTGGGGTAGGCGAACGCACCTTAGATACGTTCGCCAGAACGCGGTCCAGCCTGTCGTCAGCTCTTAATCTTAATCTCGTCCGCTCAAGCCGCACCTGGCCCCGGAGCCAAGTCGTGAAGATTAGGATTAAGAGTACGATTAAGATTAAGAAAGAAAAGCGGTGAGGCCGTTTCGTGCGGTTGCACACTGATGTGTTGGGTGGTCAAGAAGACTTGGCTACGCGAACTACAGATCTTCGCTAATCGAACACTAATCGGAAAGCTTGTAGCGACTGACTTAGAAGCGGCTCTGGTCGTCGAAGATTGACGTGGGGCTGGAGCAAGATCCATTACGTAATGACCGCGGAGCGATCAACGACTTTGCAATTGTCAATTTAACTTTTTCAATCTCTCCCCCTCTCCCCCTCTCCTTGTCTCCTTGTCTCCTTGTCTCCTTGTCTCCTTGTCTCCTTGTCTCCCCCTCTTTCTCCCCCCTCTCCCTTGAAGTCCCTACTTAAAACCACAGCCCGTTTGCTCGCGATGCTCGCGATCACGCCGCTGCTGCTGACGCATCAAACGCTCGGCCGGCTCGCCGGTGCGGACGCGTCGCTGGAGTCGCATTCCCAGCTGCTGTCGCTGATCCCAGGAACGGTGGGCAGTTATTTGCGAGTGGCGTTTTATCGGTTTGCGCTGGAGCATTGTGCTGCCTCGGCGACGATCGGTTTTGGAGTGTTGTTTTCTAAGACTGGAGCCAGAGTTGGCGAGAACGTGTACATCGGTCCCCGCTGTATGTTGGGCTGGGTCGATTTGGAAGCAGACGTGTTGTTGGGGCCAGCGGTGCAGATCCCCAGTGGCCCGCAGACGCACGGGATCGAGCGTTTGGACGTTCCCGTTCGGACTCAGCCGGGAAGTCCGCGGCGGGTCACGATCGGCCGCGACAGTTGGATTGGGGCGGGGGCGATCGTGTTGGCCGATGTTGCAGAACAGACCATCGTTGGAGCCGGCAGTATCGTTACAAAACCGCTGGCCGCCCGGTGCGTTGCGGTGGGAAATCCTGCCTGCCCCCTAGTCGAACGCAAGTGAGTGACTAGGCTCAGACGCTCCCGTCGCCGCGAACCCTTTCGGGGGTTCTTGCGGGACTGGATTGCGCGTGGATGACGCGGTTCCGAAACGGGGTTGGCACGGCATTGCAAAAGGCGATTCGAGGGATGGCGGTGCCACCCAAGTGGACGAAGTCCGCGCTGACGTAACGTCTTACTGTCAGGTCTTCTGGCGGACTTGAAACAAAACTAATACAAATGCGATTCGCTTCTCTCACGAATCTTTCGCAACCTTCCATGTCTACATCTGCAACCGCTACGTCTGAATCGCTTCCCGAAGTGGTTTATTCGCCCGAGTCTCCGCTTGCCAATCCCGGCAAGTTAGTCAAGGAGGTTTTTGGTGATTTGTACCGTTGCCGTGAGCTGATTTGGATCCTGTTTCAGCGAGATTTGAAGGCGCAGTTCCGGCAAAGCTATCTGGGATATATCTGGTTGTTTTTGCCGCCGGTGATGACCACGGCCGTGTGGTTGTTTCTTAATAGCCAGCGAGTGATTTCGGTCAGCGACACGGGCATCCCCTATCCCGTGTTTGTGATCGTAGGAAGTGTAGTCTGGCAGACGTTTGTCAAGTTGCTGCAAAGCCCGCTGGTATCCTTCAATGCGGGCAAGCCCGTGTTTATGAAGCTGAAAGTTCCACCGGAGGCGTTCATCGCGGCGGGGACTGCCCGGGCGGTGTTCGAGTTTTTGATTTATTCCGTGGTGCTGATCCCGGTATTTCTGGTGTTCAAAATCGTGCCCCCCTGGACGATTGTCCTGTTGCCGATCGTGCTATTAGCGTTGTTCGCATTGGGTACGGCGCTCGGATTGATGCTAGTCCCGATCGGAAGTCTTTATTCGGACATCCAGCAAGCGATCCCTGTTCTATTAGGATTCTTGATGTACATGGCGCCGGTCGTGTATCCGCCGCCAACGTCGGGATTGGCTGGGATTGTCATTTCATGGAATCCTCTGACCCCGATCTTGATGGGGACCCGTGATTTTCTGACCACGGGCTCGCTTGAGCACCTTGCGCCGGTGTTAATGCTACTGCCCATTTCCTGCTTGATCATCTTCGTTTCCATGCTCGTCATTCGCGTGGTCTTGCCACACCTGATCGCCCGGATGGGAATGTAGGCTTGGATCAAGAGTCGACAAATTTATTGCTTCTCACTTCTTACAACACTTAACTCCCGTATGTCCGAAGTATTGATTCGAGCCGAAAATGTCGGTAAGAAATTTTGCCGAGATCTCAAGAAGAGTCTGTGGTATGGAGTTAAAGATTCTGCGGCGGAACTCTTTTGTAGGGAACAAGCGTCCAAGTTGCGAGACCAAGAATTCTGGGCTAACCAAGGCATTTCTTTTTCTGTAAGCCGCGGAGAGTGTTTAGCACTTATCGGGCATAATGGCGCGGGGAAAACAACTTTACTGAAAGTGATAAGCGGCCTAATCAAACCCGACGAAGGCCGAGTTAGTATCCGTGGACAAGTGAACTCACTAATAGCACTAGGAGCTGGGTTTAATCCCATCCTTACTGCTCGAGAGAATATCTATGTCAACGGAGCAATACTCGGGCTAAGCTCGAAAAAAGTAAATCTTCGAATCGAGGAAATCGTTGAATTTTCCGGACTGAATGACTTCATTGACAGCCCGGTTCGGACGTTGAGTTCTGGGATGAATGTTCGTCTGGGTTTTGCGACGGCAGTTCTCTTAATCAAACCGGACGTCCTACTCGTGGATGAAGTCCTGTCAGTCGGAGATGCTTCATTCCGAGTCAAGTCCATGAATGCCATTCACAATCTACTTGAAACGGCAGCAGTCGTCTTCGTTAGTCACAACGAGCAGTTAGTACGAAGGGCATGCACGACGGCGCTGTTTTTGGAGCAGGGAAAGCTCTTGCACCGTGGGTCTGTCGGCGAGGTTTATGAAGCCTACCATGAAGTATATGAACGAAACTTAAACGCGCCGAGCTCAATGCACACAATCCAGAGCATCAGATTAACAAAGGTGTCAATTGATGAAAAAATCGAAGCAGGTGATTCTCTGACAGTGCAACTCGAATTCGATTCTGAAAAATCGATTTCGGACGTTTATATTCGCATCGCCATTCACTCTGCAGATCACATAATGATCGCGGAATATAACTCGACTCACTACAACGAATACTTCGCAATTACCAAGGGACTCAACAGAATATCACAGGTAATAGAATCCACAAAATTATCGCCAGGCGTATATTGCGTCTCAGTGCTTATGCATCCGGCAAGTGACCCCAGATTTTTAATATGGCTTGATAAGTCACACAAACTGCGAGTAACCGGGCAAATTAACTCGAATGCACCTATTATGCTGTAATGATAAATCATATTAAACGCCAAGTCTCCAAGAAGGTTCGACAGCTTATTCGGGAGGAACGTGAATCAGCCAAACGCGTGAGAGAAGTAATTCACTTCCCGGCTTATCCCAAGACCGGAGGAACATGGCTGAAATTGATGCTAAATTCGTTCTTCTTGCGATTCTATGAATTGGGCGACGCCAATTTGTCAGTTGAGCTGCAGAGTGTGCAGTTGCTCAATCAGTATCTTCCAAAACTTAATTGGACTCATGAAGATTCCTATATTATCACGGAGTCGGGGAACCTGAATAAAAGCCTAACATCAGTTTTTGACGATCGCCCACCGACAACTGATCATGGTAAATGTTTATTGCTCATTCGAGATCCTCGAGATGTCGTTGTCTCATATTTTCATCAAGTTACGAAACGAACGTCATCACCCTTGAGTCTTGAAAGCATCGAAGATTTTGTATTGGATCCAACACTAGGCATAGATCGAGTGCTCGCGTATTACCGAAGGTACCAACGATACTCGCACACGTATCGTCACTTCAAACTGATCCGATATGAGTCCCTTCTCACAAACACTGAAAGAGAATTGGATGGAGTGCTTCGCTTTATTGGGATTCCCGATCCGCCGGAATGCCTGATTCGGGAGATTGTAGATCAGGCACGGCCTGAACAGATGCGAAAGCTGGAGGTTTCAGGTCGAATTGAGGGAATGAATTCGTTTTCCAAGAGTGATGTAGACGCACTCAAAGTGCGAAAAGCAAAGATTGGAACTTATAAAGAAGAACTTTCAGCTGAAGTAATTTGCAGAGTAAATGAACGAATTGCCGAATACAAAGACCCCTTTGGGTACTTAAATGCTCAATAGATTAGCGTCAATTTACAGAGGTTTAGCGCGTCGAAGTAAGCGTGTAGCTATGTCAGCCAACGCTTGAGAATCCCTCACTAAGAAGACGAAGCGGATCACTTAGGTGGGTACTTCGCGATCGGGCAAATTTAGACATGACGTCTCAAGGCATTGAAACTACCAATTTTTGACAATATAGACGTACAGTTCCGAATTAGGATCGATAAACAAATTCCCCTAGCAAGTGGAGCAATTGACACGGCGTACTGATCTCTCGTCGTCGAACATGTTGCAGACGCTGCCACAATTCAATTGTTTCGCGAAACCCACCGCCTGTTGTTATATGGTGGCGTATTTTGCTTGACCTGCCCAAGCATGTCGTTGATACATGAGCGATGGCGACAGAAAGATCAGTAGTTTTTCAATCGCTTTGGTATTAATCGGCATTGTCAGGTGGAAAACATCTGACAACCGTTATTGCATTGCTGTGTTGAAAACGCTTTACCTTGTTCCAGAAGGAACTGCGTCTTTGTCCCGCGACGAAGCAGAGGAAAGATCTCCTGGAAACGACAGTGAGAAAGCATTGGGGGGATATATGCGGATCGCTTCCTTCCGGCCTTAAGGTAGATTTTCATTCCTGGCATTTTAATTGGTGGCCTGCAACGATCTCTGCTTGCTGCTCAGAGAATCAGGGCTTTCTAATGTTGTTCGCTCGGCTTACTTTCAGTCAATCAGCGATTGTATGAGAGGCATACGTCACTTCGATAGGACACGCCCTTGAATGTCGCTTTACATTGAAGCGATTGAATAGCTCTAACCATCCTTCATGCTCATGGAATTAATGCAGGTCTTGTTAGGATGTCAAGTATGAATGCGATAGCAATCATTCCCGCTCGTGGTGGGTCGAAAGGTGTGCCTCGCAAAAATGTTCTTCCGCTCGCCGGCAGGCCGTTGCTCGGATGGACGATTGAGGCGGCAAAAAATGCTGAGTTGGTCGACCGTGTAGTGGTGTCAACGGATAACCCTGAGATAGCGGACGTCGCAACGAAATTCGGGGCCGAAGTCGTGTGGCGGCCTGCGGAACTAAGCGGAGACCTTGTTTCGTCAGAACAGGCGATCCTGCATGCGTTAAATGAACTTGAGGCTTCAGGATTGCCTCCAATCACCGCTTTTCTGCAATGCACAGCACCGCTGATGACTTCCGACGATATTGATGGGACCATTGCTGCAATCGAGCGGCTCGGTGCAGACACATCGGTCGCAGTAGCGGATTTTCATTACTTTGTTTGGAAGACCGACGATCGCGGCGACTTTGTCGGTGTAAATCATGACAAGATGATTCGCAAAATGCGACAGGAGCGAACACCTCAATATATCGAAACAGGCTCCGTCTATGCGATGAAGACCGAAGGGTTTCTCAAGCACCGGCATCGCTTCTTCGGCAAAACGGCTCATTACGTTATGCCACCGGATCGCGTGCTTGAGATCGACGATCCGGTTGATTTCAAAATTGCACAAATGTTGTTGGAAGAAAAACTTAAACGTGTTCGTGCGGATTTGCTGCCCAAGAAGATTGAATTAATCGTTTTTGACTTTGATGGTGTCTTCACCGACGACCGTGTGTTGCTTTCCGAAGACGGTGTGGAATCGGTTGCCTGTTCAAGATCAGACGGAATGGGAATTAAACTCGCTCGCGAAGCTGGAATTCCCATGTTAATCCTTAGCACCGAGCAAAACGAAGTCGTTATGCGGCGCGCTGAAAAGCTGAAACTCGAAGCAATTCACGGGGTCAATGATAAACGCACCACACTCCAGAATCTATTAGATCAACGTAACATTGCTTGGGACAACGTCGTTTACGTCGGTAACGATGTAAACGACGTCGATTGCCTACTCCATGCCGGTTGCGGTGTCGCAGTTGCAAATGCGAATCAGGCCGCCTCGGCAGCGGCCAACATGATTCTTGGACGCAATGGTGGAGACAATGCTGTACGTGAATTGATTGACCTAATCTTAAGCCGCTCAGAATAAAGGATCGTCATTAATGACTGACTTGCAAACCATACAAGCTATTCCCCCGAAGGTGATCGCCGAAATCGGCTGTAATCACAAAGGCGATATGAGTATTGCCAAAGAGATGATTCACGTTGCTGCATACTTCTGCAAAGTCGACGTCATCAAATTTCAGAAGAGAAATCCCGTTGAATTGCTTTCAGGTGAAGAGTACAACCAACCTCACCCGAACCTTATGCATTCCTATGGCGATACCTATGGGAAGCATCGAGAGTTTCTTGAGTTCTCAGTTGAACAGCATCGTCAGCTAAAAGAATGGTGCGATGAAACTGGAGTAGCCTACAGCACGTCTGTGTGGGACATGACTTCAGCGAGGGAAATTACAGCACTGAATCCGTGTTTGATCAAGATACCATCTGCATGCAATCTTTGCTTTGACATGTTGTCATACCTTTGTGAGAATTACGACGGTGAGATTCACCTTTCATTTGGAATGACATCTCGATCGGAAGAACACGAAATTGTTGAGTTTTTTGAATCTAAGCAAGCTTCTAAGCGTTTAGTTCTCTACAGTTGCACATCTGGATACCCGGTTACATTCGAAGACATCTGTCTTTACGAAATCAGCAGACTCCGTGCTGAGTTCGGCGACCGGGTCAAAGCGATTGGATTTTCAGGCCACCATCTGGGGGTCGCCGCCGACGTGGCGGCGATGACACTGGGAGCGCAATGGATCGAGCGTCACTTCACGCTCGATCGGACTTGGAAAGGCACGGATCATGCCGCATCACTTGAACCGGACGGAATGCGACGCTTGGTTCGGGACGTCAGAAACGTAAGCAAAGCTCTGGCATACAAACAAGATGAGTTGCTCGAGTGCGAACAAGAGCAACGTGTGAAGCTGAAGCGAACTGCGACGAGAACCAACGCGGCTCGTTGAATTAGAGTAGCATCGCCTCGAACACGGAATGAACTTGTTTTTTCGCTACGCAAAGAACGCTGCAAAACGCTTTCGCAAACGACTGCTCAGCGACGAGACGCTGGAGATTCATCAACGCGTCGTGTCACTTGAGGCGATGCTCTCGCGGGTCTCAGAAGACATGACGCGTCAACGTCGCGACTTGCGGTGCTTGATGCAGCAATTGGTGCAGCGTCCCAAGCTGCCACTTCCTGACATTCGCGAGGATGGTTATCGCCACGACGAAGTCTTTATTCTGGGTAGTAGCTCAAGCATGCTTGAACTCGACATTGCTCAGAAGAATGCAATCCAAGCGAGTGTGAGCATCTCAATGAATCGATACTTGGTTTTTTGGGATTTGGTTGGGATTTGGCCGAAATACCATTTCCTGGCAGACTCGTTGGGTGTTGGTTGGCAGGTGTTTCGAAAATCACTCGAAACGATACGGTCCAGCGAGTCCCGTGAGCAACCTGTCATGTTGTTAGAATCGGATTTTCAGCTGGCAGTGCCCGTCGAGCTCCCCGCGATTTTTTTTGATCGAGACGATCGAAGCGGAGACCACCGAGAGTTTGCTGAGTCGCTGGATCAGCCGATGTTTTTTCGTCGAGGTAGTCTAACAAGTCTGTTAAACCTCATTTACGTCCTGCGTCTCGCTCCCCGCATCCGACTTGTCGGAGTCGATTTGAATCGACCGGGCACGTTTTTTGAAGCAAAGCAGAGTGATCCGTCTTGGAAACGTTTCTTCAACCCCTGGGATGAGGTCGCAAAGTCACAGGGGGTTCATGCAACCGTTGCTGACATGTCAAAAGCTGGTTGGGGCCAGGGATCGGTTTTGGATGAATTCGGTACGCTTATTGACCATCTCAATCAGCGTGGGGTTTCAGTCAGTTGCACTTCGCCCGATAGTCTTTTGGTTGAAAAAGGGTTCTGCACTTATGATCCCATCTGCACCGATTGACACCAACCTACGATGATCCGCTTTATTGCGGATTTCTGAAAACTAGGTTGAAGCGATACGCTCAATTCGAAGTGCTTTAACACTGCATCGTTGCGCCAGTTCCCGGTCAACGTGACGACTAACGCATCTTGAGTTCTACTCGGTAATCCGATGATTTTTGTGTTTCTTGGCATTTAGGATTTAATCCATCAACTATCCATGATTTGTTTTGCAAATTTTTGCGGGGCTGGAGCCATCAGTGGTGTTAACACTTGGTTTGAAAAAATCGTTCTGAAGCTTCATGGATCGGGAACTGAGGTTTCCGTCTTGCTTCATGGCTTGGATGCGAACGCTCAGAATTCACCGGTGCATCAATCGCTACTTGCCGCTGGCGTTCCGGTGGAATACAAGCGGAAGCCGAAGTTTAGCGAAGACGGTGTGAAAGATACACTTCAGTTTCTTAACCGTTACGGTGCAACGGTTTTCGCGCCCCAATGCTTGCCAGCGTTTTATTACGCGGCTGATATTGCCCGACGTCAGGGTTTGCCGTGGATATACACCATCCATTCCGATGATCCATTCTATTGGGCGATCGCCGAATTGGTTGATCTGACGCATCCACTTGTGCGTACCGTTGGCGTTTCACGTCATGTATTTGAAATCGCGCAAAAAAAGTTTTCTGATGGAGTAGACTACATCCCGTATGGAGTCGACATGGGTGATAAAACTGCAAGTTATCGAGCGGAACCATTTAGGGTGTGTTTTTCCGGTCGCGTTCTTGAAGAACAGAAACGAATCTCGTTGGTGATTCGAACCATGGCAATCGCGTGTCAACAAAGTTCGGAGATCGAATGTGTCGTATTGGGGGACGGTGCTGATCGGAAAAAGTGGGAAGCCAAGTGTTCCGAATTGGGGCTAATAGATCGAGTGCGTTTTTTGGGACGTTTAGACTCAACAAAATTGCGAGATGTTTTAGTTGATACGCAAGCCATTTTACTAATGTCCGACTACGAGGGACTCCCTCTTGCTTTATTGGAGGCAATGTCGATGGGAGTGGTACCTGTCGTGCGTAACATTCCCAGCGGTATTCCCGAGATTGTCAACGACGGAGTGACTGGTTTACTGACGAGTGATGACCCTGACGACGCGGCCACGCAATTAATTCGGTTATCTAGCGACGCGCCGCTTTGGCAAAACTGCTCGACTAATGCCAAGCGACTTATCAGCGATGAGTACCACGATGACGCGTGTTTCAGGAAGTGGGAAACGGTTCTGGCGGTTGCTATGAGTTCTAGTGTCAGTCCACCATCAATACGAATCCCCAAGCGAATTCAGTTGCCTCCCATTTCGCAACATCCCCTTAATCATGATTGTCGAGTACTTTCGAACACCACCCGCTTTCGGAACCAGCTCACTCGTATTTTAACGCGGTTAAGATCTTGAATATTGTCTTAATCAGCGGCATGGAAAGCCATCGTTTGCGTGTTTTGGTAGAGGCTTGGTACGGTGCAGTCGAGATCATGCTCAATCAATTAGTACACCGCGATCCGAAGCGGTGGGAGAACTTGAATTCCGGTGCCAAGAGTGAGAACGTTGCTGGATCATGTGACGCGGATCGCTGAATGATTTTCCTTCAGTTCAATATCAAAATATAATTCAATGGCGAAATTCGCGTTCATAGGTACGATCGCTCGATTTCCGTGGGGAGGTTCGGAAGTTCTGTGGTCTGAAGCTGCTAAGTCGTTGGCTGCCTCAGGACACCAGGTTTATGCAAGTGTCAACGCTTGGCCAGCACCGCGGTCGGCGTTGGAGAGCCTTCGCAGGGAGCGTGTTAGTGTCACTGAGCGAAAAACGCGATCTTCCTCCCTGGTCGATCGTGCCATGAGGAAACTTGCGCGGGCAACCGGTCGAAATCCACACAGTACAGAGCTCGGATGCTGGCTGTTGACACTCCGTCCCGACCTCATCATTGTCTCCTCTGGCGGCGTGATGAGCCTGGAGACAGTGGAGCTAGCCTTGTCAACGGGAATTCCGGTTGCCACGATATCGCAGGCGCATTCAGAACATGATTGGCCGACCGATGATCTTGCCAATCGCTGGCGAAATGCATGGCTTTCCAGTGCCCAGTGCTACTTTGTCTCGCATGCTAATCTACAGCTCGTTGAAACGCAGATCGCATGCGATTTACCCAACGCCACCGTAGTCGCGAATCCTATCCAAGTACCGCGTGATCACCAACCTTGCTGGCCCGAAGATCCGCCAGAATCCGATTATCAGCTTGCTAACGTTGCCCGGCTTCACCCACCCTCAAAGGGCCAGGATATTTTACTGAAGACTCTTTCGATTCCAAAGTGGCGAGAAAGACCTATTCATGTAAATATCTATGGATCGGGTCCGATGGAAGGAACGCTTAAAATGCTGACGGAGGTGTACGAGCTTTGCTCCCGAGTTACATTTCACGGACACGTACAAAACGTGTCCGAAATTTGGCGTCAGAATCACCTGTTGCTTCTGCCTTCTCGATACGAAGGACTTCCCCTTGCTTTGGTCGAGGCTATGCTTTGCGGTCGCCCTGCGGTCGTTACCGATGTGGCCGGGAACGGCGAGGTTGTCACTGACGAGGTTACGGGGTTTCTGGCTGATGCGCCAACTGTCAAGCTATTTGATCGAGCACTGGAGTCAGCGTGGAACCGACGTGAGGATTGGCAGCAGATGGGCAGGCTCGCGAGGGATGCCGCACTAGAGTATCTCCCGAAACAACCTGCGGATTTGTTTGCATCACATTTGGCCAATCTTGTGATTTCCCACTCTAACGCAAGAAGTTGAACTGAGTTAGCATGCATGTAACCGTTGCGATCTGTACGTGGAATCGCGCCGCGTTGTTGGACAAGACGCTGGATGCGATGACCCGCCTGAAAATTCCGCCGGGCGTTAAATGGGAACTGTTGGTTGTCAACAATAACTGCACCGACAACACCGATGACGTGATCGAAGGTTTTCACGATCGGTTGCCCATCCGCAGACTGTTTGAACCTGTCGCCGGGCAATCGCGGGCGCGTAATTGTGCGATCGAGCAAGCCACCGGCAAACTTCTCATATGGACCGATGACGACGTGTTGGTATCGCCGGGGTGGTTGGCCGGTTACATGCGAGCAGCCGAAAATTTCCCGGATTTTTCGGTGTTCGGTGGCAGGGTGGATCCGTTGTGGGAAGTCGATCCCCCTGCGTGGATTCTTCGACACTTGCCAAGCTTGACTTCGACGTTTGCGCTCCGACAACTTGGTGAAGGCATTTTCGAATTCAATGAAAACGACATCCCGATCGGCGCCAACATGGCGATGCGCCAGTCCATTTATTCGCAGTATCGTTTCGATCCACGTTTGGGCAATGCTGGCAACAATAATCTTCGCGGCGACGACGCTGAGTATCTGCGACGTCTGGAAAAGGATGGGATGCGGTTTTTGTGGGTGTCCCCGGCTGCAGTGCAACACTTTGTGCCCGCCACTCGGTTGAATCTGAACTATGTTTGGGATTGGTACGAAGGTGCGGGGCGATCGACCATGCTCCGTGAACATGTGCCCCCTGCTGGAGGCTTTTTTCGCATACCCAAATGGCTAATCGCGAGGTATCTACGTTGCCGGAGTATGGCCATTATCAGGTCCACAATAAAGGATGAACGGTGGTTCGAAGCCTACCGCATCGCGGCAATGACCCGTGGAATGATGCGGCATCACGTTCATGGTAAGCCCGCATGTTAGGGCCGATTGCGGTTTGTGTCGGCGCGTTCCCAACTACTACCGAAACCTTCGTTGTACGCGAGCTTATGGCGCTGCGGCAGCGCGGCTGGGACGTGCGGTTGGTCATTCAACACTCTAATTCCCCTAACCAATCGGGGCTGTTTCACGAATCGATTGATGGGGTTACATTCCCAACGATAGCACTTCCAGTCCGGCAAAGTCCGATGGCTCCACTTCGGTTCGTGACTAATCGACGGTTGCGTCTCGCTGCCAATGTGGGACGTTACGGACGGCGATTAGCGATCCGCCGCACGGGCTATTTTGGTTCCTTGTTAAGCGAACCGTTGATCGCTGAATGCCGACTGATTCACTGCCATTTTGTTCAGTGGGGGCTTGAGGTAGGTGAAGGGTTGTCCGGCCTACTAAACGTGCCGCTAACTGTGATTGCGCATGACGGACATCTGAAACAATACTCGGTGGACGAACTCCGTTCGCTACAGGCAACAACCTCCAGGATTTTCTGCGTGTCCAATGCCTGGAAGGAATATTGGCAACAAGCCACGGAGCAAAGCGACGGACTATGTCTGTTGCGAAATGGGGTCGACATTCCCACAGACCTCGCCCGACCATTCTCTCGTTCCCAATCGCCGATTCGGCTGCTAACGGTCGGCTCTTTGTCGGAACTCAAGCAAACTGCTTTGGTCGTTGACGCGATGAGCGAACTGGTGTCACGAGGGCATTCGGTCCAACTTGAAGTGATCGGCGATGGGCCTTGCCGAGACGCGTTGCAGCAACAAGTGCGAAGGCTCGCGTTGGAAGACTGCGTTCGACTCCGAGGTGCGTTGTCACATACGTTGGTGCTTGAGAGGATGTTGGCTTCCGATATATTTGTGCATGCCAGTGAGCGAGAGTCGTTTGGTTTGGTGGTCGCCGAAGCAATGGCAGCAGGGTTGCCCGTCGTCTGCAGCGACACCGATGGCCCGCGTGAAATCGTAGCTCCCGGCATTACAGGGTGGCTGTTTCCCATCGGAGAAGCTACGACGCTGGCAGCCAGGATTCTGCAATTGATCGAATTCCCGCAGCAGGCAGCCGAGATGGGGCGACAAGGACGGGAACGGGTTCGAGCGCAATTCAATTGGGACAGTCGGATAGACAACTTGCATAACCAACTTTACGAACTGACTCATCCTGCTTCGCTGAAGACATGAATTTGAAATCACACTCCATCCTGTTGTTATCTAATTCGTCGAACTTGGGCGGGGGTGAGCGAAGCTTGTTGTTGATCGCGCAGGGACTGATCCGACGCAACTGGAAGGTACACGTAGCCGTACCTGCTTCGGGTCGTATGACCGCGGAACTGACTGCAGCGGAAATCCCCCATACGGTCGTTCCCTATGCGTTACACAGTTGGAAGAAACCGTTCCGATTTCTATTAGATCTGCGGCGATGGAGTCGCATATTCAAAGGCATCTCTTGCGACTTAATCCATGCGAACGATATTTCGACAGCGCGAAGTTTAGCCTATTCCGCGCGACAATTTCGCCTCCCCTTGCTGTGCCATATTCGATATCCGCCGGAATCTAGCTATGTCGATTGGGCGTTCCGTGGTGTGCCACGGCCCAACGCATTTGTCTTTAATAGTCATGCAATGAAGGCTGAACTAGGTTCGCTAATAATGTCGGCCTGTCCGCGTGTGCGGCAGATTGTGCTTCACAACGCTGTCGACACGGAAAATTTCCATCCACCTTCGCAAGATACGCATAACGATCGACCGATCGTCGCCATCTTGGCGAATTTAGTTCCTGTGAAAGGACATGATGACTTTCTGGCGATGGCAATGCATCTTTGTCAGCGTGGATATAAATGTCGGTACTGGATCATCGGCGAGGATGTTTTTCGAACCGGCGCCGACCAGCAACTTCGGCAAAAGGCAGCCGAACTTGGGATCGGGTCCCACGTAGAGTTTCTGGGGCATGTCCGTGATGTGCCTAACACGCTTCGCCGGATCGATATATTGGTATGTCCTTCCACAGTGGAAACGTTCGGGCGTTGCTTGATTGAGGCAATGGCATGCGGAAAACCAGTGGTGGCTACTCGGGTAGGGGGCATCCCCGAGGTGGTGGACGACTCGGTTACAGGTATATTGGTGGCGCCTCGCGAACCACGGCAGTTGGCGGACGCCGTAGAAAGCCTACTTACCGATCGTGACCGTTCCGAAGAGATGGGGCGTGCCGGACGACGAAGTGTCGTCGCGAATTTTAGCGAGCAGGTGCATGTCGACAAATTGATTACGATCTACGAACAATTCTTGGGGGGCCGTTGTCTGCCATCTAATGGCGATGAGTGCGAGTCGACTTCAATGTCAACTTGATACTCGAAACGCTCCACACCGAAGTGGAGTGGGATTGGTCATCAGGTTATCCGACGAAAAGAAACCGTGCCAGCGACATCGAAGGTCTGACGGAGGTCTAAAAGTCGTATGATCGGTTTAGCGTCTATTACACGTACTTTCGTGAATCATCCAGTTTTCAACATCGATCACGCTGCGGCGATTATCACATAACTGCGCGTGCTGCCCCGCAGCGGTCCACGCGGATGGCACCGTACGGCCTCAATTAGTGACGACCGAGTCTAATCCGAGTTTCCATCAAATCGTGACAGACGACGAGAGACGAACGGGGATTTCGGTCCTTGTCAACATGAGTTTCAGCATGCACGAGGAGCCAATTAACGATTCGCCTCAGGGGGCTGTGCAGGCGTTCGTGTTGGGTAACACCGATTATTTGCCTGCCAGTAATTTCCTGGTTCCTCACCTTCAAAGAGCGAAAGGTGCGCCGGCCAAGATTCACGATGTGGTTCGCTTGGGTGCAGCATGATATTTGGTTAGACCGTTGCGGAATCTTAAACAATATCATTCCTTTCATGATGAGAACTAGCAAGTTGGCTTCGACTGGTAATACCGATAAAACACCAAAACACCTCAGCTTGGTTTTGAGCGAAGTGTTTCCGCCTCAAAACGGTGGCAGTGGTAAATGGCTTTGGGAAATTTATCGCCGGCAAACTCCCCACTCCTACATCATGGCGGTCGGCGACTCTCACGGTTGTGATACACGCGACAAAGAGTATCCACAAGTCATTGAACGTCTCGATCTTTCGATGCCATTTCGAGGGATTGCAGCGTGGAGCAGCGTGCGAAAGTACACGCAACAGATTCGTAAAGTTGCAAAACTGGCTCGTCATCACCGCGTATCGTCGCTTCACGCAGCGAGACCATTGTCCGAAGGGCTGGTGTGTCGTGCCGTGAAAGCAATGACGGGCATTCCCTATCTCTGTTATGTCCACGGCGAAGACGTCAATATCGCGATGACGAGTCGCGAATTGCAAATGCTAACCCGGTCGGTCCTTCATCATTGCCAGCGTGTGATCGCGAATTCAACTTTCACACGCGATCTGTTACTGAACGAATGGAAGTTGGATCCGAACTCCGTCGTACTGATGAATCCTGGCGTCGACACATCCTACTTTACGCCGCGCCCGGCAGATCAACCCAACTGGAGAGCTCATTGGGAAGGGAAGTTCGTGATGCTGACCGTGGGGCGGCTACAGGAACGCAAAGGGCACGATATGGTCATTCGGGCGATTCCTAAGATTCGCGAACGTATCCCTGAGATACACTATGCGATCGTGGGAGGCGGACAGGATCGCGCGCGGTTAGAACGTTTGTGCCGTGAATTGAACGTGACGGACCACGTCGAGTTTGTCGGTGAAGTTGATGACAAAAGCCTTCTAAGGTGTTACCAGGACTGCGACCTTTTCGTACTCGCCAACCGCGATGTGGGGCGAGACGTCGAAGGGTTTGGCATCGTACTGCTTGAAGCTCAAGCATGCGGAAAACCTGTGCTCGCCGGTGACAGTGGTGGTACTCGTGATACGCTTCGACCCAACGAGTCTGGATTCTTGGTTGATTGCGTCGCCCCCGAACCGCTTGCAAACGTGATCTGCGAACGTTTTTCCAGCCCCAGCGAGCGAGCTGCGTTCGGGCTAGCGGGGCGAGCGTTTGTGTCCAAGACTTTTGATTGGTCGATCCTAGGAACACAAGCCCAAAAACTGTTCAACGAGTTAAATGGGCGTTAGATTCGACGGTTTGATGCCAGATGAGGATAGACGGATCGCAATGATAGACACCGTAAAATGCTAGGCCCTCTTTTCGTTTATTGCCTGTTAGGAATCGTCTGCATCGTGGCGTTTTTTAAGCCTGCGATTGGAGTCATTGGCTTTTATGGCTTTGTCCTGCTCGATCCAGGCTGGAACTGGCGCTGGTCGCTGGAGCAGGGGACTCCCTACCAAAAGTACATCTTTGTCTGCTTGGCACTCGCCTTTGCGCTGCGTGGTTTCCGAACGCAACGATTTGCGAAGTTAGCGAAATTCGGAGTGGTGGCGCTGCTGTTTTTCTTGGGGCTGTGTTTCGTGAGCGCTCAGCAAAGCATTGCTCCGGCAGCGACCGAGTTCTTTATGAGCTATGCCTGGAAAGTGGTCCTTGTGGTGGTGTTGGCGATTTGCGTGCTCGATAACCCAAAGCATATCACGACGCTATTGATCGTGGCGGTGTTGGCCCAGGCGTACAACGCCTACCAAATTAACTTGGAATATTTCCAGCTTGGAATCTCTCGATATGCGCAACGCCCGTGGGGCAGCATGGGCGTTGACAATAACGGCTACTCCATCATCACAGTTCCTGTCTTGGCGGCCTCGTTCGCATTAGGATTGTGGGAGCAGATGGGATGGAAAAAATTCCTCTACCTGGGCATTTCGCTGTTACAAATTCACCAAATCATGTTGCTTGAGTCGCGGGGCTGTATGATCGCCGCGGTGTTGTTAGCAATGATCGCGATTTGGTACATGCCACGCCGCGATGGTAACGTGCGTTTGATCGCGGCGGTTGCGGTCATGACCGTATTGTTGGCGGGACCCTCGGTTGTCGCTGAATTTAGTTCCTCGTTTGCCTCAAAGGATGAACGCGATTCTTCGGCCGAAAGCCGTTTCTATCTTTGGCAGGCGGGGTATCGCATTACGATGGATTATCCCGTCTTCGGCGTAGGGCCGAACGCGGCGCGGTCACTCGTTCCTTTGCCCGAGTACTACGATGGTGGACTCGATCTCAACAATAAAGCACTGCACAATTTGTTCTTTGATGTCTCCACGGGGATGGGGATCCCGGCGGCGCTGATCTACTTCAGCTTCCTGTTGGTCCCGGTTGTCTATTGTTGGCGCACCTATCGTCGCCACGACGATCGGTCGGATTTAGGCGCAGCTCGGTTAGCGGTGGTAGCGGGAATGCCCGCCTACTTACTGGCCAGCATGTTTTCGAGCGGAGTGTTGTTTGAATCGTGCTACATCTTGGCGATCGTCGGCTATTGCACGATGAACATTGATCTTGCGAACGCGGACTCGGAGAGCGAGGATCTCGACGCGGAAGAGAACGATGACAACGTTCCGGACTTGGTGGCGTGAACACAAGTGAAATCGGGCAAATGACATCTCGGATCCACCGACTTGGATTGCCGGTTCTGTATCGATCGATCACGGTTTTAGACTCCGCTAATCATGCGTAACGGTTTCCTCGATTTCTTGCGAGCCTTGGCGATTGTGTTGGTCGTCAATTGCCACATCGCTTCGACCATCCGGTTTCAGGATGCATCGGTCAACTCCACTTTTCTGCGCTCGCTGGGAGTGGGGGGACATGGGGTCGATCTGTTCTTTGTCCTCAGTGGATGGTTACTGGGAGGATTGCTGTTTCGCGAATTGAAAACGACGGGAACGATCCGGCTGGGACGCTTTTACGGTCGGCGCTGGCTGCGAACGTTGCCCGCTTATTTCGCGATCCTGTTGTTCACGCTCGCGCAGCGTGGCATGAACGGAAATCTTGAACTGATTGATTCGAGCTATTTTGTTTTCCTGCAAACGTACGCATTTGATAAAACACTGTTTTTTGGCGTCAGTTGGTCGTTATGCGTCGAAGAGCATTTTTACTTGATCATCGCGCCGCTGTTGCTGTGGTTTGGCTCATGCCGCCGGGGTGCAATGCTGGTGATTGCTACTTTGTTGATCCTACCGCTGATGTTTCGCGGATTGGGCTGGTATGGATCGGGCACTCAGACGCATGTTCGCATCGATCAATGTGCGGCGGGCGTAGGGCTCGCCTTGCTAAGCACCCACGCCACGCTGGTTTGGCATCGGCTACAGCGGTTTGTGCCTCTGGCCGCGGCCGTCGGGCTAGCGGCTTTTCTGGGCGCCATGATCGCCCGTGGAACGGACAGCGGCATTGAGTTTCCCTTGATCGCCTACACGCTCATTTTTGCCTCGTGGGTCAGTCTGTCGGATCACAGCGATTTTTGGCGTCGGTTCGGCCGCTCGCAGCCGCTGATTGGTTATTTGGCAACCCGTTCCTATGCGGTCTACCTGGTTCATATCGAAGCGATTGCGATCGCGAATCGCTTAGGATTTGAATCTAAGCTGATGTTTACTTTCGCGATTTGGGTTCTCTCTCTGCTGTTGGCAGAGTTGCTCTACCGCTTGGTTGAGCTGCCGGGAATGACGCTGCGTGAGCAAATACCTTCCTTGCGATCTAAAACGGCAGAGACAGCGGCCGCGATGAAGCTCGCTACGCCGGCCACGACTGAACTGGGACCGCTCGAAACGGATGCTTCGACAACTTAGTGTCTGCCAAATCCGTGATCTTCAAAACAGAATGCGACTTCGTACACGCTGCGAGCTCGACACTCACAAGAGTTTGTTTTCCCGACATTTCTTACTTATTGTTTCACCTGAGTGATTAAGAATTCTCCCGTGCGCCTTCACGCGATCGATCATGGTCCAGTCCACTCCGCCTTCCAAACCGGCACCGTTCCGGTTCGAGTGGGGGTACCGTTTGCTCAGGGACAAGGCGAGTCGTTAGCATCCATTCATGTCGTGGATGCCGATGGGTCGCGACCAACGGTCCAGCGAAGCCCACTGGCGTTCTGGCCAGATGGATCGGTCCGCTGGTGCTTGCTGGAATTCGCCAGTGATTCACTAACGTCACTCAGCGTGGTCACGGATCCTACGATCCTCGATGACGTACCGAGTCCCTCATGCGAACCGGTGATTTCGTTGCCGGTTGCCGGTGATTCGATGGATGACGGAACGAGCATTCGGCTTGCCCACCGCGATCTCGGGACACATGCGTCGCTCGAAATAAAGATGACGCACGAAAATCGCGAATTCCGCGCGGTTGTACCCTCGGCGAAAACAATCGATTCCGGACCCGTTCGCTGGGCACAACAGTGGGAACTAAGCTTTGAATCGGGCGAGCACAGGTCACCTTTACTTGCCAATTTGATCGCGAACTCCTACGCCCACGATTCCGTGGTGACCTTTGAATTGGTGGTCCAAAATCCGCAAGCGATGGATCATCCCGGCGGCAATTGGGATCTTGGCTCCGAGGGCTCGATCGTCATCGATGATCTGTCGGTCCATTTCTCATTTCCCGAGGGTGAACGGGGCACTGATTTGTCGCTGGAACTTGGCGATGTCGATACCACGATCACGGCGCAAAAACAGCTCTCGATCTTTCAAGCCTCTAGCGGCGGTGAAAACTGGAACAGCAGCAACCACGTCGACCGAAACGGCTCGGTGCCGCTGGAGTTTCGTGGCTACAAGGTGGTCGCCGATGACGAGCTCCACAGCGGACTGCGCGCCGAGCCGGTGTTGCGATGCCACAATGCAGCGGTCCAGTACTCGGTCGCCTATCGCGACTTTTGGCAAAATTTTCCCTCGGCGCTTTCAAGCGATGGCAATCGCCTGCGTGTGGGTCTGTTTCCCGCCGAGGCCAAGGGAGGGCACGAGTTGCAAGGAGGCGAGCAGAAAACGTTTCAGTTCGCCTTTGAAATGAAATCAGTTGACGCACCGTCGACTATTGTTGCGGTTTTGAATCCACCGTTGATCCGGCTATCGCCTGAGGATTACGCTCGCGCCGGTGCGCTGCCCTACTTGATGCCGCGCTCCGACCGGAGTGACCCGCGTTACGAATCTCTGGTCGATCTTGCCATTGAGGGCGAGGATACGTTTGCCATCAAAAATGAGAAAATCGACCAGTTCGGCTGGCGCCACTTTGGGGATCTGTACGGCGATCATGAAGCGGTCGACCACCGTGGCGAGTCACCGATGATCTCGCACTACAACAATCAATACGATTGCACGCTTGGCTTCGCGATCCAGTTCCTGCGCAGTGGAGATGAACGTTGGTTTGAACTGATGACTCAAATGGCCGACCATGCTTGGGACATCGATACCTATCACACCGAAGATGACAAGCTGCTCTATAACGGCGGACTGTTTTGGCACACTTACCATTACGCCGATGCGCATACGGCGACTCATCGCAGCTATCCGAAACGGCTTCGCATTTCGCAATCATTCGACGGCGGGCAAGATCTCGAAGAGCTCGGCGAAACAGGCGAAAAGCTGGCGAAGAACTATGCGATCGGGGGCGGACCCGCGGCGTCGCATAACTACAGCACCGGTTGGATGGTCGCCTACTATCTGACTGGCACGCAGCGCTATCGCACCGCCGCGATCAATGCGGCCGACTATGTGATGCGAATCGACGATGGCCGCAAGACGCCCTTCAAATGGCTCTCACGCGGCGACACAGGCTATTCCACGTGCAGCGCGGATGGTTATTACGGCCCTGGACGCGCCGCGGCGAACTCGACCCACGCGTTGCTGACCGGTCACGAGTTGACCGGGGAAACAAAGTATCTCGATCGTGCGGCGTTGCTGATGCGACGCACCGTGCATCCAAATCAAAATTTAGAAAAGCTTGACTTGTTGAATGCCGAGTTGCGTTGGTTCTACACGATGTACTTGCAAGCCTTGGGGCGGTTTGTTGATTACAAGGATTCCCTCGGTCAACGCGACGATGATTTCCAATATGGCGTTGCCACCCTTTTGCATTACGCAAATTGGATGTCCGAGCATGAGCGTCCAACCCTATCGCGACCGGACGAATTGCAATACCCGAATGAAACATGGGCCGCACAGGATATGCGTAAGTGGCATGTGCTGCAGCATGCGGCGCAGTACGAAGGGGAAGCAAAAAAACGCGAGCGGATCCAAGCGAAGGCAGGTTTTTTCTACGACGACGTTTGTGATTCGCTATCCACATTCAAGACGCGTTCTCTGTGCCGGCCTGTGGTGCTGATGTTGAACTTTGGTTGGCAACGCGACTGGTTTCGGAGGCACTCGGATCACACACGTCTTGATTCGCCTCTAAGTAAGGACTTTGGCGAACCGCAAATGTTTGTTCCGCAGCGACAGATTGCGATCGGGCGTTTCAAAAAGTTGGTCGTTGCCGGTGTCGCCGTATTTTCGCTGATCGTGATCGTCGCCGTGGTTCTGCTTGTATCGTGAACCGACTGCTTGTCTTTTCGGATGATTGGGGGCGGCATCCGAGTAGTTGCCAGCACCTGATCTCGCAGCTCTTGCCCACGATCGAGGTGACCTGGGTCAATACGATCGGCATGCGTCCGCCACGACTGGACCGGCTCACGCTGAGCCGCGGCGCCGGCAAACTGCGCGAGTGGGCGGCCATGCATCGCGAAGACACTGCCGCCGAACTCCCTACGAACTTGACGCTCCGCAGTCCGCGGATGTGGCCTTGGATGTCCCACCGCTGGGATCGGGCCCTGAACGCGCGATTGCTCTCGCGGCAATTGCACGACGATGCTCAGGATGCGATCGCGATCACGACGATCCCAATCACGGCCGACTTGATCGGCCGCTTACCGGTCCGCCGCTGGGTCTACTACTGCGTCGATGACTTCTCGGTCTGGCCGGGCCTCTCAGCCGCGGCGATGCGCGAGATGGAACAAACGTTGATCGCGGGCGTCGACCGGGTGGTGGCGGTCAGCGATCCATTGGCGGCGGCGATCCGGCCGCGGCATGCCCACGTCAGCGTGTTGACGCATGGCGTCGACTCGTCATTCTGGGCCCATCCGACCTGTGCTCCTCCTGCGGCAATCGAGCACTTGCCCACTCCTTTGGCCGTGTTTTGGGGCGTGGTCGATCGGCGGATGAATGCCGATTGGGTGCTCGGCTTGGCCGATGCGCTGCGGGATCGGGGCGCGGCCGGGACGATCGTACTGGCCGGGCCGCAGCAAGATCCGGATCCTCGCTTGCTCACGCACCCGCGGATTGCCGCGATCGGACCATTGGCGTTTGAGCAATTGCCGGCGCTGGCCCAGGCGGCACGGGTGTTGATCATGCCGTACGCCGATTTGCCCGTCACGCGGGCGATGCAGCCGCTGAAGCTAAAAGAATACTTGGCGACGATGCTGCCGGTCGTCGCAGCGGATTTGCCCGCCGTCGTGCCTTGGCAAGATTGTCTGAAGATGGTTGACGACGAAGCCTCATTTGTCGCCGCCACGTTGGACTGGATGATGGGTAATGAGCAGACCGGTGATGCGAGTCGCGATTCCGACCCACTCACGCAACTGGATCGCCGGCGGCAGCGGTTGGCTAGTGAAGATTGGCAATCCAAGGCGGAGCGGTTCGGCGAATACGTTTTCGCATCCGCATAAGCTCGTTGGCCTTCAACCGTAGCTACGTTCGCCAGAACGTGGTCCACCCCGTCGTCAGCTCCTAATCTTAATCCCGTCCGCGCATGCCACACCTGGACCCGGAGCCAAGTCGTGAAGATTAGGATTAAGATTAAGATTAAGATTAAGATTAAGATTAAGATTAAGATTAAGATTAAGATTAAGAAACCAAAGGGATGCGACGGTTTCGTGCGGTTGCACGCTGATGTGTTGAGTGGTCAAGAAGACTTGGCTGCGCGAACACTGATCTTCGCTAATCGAACACTAATCGGAATGCTTGTAGCGGATGACTCGGCCGTCGAAGATTGACGTGGGCCTTCAACCGTAGCTACGTTCGCCAGAACGTGGTCGCCCCGGTCGTCAGCTCCTAATCTTACTCCCGTCCGCGCAAGCCACACCTGGACCCGGAGCCAAGTCGTGAAGATTAGGATTAAGAGTAGGATTAAGATTAAGAAACAAAAGGGATGCGGCAGTTTCGTGCGGTTGCACACTGATGTGTTGGGTGGTTAAGAAGACTTGGCTTCGCGAACACTGATCTTCGCTAATTGAACACTAATCGGAAGGCATGTAGCGGATGACTCGGCCGTCGAAGATTGACGAGGGCCTTCAACCGTAGCTACGTTCGCCAGAACGTGGTCCACCCCGTCGTCAACTCCTAATCTTACTCCCGTCCGCGCAAGCCACACCTGGACTGGAGCCAAGTCGTGAAGATTAAGATTAAGGATGAAAAGCGACGAGACCGTTTCGATTAAGAGGACACTGTTTACCCACAATTCATCAGTGGCACAGCGGCGTGAATTACAGGCTGAACGTTCTTTTTCTCCAAACACCTCGCTTTTTAAAAGGTTAGCGCTCGTGGTGTGGGGGGACGCGACCGATGCCCTGTTTTGACAGGAAGATAAAGCCCAATCAGGTGCTCGGTATTCCCATTTTTCTGTTCATCTTCGGGCCCGGGGGATTGTCTGGCTGCGGCTCGGGATTCCTATTGGCGCTCATTCGCGTCATTCGCGGGCCCACTTCGGCCGGGGGTTTTGCCCGCGAATGAACGCGAATGTTGTGTCACAGCTAGGAGTTAGGGTCGAGCGTCGTGGACGAGGCAACGAGTCCATGGCAAAAAACAAAAAAACAGGGACTCGTTGCCTCGTCCACTACGGAAAACGTGAAGAAACTGCGAGCTTGCAGCTGAGCTTGGTTGTTCGGACAACGATTGATCTTCCGATGCGTGCCCCGTTTTGACAGAGAGTATTGAAGGGACAGGAAGATTGAGAGTGATCGGATGACGGTTTTCTCATCTTTTTGCCCTCCATTTTTTTGTCGCTCATCGGGCATGAGCTTTTGGGGATGCCCTGTTTTTACAGAAAAATGGAGACAGGAAAATAAAGCCAGATCAGGTGCTCGGTATTTCCATCTTTCTGTCCCCCATTTTTCTGTTCATCTTCGGGCATGGGGGATTGTCTGGTTGCGGCTCGAGATTCTTAATGGCGCCTATTCGCGTTATTGGCGGGCCCCCTTTGCTTTTTTGTTCTGCCCGCGAATCACGCCAATCGACGCAAATGTTGGGCGGTTACTCGTTGACGCGTTGGGAAGTTTGCTGGTGCGTTTTGTTTGCGGAGCAAACAACGACTATCTGAGCAGCCTGCCGTGAGCCGTAGCCCCCTGTTTTGACTGGTTTGCTTTCGTTTTTTGCTGCCCGCTTGCCTGACCCCGCGATGCTTCTGTACACTTTTTGAGGCCTGATTGGCTTTTCCGTGACCTAAACCGTGTTGCGGGCTCGTTTGGTAACTATAGTATTGGGACCCATCGCTGGTCTCGCCTGCGAGTGACCGCGCTGATTGCACAGGAAAAAAATTGATATGCATCTAGAGAACGAGAATCCTGAGTTGAATGACGATGCCGTGGATCACACCACAGCGACGCAAGTCAATCCGCAACGACGTCGCATGCTGATGATGGCGGCGGTGGTCGGCGGCCCGATGATCGTCGCCGGCTCGGCGCAAACCGCCCACGCTCAAGGCCCTACGTCGAAGGTTTCCGGACCAAGTGTGCCTCCGACGACCCCATAGTGACACGCCGATCGCCATATCACACTCGCTGATTCGCGCTCCGTGTATCGCGGGTTGGCGCTGATTGACTTCGCGGCCGTGGAATGAAAAAGAAAGCGACGATTGTGTATTGTGCTTCCTGCTTGACGCCAGATCGATGGCGCGGCGAATTCTCTTCTACACTTCGTGATGTCTAATTATCGGGTGGCAACCGATTTTCTCCTGTTTCTTCCCTGCGGCGGTCTCACCGTCGTCTCCCGCGATGTTCAAGATTCGGTGGTAACTGGTTTCTCACGCGCCGACCGTTCGCCCCAGCTTAAACCATGACTACCGAAACGAGCCAAACGGAGATCGCTGTGACCGCCGCTACGCCGCTGGAGCGTCGTTGGCGTTGCTCACAGAACGAGATTTTGATCGAGCGGTTGGCCGAGAACGAGTTTGCCGTCTTCAGTGCTTCCTATTGGGATTCCTACCTGATGAACGCGATCGATGTCGCTGTTTTGCGTTTCTTGATGCAACGTGCTGGGCAGGCGAGTGGGGAAGGCGAGCTGGGGAAAATGGTGGCCGCGGAGGTCGAGCTGGCTTATGACGCCACGTTTCAGAACTACATTGCCGAGGCATTGTCGCAAATGGCGTTGGTTGGCTTGATTGACCAGGAGTCTCCGTGCTGAAGATCGCCGACGTCACTCTTGACGAACTCGCGACGCGACTACGAAACGAGGGGATCGGACTTCGGTTTGGTCCTTACACGTTTCGGATCCAGTCGGAGCTTCCTTTGATTGCTCAAGCGGTCCACGTTTTACATGGGGATCATCCGCTGGTGCCGCCGTACGAGTTTTCAGATTTTCGGATGCGGTTGGATCCTAGGTTTGAACGTGGCAGAAGGATGGTAGTCGCCACGGTCAATGGACATATTTGGCAAGCGTGGCCGCGCCGCTTGACGGTGGCGGGGATGGAATGGGTTTGCAGTTGGTGTTTTTTTCGTGCCTCGCACCGACATCTTGCCATCCACGGCGCCTCGGCGCTAATCCCCGGTTCGGAGAATCAAACGCTCGTCTTTCCCGGTAACTCGGGAGCAGGGAAAAGCACCCTCGCGTCAACCTTGATGATGTGCGGATGGGGATTGCTGAGTGATGAAATCTCGATGTTTGATCTCGATGACTTGACCCTGACGGCGCTCGGCCGTCCGACCATCTTGAAGGGCCATTCGTTGGAACTGATCTCCGAGCGTTATGGCAGCGATGCGGTGTTCGGCCCGTACGGCAGAATCGTCGATCCTCCAGTACAAATCGCTCATCTTCGTTCCACGGCGAAGTCGCATGCGCTAAGAGGTAAATCCTTTTCCCCCGCCGCAATCGTGTTCCCTCGCCGCGGTCCGGGCCAACGTTTGGAACTAAAACCAGTCACCCCGGGTGGGTTGTTCACCCGCTTGAACCAGTTCGGGATTAATTATCGTCAACTCGGTGAGTCGGGATTTCAGGCGACGGTGCGTTTAGCCAAACACGTGCCTGCTTTTGAACTGTTTTACGACGAGGCGGCCGATGCCGAGCGATTTTTGCGAGATCATGATTGGAACGAGGTTGCGATCGCCGCCACGGAGCGTTCGGATCCAAAGCGTAGCGTGCACGAGTCGCCCGGTAGGAACCGGCCCTGCGCTTCAACCGCAGCGCTCAGCGCGGCGGATCCTGTGTCGGTTTGCACGAAGGTGTCCGCAGCGCCACCGCGTGGAGTCGCGGCAAACGCAGACATTTGGAACGAGGATCTGACCCAGATGATTGACCTGCTGCGTGGGCGTGTGCCACTGGAAAGCGTGTCATTGCCCCAGTGGGATGCGCTGACACTCGTCGCCTCGCACACCGGGCTGCTTTCCCGGGTCGCTTGGCGTGCGCGCGAAAGTGCCGCCTGGGAATGGATCCCTGCGCCGGCTCGCTCACGATTGGAACACGAAATTCAGTCCACCCGATTCAACGACATCACGTTTGGATTCGAGCTGCGCCAACTGAAAACGGCGTTGGCGGCGGTGGACGATCCAGTGGTGTTATTGAAAGGAGTGGCCTATCTCGCCGCAGCGATGCCCTGGGCGGGCGGCCGACGAACCAATGACGTCGATCTCTTAGTGAGCGAAGCGGCCTTGCCGCGGGTGGAAGCGGCGCTGCGTCGGGTGGGTTACGCGGTGGATGACGATTTATCCGAGGCCGATTGCCGTTACTATCGTCGTTGGCTGCACGAGTTGGCTCCGTTGAAACATGCTTATCGGCGGATTGAAGTGGATGTCCATTTTCGACTGTTACCCATTTCGGACCCACGCAGCTTTGTGGCCGATGAATTGATTGCCCGTTCGATACGCCTACCGGACAGCCCCTTTTCGATTCTCGACCGAGTCGATCGCGTGCTTCATTCGGCATTGAATCTGGCCCGAACCGGTGAGTTTCAGCGCGCGTTTCGCGATCTTTGGGACATCAGCTGTATGATCGAGCAGCCGTGCGATTTGGCCGGGGCGCAATCCGGTGAGAGATCCGACACGGCTCCGTTCGATTGGCAGGAATTGATCCGGCGGACGTGCGAATTGCAGCTCGGAATGCCAGTCGCTTGTATGTTAAGCTTGGCGATGGAGCTGTTGCAATTGGATTGTCCGGCGGAGGTAATCGAGCAGATGAGTGGAGGAAGCGTACAGCGTTTGCGACGCCAATGGATCTACCGCACGATGCGAGTCGCCGCGATCCCTGCGGGTCCCGATTTTCGCTCACGAAAACGTTGTTTCGCGTTGTGGTCGCTTGAGCATTATCCGCTGCCGAAGATGCGTACCTGGTTGGACCCGTTGACGTGGACCAAACGGATCGCGTTTACCAAAGACGATTGAGCGGTAGCCCGCTGCACTGCGCCGAGGGATGCCCAGTTTTGACAGGGAAATTGAGAGTGATCGGATGACGGTTTCCTCCTCTTTTTGCCCCCCATCTTTTTGTCGCTCGTCGGGCATGAGCTTTTAGGGATGCCCTGTTTTGACAGAAAAATGGAGACAGAAAATAAAGCCAGATCAGGTGCTCGGTATTCCCATTTTTCTGTCCCCCATTTTCCTGTTCATCTTCGGGTAGGGGGGATTGTCTAGCTGCGGTTCGGGATTCCTATTGGCGCTCATTCGCGTCATTCGCGGGCGCATTTTGGACGGGTTTTGCCCGCGAATGGCGCGGATGAACGCGAATGTTGCGTAACAGCTAGGAATTAGGGTCGAGCGTCGTGGACGAGGCAACGAGTCCATGGCAAAAAAAAAAAAAACAGGGACTCGTTGCCTCGTCCACTACGGAAAACGTGATGAAACGGCAAGCTTGCACCTGAGCTTGTTTGTTCGGACAACGATTGATCTTCTAGGGATGCCCTGTTTTGACAGAAAAATGGAGCCAGGAAGATAGAGCCAGATCAGGTGCTCGGTATTCCCATTTTTCTGTCCCCCATTTTCCTGTTCATCTTTGGGCCGGGGGGATTGTTTGGCTGCGACTCGGGATTCTTATTGTCGCCTATGTTGCGCGGGCACTCGTTGACGCGTTGGGGGGGCTTGCTGCTGCGTTTTGTTTGCGGAGCAAACAACGACTATCTGGTTGGCTCTGACGCTGCCGCGGCTTGCCGTTATGCTGTACGACGTTGGGTTGCTTGCCGCCGCGTTTTGTTTGCGGAGCAAACAACGACTTTCTCCCTCACCGCGGTAACGTTTTGATGAACGAGCTGGATCGTTTTCCCCGACCGCTGGACGATGGCTCGCCCCGTGTTTGGCTGGCCGTCCTGGGCTCGCTCGCTGCGGTGGCATTGGTCTACGCGTCGATCGTGCCGCTGGAGTACCGTCCGCTGGCACTCGACGAGGCGATCGAGCGATTCCGCTCGCTCCGCTGGCTAAATTTGAACGTCGATCGCCGCGCCGACTGGGTCGCCAACGGATTGGTCGCGCTGCCCTTCGGATTTCTGTTGGCCGGGGCAGCCGACCGCGACGGACGTCTGACCCTCCGCTACCTAGCCTCGCTGTTCGCCATCATCCTGTTTGGCAACACGTTGATCGTGGGGATCGAATTTCTGCAATTGTGGTACCCACGGCGAACCGTCTCGGGCAACGATATCGCCGCAGGTTGTGTCGCAGCCACGATCTCGCCACTGCTATGGATCGCCGTCGGTCGACCGGCGCTGGCGGTTTGGCGACGCGTCCGTACGTTGAGCTGGGATGCGTCTTCGTCGTCTCGGATCGCCACCGTGCTGCTGTGGTCGTTTTGCTCGCTGTTGCTCGTCTACTCCGTGCTGCCGCTGGACGTCATGTTCAGCCAAGCGGAGTGGGCTGCGAAAGCGAATGCGGGGAGATTCGCTTGGGTGCCTGGCTTGCACGTCGTGGCGCTTGATCCGCAACGAGGGCTGCTGGAACTGGCGATCGCGCTGGCCGTTTCAAGCTTGCGGATGGTGCCCTTGGGAATTTTGATCGTCTTGGCCCGCATGCAGCACCGCGGGCTGGCGATCATGTTGGGCTTTCCAATCTTGATTGAATTGCTGCAAGCGCCCATCTTCACTCGCTACACCACGCTAGCCGATGTCGTCTGTGGCTGGGCCGGGGCCGCGATCGGCGTGGTGCTGGCGACTCATTGGACTGCGATTCAGCGAATCACGGACCGAGTCAGCGTTCGCTGTGCGTCGCTGTTGTTGGTAGTGCTGGGCATCTTTGTCGCGTTTTTGGCCAGGTATGAACGGGTCGCAAACCGGGCTGAAATCGATGCGGGCTGGATCGACTTCTGGTCGCCTCCGTTTGTGAAGTATTACTACACCTCCGAATTCCTGGCCGGTTCGAATCTGGTCGGCAAGATGATCCTGTTTGCCGCTTTGGGAGTCGCGCTGGCCCACGTTTTTTCACGCCCTGGTTCACGCCAGCAAACTCCTGGCGTCGTCGCCTCGCTGACCTCGATCCTGGTGGTGCTGGGCACCGGTTTGACGATCGAAGTGGCCCAGGTCTACCTGGTCCCCTTTTACGCTGATGCTTCGGACGTGTTGATCTATGCCGCCGGTGCGCTCGGCGGCTGGCTCAGCTACCGCGTCGTCGTGACGTGGGCTGGAGGGGAGTGAAGGAGTGAAGGAGTGAAGGAGTGAAGGAGTGAAGGAGTGAAGGAGTGAAGGAGTGAAGGAGACAAGGAGACAGGGAGACAAGGAGACAAGGAGACAAGGAGACAAGGAGACAAGGAGACAAGGAGACAAGGAGACAAGGAGAGGGAGTGAGGAGTGGGGAGTGGGGAGTGGGGAGTGGGGAGTGGGGAGTGGGGAGTGGGGAAGAAGAAGGGATGGTGGTGGGAGGGACGGAGGAAGAAGGGACGGTGGGACGGTGGGACGGTGGGACGGTGGGACGGTGCGTTTTGTTTGCGGAGCAAACAACGACTTTGGGCCTTGGGGACCGAACGCTGTTGGCGTAAAACCTAGCTTCCTCGGTGGCTGAGCTGCCCTTTTCGGATTCGTATTGAGACGCATGAGTTTGAATTCATTGATGAATGACGCCCCGACAGTTGATGAATCTGTCGGTAATGAAACGATCGCAAGCGGTGTCACGGCCAATGCGCGGGCACGCTCTCTGTTGTCCGAGCCGAGCTCGCATCCGCTGGTGCTGCACGTGCGGATCGTCAGTGGTACTGGGGGAGGACCGGAAAAAACGATCCTCCATTCGCCTCGTTTCTTGCACCCTCTGGGCTACGACTGCGTTTGTGTTTATCTGCGTGACCCAGCCGATGAAGGGTTTGCTGCGATCCAACGCCGCGCCGAAACGGCCGATGCGCCGTTGGTCGCGGTGGACGATGCCGGGGCGACCGACTACCGCATCTACGCTCGGCTGGACGAGCTGCTCAAACGGCTCGGGAATCGTCCCTTGATCTGGCATGGCCACGATTACAAAAGCAATCTGGCGGGCTTGTGGTTGCGGCGTCGCTACCCGATGCAGCTCGTTTCCACGGTGCACGGCTGGGTGCTCAATACCTGGAAAACGCCCCTCTATTACGCCATCGACCGTTGGTGCTTGCGGCGCTACGAGGCGGTCGTCTGTGTCTCGACCGATTTGTTTGATGCGTGCCGTCGGGGACGTGTCCCCGCGGACCGTTTGTCGATGATCGACAATGCGATCGATACCGAGCAATATCGCCGGCGACAAACGATTGCCCAGGCCAAGGCCGCGATCGATTGGCCGGAATCGCGTAAATTGATTGGCGCCGTGGGACGCTTGTCGGAGGAAAAAGGGTTCGCGTTTCTGATCGATGCCGTGGGACAACTGGTCCAACAAGGACACGATGTCGGGCTGGTGATCGTCGGCGATGGGCCGCTCGCTGAGACGCTGAAGACTCAGATCGAACAGCAAGGATTGAGCGAGCGGATTCGGATGGCCGGCTTTGTGGCGAACCCGGAAACCTATTACCAAGCGTTTGACGTGTATGCGCTGAGCAGTTTGCGGGAAGGGTTACCGAACGTGTTGTTGGAAGCGATGGCGTTCGAAGTGCCGATCGTGGCCACGCGGATCGCAGGCGTGCCGCGGTTGATCGATGGCCACCGCAACGGGTTGCTGGTGTCGCCGAGCGATCCCGAGGGGTTGGCAGCGGAGATCAAACGCGTGCTCGAGGATGCCGCACTGGCAGGTCGGCTGGGGCAAGGAGGCAGGGAGACGGTGGTGGACAAATTCTGTTTTCAAAAGCGGATGGAAAAAATGGCCGAGATCTACCGCTCACTGGCGTGAGCCGAAGCAGTGCACGAGACGCGAACGCAATTTGAAATTCGGCGTAGGTTTTAAGCCCAAGCGGCCTTCTCTGGTTCGTACTCCGCTGATTAATCCCCATGCACGAGGGTGAATAGGAAAATGGGGAACAGGAAAATGGGAATACCCAAGCACCTGATTCGCTTTAACCTTCCTGTCGAATCAGCGGCTATTAGGAACCGCGAGCTGCTGCCGTTCCCGTAGCTGCGTTCGCCAGAACGCGGACCACCGTCGAGCGACACGACCTACAGAAAAATTGGATAACCCCCAAGCACGTGATCCGCTTTCATTTTCCTGTCCCTCCATCTTTCTGTTAAAACCTTTCACGCGTCGGCAGAGTCTCGCGAGCCCGCTGCCTCGGCAAACTCGCCCGGCCGTTCCCGAAGCCCCTGCCGGAAATGAGAACAGGAAAATGGGGGACAGAAAAATTGGAAAACCCCCAAGCACGTGATCCGCTTTTACTTTCCTGTCCCTTCATCTTCCTGTTAAAACCTTTCACGCGTCGGCAGAGTCTCGCGAGCCCGCTGCCTCGGCATACTCACCCGGCCGTTCCCGAAGCCCCTGCCGGAAATGAGAACAGGAAAATGGGGGACAGAAAAATGAGAAAACCCCCAAGCACGCGATCCGCTTTCATTTTCCTGTCCCCCATCTTTCTGTTAAAACCTTTCGCGCGTCGGCGGAGTCTCGCGAGCCCGCTGCCTCGGCAAACTCGCCCGGCCGTTCCCGAAGCCCATGCCGGAAATGAGAACAGGAAAATGGGGGACAGAAAAATTGGAAAACCCCCAAGCACGTGATCCGCTTTCATTTTCCTGTCCCCCATCTTTCTGTTAAAACCTTTCGCGCGTCGGCAGAGTCTCGCGAGCCCCTGCCGGAAATGAGAACAGGAAAATGGGGGACAGGAAAATGGGAAAACCGTCATCTGATCTCTCTTGATCTGCTTGTCACCAACAGGGCAGCCGCTGGCGGCCTACCGTGCGCCGCCCTTGAGCTGCGGCGTTCCAGCGGGCACACTCTTCACGTGGTGATCGCTCGCGCTTTTGCGGGGATCGGTCGTTCATTTCAATTTCTCTCCTGCCTGCGTAGTTCTTGGATGTTGTTGATCGCTGTCGACGAAGCTGGATATGGTCCCAAGCTAGGCCCCTTGGTCGTTGCGGCTACCGCGTGGCAGGTACCCGATGCGACGCTGGATCACGAGGCGGCGAACACCGACGACGCGATTTCAAATTGCTTTGCTCCGTTGCGCACGCCCCTGCGCTGTGGCGACTTGAAGGTCGTCGTCGATGATTCCAAAAAGCTGTTCAAGTCGCGTGCTCACGATCCGTTGGCGGTTCTGCATGCCGTGGTCAGTTGCTGTAAACATTGGTGCGGTGACGGCGAGCTGGACTTCAAACCGTGGCTGAAAAAAATCGCTAGAGGCGACGGGCCCTCGCTGAGGCAAGCGGAATGGCTTCGCGATCTGCGCGGCAATCGGTCTGTTGCCGCCGCGGACGCTCAAGGGGTGATCCAGCACTGGGGGCAAGCCGGGGCCGTGTTACAACACGTCGCCCTCCGCATCCTCACCGCTCGGCAATTCAATCAAGTGATTGCACGCGGAATGAACAAGTCCGATTTGTTATCCGACACGGCGTTGCGGTTAGTATGCGATGTTCTCGATCGCGATCCGACCGAGACGAATGTCCATGTCTATTGTGACCGTCACGGCGGTCGGCAATTCTACGGCGCGGTGCTTCAGCAAATTTGGCCTGATTGGCGGCTTCGCGTCGTTTCGGAGAGCAAACGGGAAAGCCGTTACGAACTTGGCTCGGGCGAGCGGACGATGCAGATCCGGTTCACGGTCAAGGGGGACTCGTTTCCGCCCGTTGCGATGTCGTCGATTCACGCCAAGTATCTGCGTGAATTGATGATGAATGCCCTCAACGCCTTCTTCGCAAAACACGCTGCCGCTGGGCAAACGATCCGTCCGACGGCCGGTTATCCGGTCGACGCCGATCGCTTCTTGTTGGAGACCGCCGAGATGATCGAGCGACTCGGGATTGACCCCTCCCATCTGATTCGCTGCCGCTGAGTTCCCGTTGAGATCGTGTTACGCGGCCTGCGATGCGGTTCTTGATGGCAATTCTTGTCCCAACCAGTGCGAGTGCCGAGACAAGCAGCTAAAATAAGGGAGCTTCTCTCTCCCCTGAAGGCTGGATTATGAATGACCCTGTCTCTGCGTCTGCGACAACGTCGGTGCCGTTCGATTCCACGCGAGCGATTATGGATCACGTTTCGGACGTGATTTGGTCATCGACGATCGACGGCAAAATGCTGTTGTATATGAATCGCGCCGCGGAATCGATTTTCGGTGTTTCGGCGCAGCCGTTGGGCACCGTCGAAGTGCGTCAGCGCTTGATCCATAGCGAAGATCGTATCGAGGTCAGCCGCAACATCCGCAACGTGTGCGACGAGGGGGCGCTGCGGCACAAGTACCGTGTCGTCGATCCTGCGGGCAAAGTGACTTGGTTGGATGAGCGTTTGTCGGTCGTGAAGGATGCAAACGGCGACCCGATTCGGATTGATGCGGTGGCGCACGCGATTTCGCCTAAAGATTTTTCGCTGCCCACGCCACTGGAGTTCTTCAGCAAGCGTCAAACGCTTCGCGAACATGTGCAATTGAATGTCACACGCAAGGACAAACAGGGGCGTATTCAATACGCCAACGACAACTTTTGTAACGCAGTGGGGAAGCCTGTGGAAGAGTTGATCGGGAAAACCGATTTCGACATCTACCCAGCCGAGTTGGCAAAATTTTATGTTGAGAATGATCAAGCGGTCATGTCCAGCGGTTTGCCGGAGCATGTGGTCGAAGAGAACATTGCCGCGGATGGGTCGGTCGTTTACGTCGAAGTCTTAAAGCTGCCGAGCTTCAATACCAAAGGAAAGGTGGTTGGGATCCAGGTGATTTTTTGGGATGTCAGCAGCCAAAAAGCGACCGAGGTTGAATTACAGCAAGCTCGGTTTTTAATGGACACGTTGCTCGAGAACGTTCCTGATGCAATCTATTTCAAGGACAGCGAGAGCCGCTTTATCCGCATTAGTCGTGCGCATGCCAAGTTATTTCGCTTGACCGATCCGGCCGATGCGGTGGGCAAATCGGATGCGGATTTCTTTGGCATCGATCATGCCCGATCCGCCTTGGCCGACGAGCGACGGATCATGAAGACCGGAGAAGCGATCATTGCCCAAGTGGAACGCGAGACGTGGCCGGACCGCGAGGATACATGGTGCTCGTCGACCAAATTGCCGCTGCGTGATCCTCACGGGAAAATCATCGGAACGTTTGGGATTTCACGCGATGTGACTCAGCAAATTCGCGCCGAACAGGAGCTGGCTCGCGAACGAGATTTGTTGAAAACGATCACCAACAACATTCCCGATTTGATCTATGTCAAAGATCGTTACGGACGATTCGTGACTGGCAATACCGCCTTGCTCGGGTTATTTAACTTGGAAACGGTCGAGCAGATCGTCGGTAAAACGGATTACGATTTTCTGCCCGCCGAATTGGCTTGTAACTACGTCACCGATGACCAGAATGTGATCCGTTCGGGGACCCCGTTGATCGATCAAGAAGAGTCGGCTCAAGATGTCAACGGTCAGGAACGTTGGCTATTGACGACCAAGGTTCCGTTGCGAGGCAGCGACGGATCGGTGATCGGAATTGTGGGAATTGGACGCGACATCACCGCTCGCAAACTTGCGTCCGAAGAGTTGCTCCGGGCGATGGAGGCGGCCGACGCTGCGAATCGAGCGAAGAGCGATTTCCTGGCCAACATGAGCCACGAGATTCGCACCCCGATGAACGCCATCATCGGGATGACCGAGTTGCTATTGGACACCAAGCTCGATGCGAATCAGCGTGGATATTTAAGGATGGTGGGTGAGTCCGGCGATGCGCTGTTGTCGATTATCAACGACGTGTTGGACTTTTCCAAAATCGAAGCTGGCATGCTCGAAATCGACAGCATTCCTTTCGATCTACGAGAAACGCTCGGCGATACGATGAAAACGTTGGCCGTTCGCGCCCATGCCAAGGGGCTCGAATTGGCCTTCCGTGTCGCCCCGGATATCCCTCCCTATGTCGTCGGTGATGCAGGGCGAATTCGCCAGGTGTTGATCAATTTGGTCGGCAATGCGATCAAGTTTACCGAACAGGGAGAGGTGGTGGTGGACGTGGAATTGAAATCACAATCACGCTCGCAAACCGAATTGAGCGTGTGTGTTCGCGATACGGGCATTGGGATTGCTACCAGCAAATGTAGGACGGTGTTCAATGAGTTTGAGCAAGCCGATTCGTCCACGACCCGTCGCTACGGTGGCACCGGTTTGGGGCTGGCGATTTCATCCCGGTTGGTCAGCATGATGGGCGGAACCATTTGGGTCGAAAGTAGTGTTGGGGTGGGAAGCCGATTTTATTTTACTGTCCAGTTGGGGATTGCCGACGAAGGGGTGTCCGCGACGAACCAACGAGGCATGGTGGTGGTGGGCGGCACGCGCGTGTTAGTCGTCGATGATAACGAAACGAATCGTTTGATTCTGCACGAAATGTTGAGCAATTGGGGCATGCAACCGACGCTGGCGTGTGGCACCGAAGAAGCGATCAAGGAGATCCGAGCGGCGATCCGAGCCAAGTCGCCGTTTGGATTGACGATCGCCGATGTCAATATGCCCGACCAAGATGGTTTTGAGTTCGCGAAACGGGTGCGTCATGAACAATGCATCAACGACATGCCGATCATCATGCTGACCTCTGGCGGACGTCTAGGCGATAAGCAACGACGCGATGAATTTCGTGTCACCGATCGCTTGATGAAACCGGTCAAACAGTCCGAGTTGTTCGATTCCGTCGTCCGCGCCCTAGGAGTCAATGTTACCGAAGATCATCACGAGTCCCATCCGGTGCCGCAGCATGCGATCGGGCCGTTGCACATTTTGCTTGCCGAAGACAATTTGGTGAATCAAAAGCTTGCAGTCGGAGTGCTCAGCAAGCATGGGCACCAAGTCACCGTCGTCTGCGATGGTCAACAAGCCGTTGACGCGGTCCAGCGGGAATCCTTTGATCTGGTTTTGATGGACATTCAAATGCCGGAAATGGATGGATTGACCGCTGCTCGTAAAATTCGTGAAGCCGAACAAGGGACCGGAGTTCGGTTGCCGATCATTGCGATGACCGCTCATGCGATGAAAGGGGATCGTGAAGGGTGTCTCGAGGCGGGCATGGACGAGTATGTCCCGAAACCGATCCGCATCGCAAACCTGTTTGAGAAATTAGCCAAAGTGCTGCCGGAAGCGAAGTGCGGTAAAGCCTCATTCGCAGAAGCCGAGTCCGCAGAAGCCCAGTCCGGAGAAGCACCGTCCTCCGAAACGCATCCCTCCGAAGCCCAGCCCGCTAAAGCCCAGCCCGCTAAAGCCCAGCCCGCTAAAGCCCAGCCCGCTAAAGCCCAGCCCGCTAAAGCCCAGCCCGCTAAAACGCAGTCCGCTAAAACGCAGTCCGCTGAAGGGGTGTCCTCCGCAGCTGCGTCCACAACCGGCCAGGACGCTGGCTCCCCACCGCCGGATGACTCGCCGCCGGATGACTCGCCGCCGGATGACTCGCCGCCAGATGACTCGCCGCCAGATGACTCGCCGCCAGATGCCGCACGGCCTGATGAATCGTCGCCGCATGCCTCACCTGCTGATGCCCTGCCGGATGCTGATCCTGCGTCGGCCCAGCAACGTATCTCAGCGTCGCCGCAGCATGACGGCACAACGCAGTCCGCCAATTCGGTTTCGCCAGCGATCGAATGGACGAAGTTGCACAACACCATTGGTGATAATCCGTCGTTGGTCGTTGAGCTATTCAAAGCGTTTGACGAAGAGAGTACCACGTTGATCCAGTTGATCGACAACGCTGCGGAGGCGCGGGATGCGACGTTGCTGAAGACTTCGACTCACACCTTGAAGGGGGCGGCGATGGCGATCGGAGCCACGGCGCTGGCGGATTGCACGATCGAGGTGGAGAAGGTCGGCAAAACGAATCAGTTCGAAAACGTGGCGGAGTTACTCAAGCATTTGCACCACCAACTTGACTCGACACTGGCGGAAACGAACGAGTATCTCGATACCGTCAATCGATAAACGGAGAGGCAGAAAACGAGGGGCAGAAAACTGGGGGTGTTGAGAAGAGGGGGGCAGAAAACGGGGGTGTTGAGAAGAGGGGCAGAGAAGCGGGGGCAGCGAACGAAGGAGGCAGGCAACTTCGCTCGCCGTTGGCAATGATGATGGAAGACAACCGATTCCGAACCCCTGTTTTAGAGAGTTCGTCTGCGTCCCCGTCCGATTTTTACATTTGCTCGTGGCGACCCCGCTGCACCGGTTACGACTCTGAAGAGGAAGCATCATGGCGCGAGTTCTATTGGTAGAAGACAGCCGGACCCAAGCGATCTTGTTACGCGCGATGCTCGAAGAGGATTCGCACGACGTGCATGTTGCCGGCGACGGGGTCGAGGCACTTGAGCTGATCTTCGAGACGATGCCCGAGATCGTGGTGACCGACATGCAAATGCCAAACATGAACGGTCTCGAACTCGTGCGAGCCCTGCGGAAGCAACACCCCGCAATCCCAGTGATCTTGATCACCGCCCAGGGCAGCGAGGAGCTCTCCGCCCAAGCGCTGCAAGAAGGTGCTGCGGCGTACTTGCCAAAATCGGTTGTCGATGAAGAATTGCTTGGCTCGATCGAGCACGTCCTCGCGCTGATGGCGACTCAAGTGAGTTACCGGGATCTGATCAAGCGACTGGACTACAACCAATTTCAATTCACGTTAGAAAATGACCCGAGTTTGATCTCGCCTTTGGTGCATTTGATGCAGCAAGTCGCCTCGGGAATGCATTTCAGTGACGATGTCACTCGAGCTCGCATTGGTATGGCGATCGAGCAAGCCTTGCTCAACGCGATGTTCCGTGGCAATTTAGAGATCAGCCGCGAAGCGCAACTTGAAGACGAAGAGCTACAGGTTTCCGCAGAGATGACGCTTGTCCAGCGGCGGCGCAGCGAATCGCCCTACGGTGATCGTCGGGTCCTGTTTCGCGCCCATCTCGGTCACACCGAACTCGTCTTTATCATCACGGATGAAGGCCCCGGCTTCGATGCCCAAGCGTTGATGTCCGCGGACGCATCTCAGGTTCTCGAGATCGAGCGGGGCCGCGGCCTCGTGCTGATCCGATCCTTTATGGACGAAGTCCGTTTCAATGAAGCGGGAAATGAAATCGTGATGATCAAGCGTTTTTAAGCTCTCCTCATTCGTCTGCGGATCAGCCAATCGTATCCCGCAGTGATTGTGGGTATTAGCTATAAGCGACGGCAAAATGCGTTAGTTTTGAAGTTGCGCTATCGCAGTTTTACCAGGCAAATCATAACCCGACGCGTGAGCGAGGGACCGCATCCGAAGTTCAGCCCCAACGGGGCGGCGCTATGTGAATCACGGGATTAGGGCCTCCCCTTTGGGGCTAACAGATTCCATTGGGCAACGAAATCCCAGGGTTTCACCCTGGGCTGACATAGGGCCGCCTCTTTGGGGCTATCGGGCAATGCGATCTGTTAACCACAGCCGCGGGCGGGGCGGCGTTATGTCCGCCCAGGGCACAGCGCAGCGCCGCCCTGGGTTAACTTGCTCGCTAGAGTTTTGCCAACGCTCGAGGATCACTCGCCTGCCATGCACCGATGTTTGCTGGCACGATCCACGGCTGGACCGACGACGCACTGGCGACAAATCCTGAGCCATCAAAGGTGATTTCGTAAGCACCAAACAAGGGGGCAACGCCCACTCGATTGAGCTGCATTCGCCATGCCGGCCCTGTTGTATCACGCTGTCGAATTTCGAGCTCTCCCACCGCAAAATAGGCTGGCGAGGGGATCGACAGATCCAAATCGGCTAGTCGCTCGGCATAGGTCCCCGTTTGAGCGAAATAACGCTGTTGTGAATGTTGGACCTCGTACAGGTATTCAAACGCCGTCGTCACGCGTGACCGCTCGGTGACCCACGAACGGAGCGCCATCATCGCCGCTCCGGCAACGCTGAGGCAACCTAGCAACAGCACGACCTGGAACATCGCTAAACCTCGGCGAGGTCGTGTTCGGCAAGCACCTGTTTGATTCAAACGCAATTTCATCAATCCACATCAGCAAAGTAAGAGACGCTTATGAAGGAATAGCTCGAATCGGATCGCAGCGTTGGCGTCAAATGACTGAATCGTCAAACTCGCCAACTCGATCCCGATAGTCGAGGTGGATTGGAGGAATCAATCCGATTAAACGCGTTGTTCGGAATGAGCCGAACATGAAAAGGGGAATGAGATCCTAGCCTAGGTCGAGGCTGGAAGCGTCCCTCTTGCGATCCTTGTTATCGGCAAACGAGACGCTCCGGCTACGTTTTTTTTGCGAGATCCACTTGGGCGATTTTAAATTGGCCGCAGGGTCGGTTCCCACCGGCCTTCGCTTCAGTGAGGCCGCTGGGAAGCGGCCCAACATCTCGACTCAATTTTTAATATCCACTAGTGCTGCGTGAACACGTATTGGCCGTCTTGGAAATCGACCTGCACGGTGCTGCCTTCGGGATAGGAACTCTTCAACAACGCCGTCGCCAAACGATTTTGGACCTCGTTTTGAATCACCCGTTTGAGGGGGCGGGCGCCGTAGGTCGGGTCGTATCCGGCCGATGCAATTTCATCAACCGCAGCCTCGGTCACCTTCAACAGCAATCCGTTTTCTTGTAACCGGTGTCCGAGCGAGAGCAGTTGCAGTTTGACGATCTGGCGAATCTGTGGTCGATCGAGCGGTTTAAAGATCACGACATCGTCGATCCGATTCAAGAATTCGGGCAGGAAGCGTGCGCGTAGCGATTCTTGAACCGCTTCGTACATCGCTTGCTCACTGCCTCCCTCTTCGGTCAACTTGCGAATCACTTGGCTGCCCGCGTTGCTGGTCATCACGATGACGGTATTCGTGAAATTGACCGTTCTTCCGTGTCCATCGGTCAAGCGGCCATCGTCAAGGACTTGCAACAAGATGTTGAAGACATCGGGATGTGCTTTTTCCATTTCGTCGAGCAACACGACGGCGTAAGGGCGGCGGCGAACCGCCTCGGTCAACTTGCCCCCTTCTTCGTAGCCCACGTATCCAGGAGGGGCACCGATCAAGCGTGACACGCTGTGTCGTTCCATGAACTCGCTCATGTCGATCCGCACCATCGCTTGCTCGTCATCGAACATCACTTCGGCAAGCGCCTTGCACAATTCCGTTTTGCCGACGCCGGTGGGGCCGAGAAACAAAAACGATCCGATCGGACGTTCCGGGTCTTGCAATCCACTACGGCTACGGCGCACCGCATCCGAGACGGCCTGGACCGCCTCGTCTTGACCGATCACACGCTGATGCAGTCGTTCTTCCATCACCAACAACTTGGCTCGCTCGGTCTCGAGCATGCGGTTCAGAGGTACCCCGGTCCATGCGCTGACGACTTCGGCGATCTCTTCCTCGGTTACATCGTGACGGAGTAAACGGCGTTTTTCCGCATGGGTATCGCTCTCGTCTTTGGCCGTCGCGTCTCGTTGTTCGGCATCGTCAAGTTTGTCTTGCAACTCGCTCAAACGCGCCCGCACCTCGAGCATCTCACGATAAACCTCTTCGGGGCTTTCGCCACGCAATTGTTTTTGCTTGGCGTCCGAATCGAGCGTGGTGAATCGATGCTCAAGTCGCTCGACTTCCTGGCGAACCGATTGAACGTCATCGAGACCCATCTTCTCCGCATCCCACTGCTCGCGGAGACTGGCGAGTTCGTGATTGAGCGTGGCCATTTCGCCCTCCACCTCTTCGCGTTTTTCCATCGCGGAGGCTTCGGTTTCGTCGACGAGTTGTCGATGTGCGAGTTCGAGTTGCCGCAGTCGGCGTTGGATTCGATCGATCGGCTCCGGCACACTTTCCTTTTCCATCGCCAAACGGCTGGCCGCTTCATCGACCAAGTCAATCGCTTTGTCCGGCAGAAATCGATCGGCGATATAACGGTGGGAAAGATTCGCGGCGGCCACCAGGGCGCTGTCGGTGATCCGAACCCCGTGATGCGATTCGTAGCGTGATTTCAGCCCTCGCAAAATCGCGATCGTGTCCTCGACCGTCGGTTCGCCCACGTAAACGGGTTGGAAACGCCGCTCGAGTGCGGCGTCCTTCTCGATGTTTTGCCGATACTCATCCAACGTCGTCGCTCCGATACAACGGAGCATGCCACGGGCAAGTTCAGGTTTGAGCAAGTTGGCGGCATCGGGGGACCCTTCAGCTTTGCCCGCTCCGACGACAAGATGCAATTCGTCGATAAACAAGATCACTTGACCATTGGCATCTTTGACCTCGCGCAGCACCGCTTTGAGTCGCTCTTCAAAATCGCCACGGAACTTCGCTCCGGCGACGAGCGCTCCCATGTCAAGCGAAATGACACGTTTGTCTTTCAAGCTTTGCGGGACATCGCCCTCGAAGATCCGCAGCGCCAAGCCTTCGGCGATCGCGGTTTTCCCGACGCCAGGTTGGCCGATCAGCACGGGATTGTTTTTGGTGCGACGCGAGAGGACTTGGATCACGCGGCGGATTTCATTGTCGCGCCCAATCACCGGATCAAGCGTCCCCTTGGCGGCCAATTGCGTCAAATCGACGCCATACTTCTCCAGCGCCTGGTAGGTATCTTCCGCGTTGGGGTCGGTCACCCGCGCCGAACCACGAACCTCACTCATGGCTTTGAGCACGTCGGCTTCGCTGATTCCCATCAACTTGAGTAGGTTGCGTGCTTTGCTTTCGACCTTGGCAATTCCGAGCAGCAAGTGTTCGGTGCTGACGTATTCGTCTTTCAATTTTGCCGCGACTTCGGCGGCCGCGTCAAACGTCCGCTGCAGCGCTGGCGCGATCCCCGGCTGGCGGCCTCCGGAAACGGAGGGCGATTTCTGGATTTCACTCTGCACAAGCTCTTTTAACTTGTCCGCGTCGGCGTTCATCTTCTTCAGCATCGGACGGGTGATCCCATCGCTTTCCTCGAGCATCGCTGCGAGCAAGTGCAGCGGCAGAATCTCGGGATTGCCAGCCGATGTCGCCAACCCCTGGGCCTGGGACACGAGTGATTGAGCTTTGGTGGTGAGTTTATCGAACCGAAACGCCATAACACGAAACTCCTTTGCAGAAGAGAAGAGCCGCGCCCTTGATCCGGTCAAAAGATCACGGCGCGTTTCCGGGAAAGATTGCGATGCACGCTATTCCCGGAATCGAAGCGTGCTTGCGCCGAACACCCGTGCTCCTCACTCAGGAGCGGGAGAAATCATGACGGTAAACGCAGCGGGTGGCGACGCACTGTGCTCCGCCACCCGCTGATGTATTTGACCGTCTCACGATTAACTAAGCGTCAAACGCTTAGTTTTTGACTTCGAAATCCGCATCGATTGCGTCGTCGTCGTCGTTCGACGCGGCGGCGCCCGAAGCGGCCTCGGCGCCCTCAGCGGCAGGACCTGCCGCCTCGGTTTTCTCATACAGCACCTTGCTGAACGCTTGCGAAGCTGCGTCGAGTTCTTCGGTCGCCTGCTTGATCGCAGCGGTATCGGAACCTTCGGCAGCCGTCTTCACCTTTTCGATCGCCTTGTTCATCGGCTCGGTGTCGGCATCGCTCAACTTGTCCTTGTTTTCGTTCATCAGTTTTTCAAGCTGATAAACCTGCTGGTTCGCCTTGTTCTTGGCCTCGACCAATTCGAATTGACGCTTATCCTCTTCGGCATTCGATTCGGCGTCCTTGCGCATTTGCTCGATCTCGTCTTCGCCGAGTGCACCGGCTTCTTTGATCTGGACCGAAGCCTCTTTGCCGGTCTTGAGTTCCTTGGCCGATACCGCCAGGATCCCGTTCTGGTCAATGTCAAACTTGACTTCGATCTGAGGCACACCACGGGGTTGTGGCGGAATGCCTTCGAGATTGAACTCGCCGAGCAAACGGTTGCTCGTGGCCATTTTTCGTTCCCCTTGGAAAACGCGAACGGTGACTGCGGTTTGATTATCCGCAGCGGTGCTGAACACGTTTTTCTTTTCCACAGGGATCGTGGTGTTGCGTTCGACAAGCGCGGTCATCACCCCGCCCTCGGTTTCAATACCGAGCGTCAATGGGTTGACGTCCAACAACAACACGTCGGTTCGCTCGCCGGCAAGAACACTGCCTTGCACCGCGGCTCCCACCGCAACCACTTCGTCTGGGTTCACCCCTTGGTGAGGCTCTTTGCCAAAGATCTCTTTGACGATTTGACGAACCTTGGGCACACGGGTGCTACCGCCGACCAAAACAATTTCGTCGATATCGCCTGGCTTCATGCCCGCGTCTTCGAGTGCTTGCAGCACCGGTTTCTTACATTGCTCGACCAAGGGGTCGATCAACTCTTCAAACTTGCTACGAGTGATCTTCATCGTCAAGTGCTTCGGCCCCGACTGGTCCATCGTGATAAATGGCAAGTTGATGTCGGTTTCGGGCAGCGTGCTGAGCTCCTTCTTGGCCTTTTCGCATGCTTCTTGCAACCGTTGCAGTGCCATCGGATCGTTGCGTAGATCGATGGCGTTATCTTTCTTGAACTGGTCGGCGACGTGGTTGATCAACGTTTCATCGAAGTCATCCCCACCGAGGTGCGTGTTACCCGAGGTGCTGATCACTTGGAAGACGCGGCTCTCTTGCTCTTCGTCACCGCTGTCGGCCACTTCCAAAACGGAAACGTCGAACGTACCTCCCCCGAGGTCGAAGACGATGATTTTCTCGTCCTTCTTCTTGTCCAAGCCGTAGGCCAACGCGGCCGCGGTGGGCTCGTTGATGATCCGAGCGACTTCCAAGCCCGCGATCTGGCCAGCATCCTTGGTGGCTTGACGCTGAGCATCGTTAAAGTAAGCCGGGACGGTGATCACCGCCTTGTTGACCTTGTGGCCAAGGTACGACTCGGCCGATTCCTTCAGCTTGCGGAGGACCTTGGCCGAGATTTCTTGAGGCGTGTATTCCTTGTCGCCCACTTTGATTTTGACGTAATCGTTCGCCGCACCGGTCACGCCGTAGGGAACCATTTTTTCTTCGGATTCCACTTCGCTGTGGCGGCGTCCCATAAAACGCTTGGCCGAGTAAACGGTGCGTTTGGGGTTGGTGACCGCTTGACGGCGTGCGGGTTCGCCCACAATCGTGTCTTCCTTGTCGGTGAACGCGACCACGCTAGGGGTCAATCGATTGCCCTCGGGGTTCGGAATCACCTTCGGCTCGCTGCCTTCCATCACTGCAACCACACTGTTGGTGGTGCCGAGGTCGATACCGATAATCTTTTCACCTTGTGCCATCTCTAATTTCTCCTATCTCTCGATTCTTTCGGTTGTCGCGTTAAACATTGAGGTTTAGCTGACAAATTTCAATTGGGTATGCTGGGTCGATGCCCCACTCGGCTGGTTGTCGATTCGTCAGCTTCAGGCGAGACGAAGGGTAGATTGGCAAAGCCTGTGCCGAACGACTTCGGAACTCCGCAGTTTTTTCATTAGCAGCCGATAAAACCCCCGTTTTTCCCGCTAAACTGCTTTTTCCGGTCGACGACATCGACGGCCGGCGAGTAATTTCTGGCAGACACGCCCAAACGGACTCCGCTTCGTTTTCGGGGCCGTGTCAAAATGACAGTAGCCTTCCCTCCAAATCTTCTGAGCTCCACCTCATTGGAACCCATGTCAAACGCGAATCAAGAAAAAATCGATACGATCGACCGCGAGATCCTGGCGTTGGTCGATCAGCGCATCGCTTTGGTCAAGCAGGAGGCCCGGTCGGTGAAGCAGTCCGCTGGATCGTCCCAGCCCTCCCCGACGCAGCCGATCACCGGTCGCGTGGCCTCGTCGAGTCACCATATTGACGAAGTGGTCGCGGCGATTGCCGAGCGGACCGAGATTGCCGAGGACGCGTCGGCGACCGCCGCCGAAACTCAACGCCAGATTCTGCGTCATATCGCCAGCGTTTGCCTTGCCGCGGTCGACCCGATTCGCGTCGCCTTTCTTGGCCCTGAATACAGCTACAGTCATTTGGCGTCGCTGAAGTATTTCGGACTGGGGGCGGAGTTTACGCCTGTGGGCTCGATCCCGGCGGTGTTCGAAGCGGTCGCGCGAGGTGACGTGGCGACGGGACTCGTCCCGATTGAAAACAGCACCGATGGCGGGGTCGTTGACACGCTCGGCATGTTCGTCCGCTGCCAAATGCAAATTTGTGGCGAGGTGGTGCTGCCGATCCATCACAATTTATTGTCATCCTCGCCGCGTGAATCGATCACCGAGATTCACAGCAAACCGCAAGCGTTATCGCAATGCCGCGGCTACTTGGCGACTCATTTTCCGGGCGCTCGATTGGTGGAGACGACCAGCACGACGGCGGCGGCTCAATTGGCCGCTGAGAAATCGGGGGTCGCAGCGGTCGCCAGTCTCGAAGCGGGCCGGCAATACGACTTGGATGTGTTGGCCGCCAACATCGAAGACAACCCGCACAACGTGACTCGCTTCGCCGTGCTTGGCAAAGATCGCCCCGAGTCCAGCGGTGACGACAAAACCTCGCTGTTGTTCAAAATCAATCATCAACCCGGTACGCTTGCCGATGTGATGATGATCTTCAAAAACAACCAGTTGAACATGACATGGATCGAATCGTTCCCATGCCCCGACACCCGCAATGAGTATCTGTTCTTTGTCGAATTGTCAGGCCATCGAGACGACCCCACCGTCGCCGATGCCATTGAGATGCTGTCTCGGCAAGCGAAACGGTTAGACATTTTGGGGTCTTACCCCAAGGCAGCTCCTTAGCGCTCGCGTCAGGATTCAGAATAAGAGCATCAATCAGCGAAGGTCTTTGTTCAGCTTCCTTTTTTGATTCTTAATCTTACTCTTAATCCTAGTCTTCACGACTTGGCTCCAGTCCGGCGTGGCTTGCGCGGACGGGATTAAGATTAGGAGTAAGATTATGATTAGGAGTTGACGACGGGGTGGACCACGTTCTGGCGAACGTAGCTACGGTTGAAGGCCCTCGTCAATCTTCGACGGCCGAGTCCGCTGCTACATGCTTTTCGATTAGTGTTCGATTAGCGAAGATCAGTGTTCGCGCAGCCAAGTCTTCTTGACACCCACGAGTTCAGCCGTAACTCGCTGCAACGTCCGGTCCCAGGTGAGTTTCAAAATCCAGTTTCTCTTGATCGAAACTGCTGCAGGACTTTTCCTGCTTTTATTTCTTAATCATAATCTTACTCTTAATCCTAATCTTCACAACTTGGCTCCGGTCTGGTGTGGCTTGCGCGGACGGGATTAAGATTAGGAGTACGATTAAGATTAGGAGTTGACGACGGGGTGCACCACGTTCTGGCGAACGTAGTTACGGTTGAAGGCTCTCGTCAATCTTCGACGGCCGAGTCCGCTGCTACATGCTTTTCGATTAGTGTTCGATTAGGGAAAATCAGTGTTCGCGCAGCCAAGTCTTATTAACATCCACGAGTTCAGCCGTAACTCGCTGCAACGTCCGGTCCCAGCTGAGTGGGCCACGTTCTGGCGAACGTAGCTACGGTTGAAGGCCCACGTCACCCTTCGACGGCCGAGTCATCCGCTACATGCTTTCCGATTAGTGTTCGGTTAGCGAAGATAAGTGGTTCACGCAGCCAAGTCTTCTTAACACCCACGAGGTCAGCCGTAACTCGCTGCAACGTCCGGTTCCAGGTGAGTTCCAAAATCCAGTTTCTCTTGATCGAAACTGTCGCAGGACTTTTCCTGCTTTTATTTCTTAATCATAATCTTACTCTTAATCCTAATCTTCACGACTTGGCTCCGGTCCGGTGTGGCTTGCGCGGACGAGATTAAGATTAGGAGTACGATTAAGATTAGGAGTTGACGACGGGGTGCACCACGTTCTGGCGAACGTAGCTACGGTTGAAGGCCCACGTCACCCTTCGACGGTCGAGTCAGCCGCTACAAGCTTTCCGATTAGTGTTCGATTAGGGAAAATCAGTGTTCACGCAGCCAAGTCTTCTTAACACCCACGAGTTCGGACGCAACTCGCTGCAACGTCCGGTTCCAGCTGAGTTTCAAAATCCAGTTTCTGTTGATCGAAACTGCTGCAGGACTTTTGATTCATAATCCTAATCTTCTACGGCTTGGCTCCAGTCCAACGCACCATCGCGTGAGGCGGGATTAAGGTTATGATTTGCTGCGTGTGATCAGGGCAAAGAAGGGCCAACGATCTTTCCACATCAGCCACCCCCCACTCCTCGCGAACGCAGCGGCATCCATGAACCAAGCTCGAGTGATCCAGGCCACAGGAATCGACGATCCTCGGATTGCCATTTACCGTGATCTACGTCATCGCGATCTCTCGAAGAACGGACACCGCTTTGTCGTCGAAGGCAATTGGGTCGTCCGCCGTTTGATCGAGAGCGATTTCAAGATCGAGTCGATCTTGGTGCAACCACACCGCAGCGCAGAGTACGCTGGGATCGTTCCCGATGACGTGCCCATCTACACGCTCACTGACGCTGAGCTTTCGGAATTGATCGGGTTTGAATTTCATCGCGGCGTTTTGGCTTGTGGCATTCGGCCGGCGCTGCACTCGATCGACGACTTCATCGGCCTAACGGAGGTTCCCAAACTCAGCGTCGCGCTGCTTGGTGTTTCGGAACCCGAAAACTTAGGTAGCATTTTTCGTAGCGCCGCCGCATTGGGCATCCACCACATTTTTGTCGATCGCAAAACGATCTCACCGTTCCATCGACGTGTGATCCGAGTCAGTATGGCAGCCGTCTTCAAACACCATCTGTACCAGTTGGAAGACCCGTTAACGGAACTGAAACATCTGACCGCTGCCACCTCGATTCGCACGATTGCATCGACATTGCAACCGCCCGCGACGGAGTTGCGAGAGTTCCGTGGAGGCGACCAGCCAGCCTTGCTGATTGTCGGCAACGAAGCCAACGGTGTTGATTTGCAAATTCAACAATTCGCATCCGACCGAGTCACGATCCCGATGCAACTGGGGACGGACAGTTTGAATGTTGCCGTTGCGACCGCGATCCTGATGCACGAATTAGCCAATCCCAGGAAGTAAATCACGCAGCGACGACCGCCCACACGAGTGCGTCCCAATGCAAATGCACTCGAAGCGGTGTGCGCCGAGTCGCGTGGAAACACGCGGCATCGGATTCTATTTCGATTTCAACGTCGACAAATAGGCGACCAAATCACGCACCTCGGTGCGGGTTAAGACTTCGGTCATGTCGGGCATGATCGAGACTTCATTCTTGGAAACGTCCTCGATCTCGTCGTTATTCAACCGAATCTCTTTCCCCTGACTGTCCAAGACGATGGTCAGCTCTTTGGTTTCGGACTTGACCAATCCCATCACGATTTGTCCCGAGTCCATCAGAAAGGACTGGGTTTGGTACTTCTTGTCGATGTCCCGGCTCGGGGCGATCACGCTGTGCAGCAAATAGTCGCGATCCTTCTGGGCGGCAATCCCCATCAAATTCGGGCCCACATCGCTCCCCTTCTTGCCAACCTTGTGACAACGCACGCATTGGGCACCAAGGTGCGTGTCGAAGATCGCTTTCCCACGCGTTGCGTCTCCACCATCACGGCTAGCCAAAAAGGGGCGAGCTTTTGCGGGGGTGTCCGACCATCGTTTGTCGAGGGCGGCCTGTGCCTTGTCCCATTCCGAACGCACCGTTTCGCTTTCCACCGCGCGTTTCTCGGCCGTTTCTAAAACGTCCAAGAGAGTTTCGCCGGGGTGCGTGCCGTTGACGACCGCTGCCAACCGCGACACCAGTAATCGCTCGGACGCGTCGCCTCGCTGCGTGGCAAGTTTGCCGATCGCGTATTGTTGTAACGCGATTTTCGGAGTGTCGTTGACCAGCTCGGCAAGATAGGCGTCGGCTTGTTCCGCGTGGAGCTGGACATAGAGATCCAAGGCCGCCATTTGTAAACGGGTTTCTCGGTCGCCCAGCGCCTCGTCGAGCACGGATTTCAGCTCCGTTAGGTCTTGCTGATACAGCGTTTTGAGGGCCTGCACACGCAGATCGACATCGAGTTTTTCGGTGCGAACGATCTCACGCAGCGATGTTGCGGAGAGCTTGGTTTGGGTCTCGGCGGCAGCGCGAATGGCGGCCGTTTGCAACGAGGGGTGATTCTCGGCTGCGATTTGCGAAAGCACGCCGCTCAATCGCTCCGTGGCCAGCTCACGCGGTTGCGCCGAGTCACGTCGTCGTCCATCGACGCGGTCCAACGGCTCCGGCGAGTTCCATCCGCCCAACATCGTGAGGGCTTCTCGGCGAAGGGCAACGCTGTGCTTGGTTTCGCTTGCGAAGTCGATCACCGCATCGGAGTTTTCACGGCTGCCTAACCGGTAATGGGCGTTGAGCACACGGCGGACAAACGATTCGCTGCGATGCTTCGTCGTGCCCAGCACGTCGGCGAGGACGCGGAGCTGTTGATCGTTGGAAAAGTCGTCATGCAGCGCTCGAGCCGCTTCGGTCGCCACTTGTTCATTCGCATCCGACAGAAACGATTCTAGCGAGTTCGGGTTCTTGTTACCTCGCAGCGCGACGACGAGATTCAATCGCCCCACTACACTGCTCGCTTCGCGCGCCGCCACGATCTGGGCGGGGGTCGCACAATAGCGGATCGCACGTGAGACCGCGAATCGCATGTAACGATCCGATTCGGCGAGCGTGTTTGACAATTCGATTAAGCGGTTCGTGGCCGAAGGATCGGCGTGTTTACTGAGCGCGATCAACGCCATGAAACGAACGCGGTCGCTTTTGTCGTCTAACAGCGGCGTGAACACGGATCCTGCGATTTCGTTTACATCGGTTAGCATGTGTGCCGCTTGAGCTCGGATTTCGGTATCGGTGGAGCCCAAGGCTTGGATCAATGATTCACGCGCGGACGCATTGCCATCGCGAGCCAATTGGCCCAATCCCCAAATCGCATGGACCCGCTGCATCTCCGATTCGGACGCGAGGGATTGCTGTAGCGTGACGACGTCATTTTGTTTGACGAGTTCGAATTGGGCTCCCAAGCGGATGCGTTGATCGTCGTGAGCAAGCAATTCGGAGAGTTCCGTTTTGGAAAGCGGAGAGAACCCCGTCCGCAGCCGCTCGGCGACCTCGGATTGCACTTCGCTGAGGTCCGATTCGGGCACGTCGATCTTCCACACCGCTCCCTTTTGGTTCAACGGATAGCCGCCACCCCAATCGACGCCATAGAGCGCCCCGTCGGGTGCAAAGTTGATTCCGACCAAGGGAATGCCTTTCCCAATTGAGTGTTCGTTGCGGATCGCGAACGAGGCCCCGTTGGGTTTCACTTTAAACGCGTACTGAAAACCGCCGGGCGCTCCGGTCAAGAAAAAGTAGTTGCGATACGCCGAGGAGAGCGCGGTGCCGGGATTGAAGGCAAACCCGGCGGGGCCATCGATCGAGTGGCTCAGCGGCGGCAGAATGTAGGAGGCTTGTCCCTCAAAATGAGTCTCCCACAAACGCTCGTCGGTCCAAGGATTGAAGCCGTCGCCGCGATATTGGTAATTGCATCGCCAACCGGCATCCATGTCACGAACGATGTAGACGAAACGCTCTTTTTCACCGCTTTGATCGGCATCGTTGTCGACGCCAAACATATTTCCATATTGGTCGAAGGCGATTTCTTGAACGTTGCGCAAACCGTGCGCGAAGACTTCAAAATCGCTGCCGTCGGGATTGCACCGCATCACACCGCCTTGATTGGGATAGTGAAAGCGTTTGCCTTCGCGCGACGTGACCGAGATGCCTTTGTCACCGATCGACCAATAGATCTTTCCGTCCGGTCCGACGGTCAAACCGTGCATGTCGTGGCCGGCATAGGCAATGTGAATGGCGAAGCCCGATGCGATCGCTTCTCGCTGGTCCGCGACGCCGTTGTGGTCAGTGTCACGGAGACGCCACAGGTCGGGGGCAATCGTCGCGTAAACGTCTCCGTTGTGCCACATCACCCCGGCGGCGATTCCCGTGACCTCGGTCTGGAAACCTTCGGCGAATAAGCCCATCGCGTCGGCCGTTCCATCGCCATCGGTATCGCGTAGCCAATGGATTTTTTCGCTGATCACCGTGAGGTCTCGCCAATCGTGCGATCCATCTTGGTTCAGGTCGTCGACCCGTTTGCGATTGTTTTCTTGGTCGGCGTTGGGAGCGAGACGTTGATGATAAAAGTGTTTGCGATCTTCGACCGTTTGGAAGCCGACATCGTTGCTGATCCAGTCGCGGTTGTTGCGGATGTCGAGATCTTGTGCCTTCCGCCGCTGGGTCTGCGTGACGTAAGCCGTCCCGTCGTTGTCGAAACTGATCGCAACGGGGTCGGGAACGTTGATCTCGCCGCTCCACCGCGTGTATCGCAGCGGAGCCGGAACCTTGGCTTCCTCCGCGACGACCCGCGAGCAGGGGCAAACCCAAAGCATCACGAAAAGCCAAGCGGCTAACAAACGAAACGATGAGATCATGGCGTTGGGGATGGTTCGAGGCGGGAACGCGCAGCGGCAGCACCCGCTATTCTAGTTCCCACGCCCGATTTTGTCGGGGGGAGAATGCGTCAAAATGACGAGTCTGCTTCAATCGCCAGCCGACCCTGTGAAAGGACGCCGCGGCGCATTGCGGAGGTGCCGCTGTACCGAGGCTCGCTGTGCCGCAGTGTCACTGTGCTACGGGGCTGTTGGGCCGTTGGGCTACGGGGCCGTTGGGCTGCGGTGTGCGCCTCCCCCGACAGCACCGCGAATGCTGGACACGCGATGTGATCCCCAAGCACGTCATCCGAAACGCATCTTATCCGAAAGACGCATCATCCCAAAGCGAGCGTTTCTGAACCGCCGGTGGGGGGCCCAGAAACGCATTGGCAACGAGATAACGCATTGGCAACAGGACCGTTACTTGGCCGAGCTTGGAACGATCGCCGCCGGATCGATCACGACATGCGTGATGTGCTTCCGTTTGGAGGTGTAGGTGATATGCACCATGCCATCGTCGGTTTGGATCATCGCGGGATAGCTAAATTCCGCACCCTTCTCTTGCTCGAGCAATCCAACTTCATTCCAGGTCACGCCATCGTCGGAGATGGCCAGATTGAGGACGCCGCGTTTGCCCCAACCATCCTTGCCCGAACCGAGGTGGTTGTAGATCATCAAGTGCCGACCATCGGTCAAGGTGACCGCGTCGATTCCCGAGTTGGGGTTGGGCATTTCGGTCGCTTTGAGTTTCGACCAGGTCTCGCCACCGTCGGTCGATTCGGTCGATGCGATCACTCCTTCCTTGGTTCGGCACAACGCTTCCAAGCGACCATCGGGATGCGTCAACAGCGTCGGTTGGATCGCATTAAATTCGCTGGCATCATTGATCGGGCCAACGCGTTTCCAGGGACCGCTCAATTCGCCATCGACCAATTGAATCGATTCGAAGTGAATGCGCCATCCATCGTGTTCGGTCGATGAACCGCACAGCAATGTTTTGCCGTCCTCTAACAAGATTGGTTTGCAACGCACTGGGCCATCGATGCTTTCAGGCAATCGTTGGCGGTGAGTGAAGGTGCGACCGCGATCGTAGCTGACCATCATCTCGCCCCACCATGAGTGTGGCTTGGGGCCGACCTTGAAAAACAACAACAAGGGGCCATCGCCGGGTGGTTGATAAAGCACTGGATTCCAACATGGATATTGCAAACCTTCGTGCTGAACGCCATCGGCAACACTTTGCGGTCGAGACCAATTCAAGCCATCGTGGAAGCTGGTCCAGATCGTCACGTCGGTATTGCCTTCCCTGGTCCCGCCGAACCACGATGCCACCAACCCGCGACTGGTTTGGCAAATCGTCGAAGCGTGGCACTCTTTGAATGGCGCGTTTTCAAAAATGGATGCTTTCGAAACGAAACCTGGGAACGGAGCCGGTTGCGGCTCTCGGGCTTCGCGTGGTTCGGTTTGTTCGGAACTGTATTGGATGCAATCTTCGTGGTCGATGTAGTAGATACGTCCGTTCTCGCTGCCGACCAACAAGTCAGGTTTCCCATCGCGGTTGAAATCACAAACCGCGGGGCTCGATGTATGTCCGGCGACATTGCGTTTTGCCAAGTTGCCGACTTTCTTTAGCATCACTTTGCCATCGACCTCTTTGCAATTGCGATACCACGTTGCGTTCTCGGAGTTGATCAATACGTCCAAACGCGAATCGCCATCCCAATCGACAACCGCTAGCTTGATCCGTCCGGACCGACCACACGTTCCCGAGTTCAATCGGATGGGTTGGAGGTCTTCGTCGACAAAGATCCGCTGAGCCTCGCCGCCATTGGAGCGGAGGGTCAAGTAGCCTTCTTGATCGAGCATGACCAAATCGAGTTGTCGGTCGCCGTCAAAGTCAATGACCATCGGCGTCGTACGCCACTGCGTCAGCGCGGCACTCGACTTGGTTTGCCACCAATACCATTTCGGTGGCGCTTCGCTTTGTCCGCTGTCAAAGTCCTTTTCCACCAAAGTGCCTGATTCGTTGATCAGCAACCCGAGCTTGGAAAGGATTGAGTTGTAGATGATGTCGCCATCTCCATCGCCATCCCAATCTGCGACCGACAACGTGGTGTAACCCCACTTCGCTTCGGCGGGACCTTGCGTCGATCCGCTCTCGCCGGCCATCACACGAAACGGTTTCAGCGAGTCGGCACCAGTGCGGACGTTCAACAATTTCGGAGCCGCCCAGCGGGGCAATCCATTTTCGCGGTTACCCAGGTTTTCGAAAAAGCCGATGTTGCCTGCGGTGTTGCCACAGAGAATATCTTCGTCACCGTCGTTGTCCCAATCGTAGACAAACGGCGTTGCCAAGGCACCGAACTTGAGCGTGTCGGCTTGTTGTTGGAAATACACGGGGTCGTTGAAGACCGGCTGATTGTCACGCAGTTCGCCATTGTTTTCGATAAAGGCGACGCGACCATCCTCGTCGCCGACGATCAAGTCGAGGTCGCCATCGGCATCCCAATCGATCGCCGTGGGGGTGATCATTTGCAGATGCATCACCAACGGATCACCGGCAACGTTTTTAAGTTTTTGTGCCGCTGCGTAGACGGGCTCCGTACGAGTTCCGATGTTTTGGAAATAGGTGAACCCGTCAAGAAACTCGCCACACAACAAATCCAAGTCGCCATCGTTGTCGAAGTCGGCGAAGTTGGGTGACGGCCAACCGTAAACATCGATGTCGCCACCGGCGGATTGTAAACGCTCTGGATTTTTGGAGTACTTGGGCGCGTCGTCGCTGCCTTCGTTCACGATCAAGTAGACGTAGCCGTGCAGCGGGCCGTTCCGCCATTGGCCGTGATTGTCGTAGGCGTGATCCCAACAATAATCGGTCCAATCGCCGCTACCGACGGTGATGTCGTAATCGCCGTCCCCGTCGTAGTCGACGTACCGCCACATGTTCGCGCGGGTGTTGCCTTTGGTGTGAGCGTTGGGGTTCGCAGCCGCGTCAATCTTGGTCGGTTTGTTGAAGTCGAACTTGCCCGATTGTGGGTCTCGGCGGAACTCCTTGGCCGGTAACATTACGACCGGCTCTCCATTGACCATGCTCATTTGCATGAAGTGGTTTGCTTTTCCGAGGTGAACCCCGGCTTTGAACACTGGCATCTTCTCCGCTGGATCCTGCGACGTGTTCTCAAAGAAGTAAACCCCGTTGGAGGGCTTGTCAGGACATCCTACAAGCAGATCGAGGTCGCCATCGTTGTCATAATCCATCGGCAGCGGAAACGCCCACAATCCCACGCCGAGATCGACGGTCAAACCGGGGTGATTGTATTGCAGCGGTTTCAGTTTCCACGACGCGTCGTCCGCGTTCGCATGGGTGCAGATGATTGCCACGCACGCCCAACAAAACAGCGTCCATTTCGATTGTTGCATTCTCTTCATTTCTTCACTTTCGGCAGTGCCCGTGGGGCGTTGATCGTGGTTAAGGAATGAGTATCCGTTTCAAGTTTCAAATCAATCCGTGCGACCGTCGGCCGCGCCGGCTCTAGCGGTTGGTTTCCGGGGCCGCTTTCGCGGGAAGTGCCTGAGAGACAATCCAGCCCAGTAGGATCATAGCCGTGGGGCCGAGCACAATCACCAGTAAAGGATGAAAAGGACTGGCGAATTTACTCAATGTTTCGGGCCAGTAGGCGGTTTTCGATGCCGCCATCCACGCGATTAACCCCAAACCGACGAGCAGTACCGAAATGGCAGCGCGGCCACGGATCTTGGGCACAATGATGCCCAGTAGGAACAAGCCGATGATCGCGGCGCCGAGCACACCCGATAAAATCCACCAAATATCCAATGCGCTCTCGGTCAATCGCACCAAGGCGAGCGCCATCACGGTTCCCATCGCACCCCATGCGATGGTCGACCCACGCAGCACGCGGACGTGTTCGATGTCGGTCGAATCGGGGCGGAACAAACGTTTGTAAAAATCGCTCATGACCAACGTTGCCGAGGAGTTCAACGAGGTCGAAACGGTGCTCATCGCGGCGGCAAAAACGGCTGCAATCAATAACCCGCGAGCTCCCTGAGGCAACTTCGCTGCGATGAAATGAGGGAACACGCGGTCGCCCAGATCCTTGTCGGTCAGCCCCTCGATCGTCTCGCTTAGCCGACTCGCGTATTGGGCGTCGTCCGGAGCAATGCCTGCCTGCATCAATTTCTGCTCGGCAACGATCACACGGACTTCTTGGGTGTCCTGCGGATGGCTTTCGTAATACGCATACAGGGACGATCCAATGAACAAAAACAGGGCGCTGACCGGAACGTACAGCAACGCGCCAAACCAGACGCTCTTGGCCGCCTCGCGGTCGGTGCTGGCCGCGATATACCGTTGCACATAGCTTTGATCGACGCCGAAGTTCCGCAAGTTGTCGAATAATCCGTACGCGATCACGACCCACAGCGTGGGCTGGGAGACCTCCCAAAACGACGTGCTGCCGAGTGAAAATTTGTCATGGCGGTTAGCGACTTCGATGACTTCACTGGGGCCACCCGGCATGTCCATCAGCAGAATCCCCAACGCCAATAACGCGCCGGCCAACAAGACAATCGCCTGAATCGCATCGGCCCAAATCACCGCCACGATACCGCCAATGAACGAATAAATCGTCACGATGATTCCCGTGAACACGATCACGATGCGGATGTCCCAACCAAACAACACCGCCATCGGCAAGGCCATCAAGTACATCACCACGCCGATGCGGGCAATTTGGAACAGCAAGTAAAAACAGCTGGCGTAAATCCGCGCCCATAAACCAAAGCGGTTTTCTAACAGCGAGTAAGCGGAGACTTCGCCCGAGCTGCGGTAGAGCGGCAAGAAATAACGGACCGCGATCGCGGCGGCGATGGGAAGTGCCAACGAGAAGGCGAACGCGTTCCAGTTGTCTACAAACGCTTTGCCCGGCAAGGCGAGATAGCTGATGCTGCTAAGGTAAGTCGCAAAAATCGACAAACCGCACAACCATCCCGGCAACGAACGCCCCCCGGCCGTAAATTGATCGGCCGTGTTGTTACGTCGCCAGAAAAATAGCCCCAACGCCATGATGCCGACGAAATAGCCGAACAACACCAACCAGTCGACGCCGGTAAAAAAAACAGCTGCGATCACAGGGCCCCAATGCCTCGCAAAATCTCGGCAACCCGCGCTCGAGCCGGTTCATGAAAACGGTGGAACGGATCGGCAGGCAAATCGCTGCAAATGCCAATCAGCGACAATGCGGATTTGGTTGCCTTGATGTGACGCGATGCATATTTGCCGACATCGTAGATCTTTTGGAATTCTAAAATCGTTGCACGTCGCTCGGCGGCGGTCGCTTCATCGCCATCGCGCAATGCGTTGTAGCACTCCACGAACAGCTTCGGTAACACGTTAGCGCCGCCATTGACGCCGCCATCGCCACCCAATTGATGAGCCTCTTGAAGCAATGCTTCGGGGCCTAACAAAATCGACCAATCCGGTCGCTCTTGTTTCAATTGGCACAGCCGACCAAAGTACTCTAAATCGCCGCTGCTGTCCTTCACGCCGACGATCGATTCAATGCTCGAAAGCGTGCGAAGCGTTTCGATCTCGTACCACACCTTCGTCAATCCCGGCATGTTGTAAAGCATCACCGGCAACGGAATCAGCGGGACAATGCTTTGCACGTAGGAGGTCAATTCCGTCTGACCGGCGGGGAAATAATAGGGCGTGGTCAGTACCGCAGCGTCGGCTCCACACTCCGCAGCGTATTGGGCTAGGTGCACCGTCTCCATAAACGCCGTGTCGGCGATGCCAACCAGCACCGGCACGCGGCCGGCGACGATCCGCGTCGTTTGGCGAATCATCTCGCGACGAAGCTCGTAGCTTAAACTGGGTGCCTCGCCGGTGGTCCCCAGGATAAAGACGGCCGAAACGCCTCCTTGGATTACATGCTCCAATAGCCGAGCGAGTCCCTCGTGGTCGAGTTCATCACGGGCGGCCAGGGGCGTGACCAGCGGCGGCACAATGCCTCGCAAAGAGATTTTGGGTGGATAAGTTGCGATCGACATCTGCGAATTCCTGAGAGTTCCAAATTGGGGCTTAGCGATGGAAATCATCGAACGATGCTCACGCCCTCCATGCTGCGCGGCGACGCGCCAAGATACCCGATCTCACGACGCGCGTGTCGGTACAGTACAGCTGGCTAAGTCTATAGAGCCTACCCGAATTCAGCGGCGTTGCAAGCGTCGTGGGGGGGCGGATTCCGGCGAAAGTCGGACAAAAATCAGTCTGCCGAGGATGCTTGGGCGAGGCTTCGCATCGGCCGGCGCTCACGCCGCTCCCTCAAGCAGCCAGGCACCTCGGCAGAAGTCTTTCGGCATGACTCTTCACAGCGGCGAAGCTGCAAAACGTAGCCTAGGCTACGCTCAGCCCAAAGAGTTGTGCGGAGGTGCTTAGGCAGGAGCTTTTTTGCAAAACGAGAAAGGTTCCCTACGCCGCCAGCGTCGGAAACCCATGCTGCGCAAACCGCGGTTATGCCCTACCCTGGTCACTTGCCAGCCCCCGATAATCCGGCTGGATACTTGGTTGGTCGGCTACATGGATGGTCGGCTACATGGATGACACGGCATCGCTGCTGATGATGGGCACAGCCGCTTTGTTCCATCACAGCCGCTTTGTCCCATAGCACCTTTGGGGTGGTGGGCGAGGGCAGCCGTCCCGAACACGCGGTCAATCCGATGGAGCTCGTCGCCTCGTCCACGATGTTCAAGCCGTCTCTTTTGATCCCGGCGCAACCCTAGGAGCTGCAGGAAAGCATCGAGCACCCGACCTTGTGCCGGGCCCATTCGGGACGTTTGGCAAACCATTTCTGGCGTTCGGGTTGCTCGGCATACGGATCGCGAAGCAGCTCATACAATTCCGCGATCAACGAGTCGTCCCCCTGGTCAGCCGCGTCAATCGCAAGCTGGGCGATGTAGTTGCGGAGCACATATTTTGGGTTCACACGATTCATCCGCTCGCGCCGCATCGCGTCCGATTCTTCGCTCTGGTTCAACCGCTGCAAGTACAGCGAGAACCAGGCTCGCCATTGCTCAATCATTTCGTCGGTCAATGACTCGGGGTCATAAAACGCATCGATCACGGGCGCTAGGAAGTCACGTCCGGCGGAGACATTGGACGACTTGCGGACGTCGGCAAGCAAACGAAAGAAAATCGTCATGTCGGTTTCGGTCAATTGCAACACGGTGTCGAGTTGCGAAATCAGTTCTTCGTCGGCTTCGTTGGCGGCTTGGTTGGCGTGGGTCAACCCAATCTTGCTCGCTTGCATGTTCGTGTATTCACGTGAGAAGTCATCTTGATACTCCTGGAGTGCCGCTTGAAAGGGGGCCGCATCGCCGACCAGTGGATACAGCGCATTGGCCAGTTGCAGCAAATTCCAAAGTGCGATTTTCGGCTGATTGCCAAATTGGTAACGGCGATGGGAACGGTCGGTGGTATTGGGAGTCCAATCGGGATCGAAGCCTTCGAGCCAACCGTACGGGCCGTAGTCGATCGTGTCGCCGTGAATTGACATGTTGTCCGTGTTCATCACTCCATGAACGAATCCGACTCGTTGCCAATGCACGATCATGGTTAGCGTCCGCTGGCATACCGCGTGAAAGAAATGGCCGTAGCTGGCCTTAGTGTCCGCTTGATTCTCCGCTTGAATTTCAGGGTAGTGGTGACGGATCGTGTAATCAGCAAGTTGGCGTAGCGTCGCCAGGTCGTTCCGCGCAGCCAAGATTTCAAAACTGCCAAAACGAATGAAACTGGCCGCGACGCGACAGACGACTGCCCCGGTTTCCATTTCGGGATTGCCGTCGTACATCACGTCACGCAGCACTTGGTCGCCGGTGGTCAGCAAGCATAACGAGCGTGTGGTCGGCACGCCCAAGTGATGCATCGCTTCGCTACAGAGGTGTTCACGCACGGATGAACGCAGCACCGCCAAACCATCGGCGGTGCGTGAGTACGGAGTCTCGCCAGCCCCTTTTAGTTGCAACGTCCAATGTTGGCCGCGATGCTCGACTTCGGCCAAGTTGATCGCCCGGCCGTCGCCGAGTTGCCCGGCCCAGTTGCCAAATTGGTGGCCACCATAACACATCGCGTAGGGGCGAGTTCCGGCGATCACTTCGCCGCCGCTGAACACACGCCGAAACGTATCACCGTTTAAATCGGTGGGGGCCAGTCCGAGCATTTCGGCCACCTCAGTCACCGCGTGCCGTAGACGCGGGGCGGAGGGAACGCGAGGGGTTACAAAGGAGAACGCCGCCTCGGTGACTTGGCGGCGTGATGGGGTCAGCACGGGATCCGCGGGAAGTTCTTGATTGAAACGATCGTGGATGTTTAAACGCATTCGCCGGTACTTATGAAAACGAACAAAACGGGGATAGGGTTTCGCTGCGAGTTGGCGGAGCCTTCCCCATCGCTCGAGCGAATCAGGACTCTCTCGCTGCGTGAATTAGGCTTGCTTCAGTTTGCCATGGAAGGCCTGGGTGAACTTGTCCACTTTGGGACGAATCACGGCGCGACAGTAGCCTTGCCCGCCGTTGAGGTTGTAATAGTTATGGTGGTCCACTTCGGCAGGATAGAATTTTGTGAACTCGGTAATTTCGGTCACGATCGGGGAGGAGAAGACGCCCGCGGCGTCGAGTTTTTGCTTGAAGTGTTCAGCCTGGCTTTTTTGCACGTCGTCGTGATAAAAGACCACCGAGCGATATTGGCTGCCCACATCGGCTCCTTGCCGATTCAGTGTCGTCGGGTCATGCGTCTGCCAAAACACCTCGAGTAACTCGTCAAACGTGATCACGTTGGGGTCGAACGTGATTTGGATCACTTCGGCATGTCCGGTCGTTCCGGTACAGACTTGAGCGTAGGTTGGGTGGTCGACATCACCGCCGGAGTAGCCCGGCATCACCTGGTGGACACCGGCGAGTCGTTGAAAGACCGCCTCGGTGCACCAGAAGCATCCATTGCCAAAGGTCGCGAGTTGAAGCGTCTCGTTTGGGGTGTTTGACATCGGTCGGTCCTAATGAAAAAGGCATGGTGAAAGCGACCCGAGCGATCGGCGGGGCGTCGGAGCCAGACATTGCCGGAGTCTGCGATGGTCTCTAGCGTGTTGCCAAGACCGAGAAATGTCAACGAGTGCCGCAATCCGTGCTTGGGGAAACTCCGTTTCGCTGACGGCGGGCTAGCTAACGGGCTGGGCCAACTAAGGCCGGGTGCCAGCTAAGGCCTGGGGTAGTTAAAGGCCGGGTCAGCTGACGGCGGGGGTCAGCTGACGGCGGGGGCCAGCTAAGGGCGACTAGAGCCTCTCAGCTTTTTTCTGTCGCCAGACGCGGGACCCCGTATTGGCGAATCCAGCTACGGCTTGAATCCCGCGTCATTTGTCAAATGGCTGTTGCCCGATTCGGGCTACAATCGAGGGTGATTCACGCGTTTGCATCGCGACGTTACGATCACCCTCTGGTTTGACCCTTCTGAATTGACGTTAGGTCGCTTGGCCAATCAAACAATCGATTTTCCAATCGACCCTGATCCAATCTGTAATACCGCGAGGCATTTTGCTGATGACTGGGAACGATCAACTCAAGCAACTCGACCCATCCAAGCAACTCGATGCGGGTCGCGGGCAGACTGGGAACAAGATCCTCGCGTTGTTGGCGGCCGCCGTGATGATATCGCAATGGATGATTGGTTTTCCAACGCCCACTCACGCGACGTCTCCCCGATTGCAGAACCGCGTGGCTCCGTTTTCGTTACCGGGATCCGATGGCAGCGCGGTGGCGTTTTCGACCGACCCGAGCGTGAAATTTCACGTGCTTTGTTTTCTGGGCACCGAATGTCCGCTGGCACGGATCTATGGTCCACGATTGGTGGCGATGTCGGATGCATTCTCGCCACGTGGCGTTCAATTCATCGGCATCAACAGCAATATCCAAGATTCGATGCAAGAGTTGCAGGCGTACGCGAACGACTACGGGATCACGTTTCCGATCGCAAAGGACTACGATCGCCGCGTCGCGGTCCAGGCCGGTGCGACGCGCACCCCTGAGGTGTTTGTGATTGATCGAGCAGGCTTGGTTCGTTATTGCGGCCGGATCGATGACCAATACGAACCCGGGATCGCGCGTTCCAGCGCGACTCAGCATGATCTTCGCGATGCGATCGAAGCGTTGTTAAGCGACCAACCGGTGCCCACTCCTCAAACGACGGCGATGGGGTGTTTGATCGCGTTACCACGAACTGTTGCGGACGACCCCGAATCCCACTCAAAAATCACCTATTGCGACCAAGTGAGCCGGGTCTTGCAACGGCACTGCATCGAGTGTCACCGGGAGGGCCAAATCGGCCCCTTCTCGCTGGAGCAATATGACGACGTGATAGGTTGGGCGGACATGTCGTTGGAAGTGATCGACCAGCAGCGGATGCCGCCCTGGCACGCTAATCCCGAGCATGGTTCGTTTTCCAATTCGCGGCACATGTCCGACGAGGACAAACAAACGCTTGTCGATTGGGTCGATGCGGGGATGCCGTACGGCGATGCGAACGAATTGCCGCCGCCGATTTCGTTTGTCGAGGGTTGGCAATTGCCCCAATCGCCGGATCAAATCGTGACGATGAGCGACACCCCGTTCGCGGTCCCCGCCGATGGCACGGTCGAGTACCAGTACTTTGTGGTCGATCCTGGCTTTCGCGAGGACCGATGGATTCGGGCTGCCGAAGTGGTCCCAGGCAACCGGGCGGTCGTTCATCATTCGATCGCCTTCACCCGGCCGCCCGATGGTGCGGACGTTCGCGACATCGGTTTTCTGGCGGCTTATGTGCCGGGCCAACGCCCCAACGCCTTGCCACCGGGATACGCCCAACGCGTTCGCGCGGGTTCCAAAATTGTTTTTCAATTGCATTACACGCCCAATGGAAAACCGAGCGAGGATCTGACTCGCATCGGGTTGGTTTTTGCGGACCCCAGCGAGGTGACGCATGAGGTGTTTGTGCTCGGCGGGGTCGAGCAAGAATTCGAGATTCCGCCCGGGGTGGCTGACCACGCCGTTCAGGCCGAGATCGCTGGTTTCCCTAAAAATGGCAGCCTGTTGTCGATCACGCCGCATATGCATCTGCGTGGCAAGTCGTTCCGGTTTTCGGCGCAAACCAAGTCCGGCAACGAAACCTTGCTTGATGTTCCCGCCTACGATTTCAATTGGCAGCACAACTATTCGCTCAGCCAACCGTTGCCACTCGATGACGTCGAACGACTCTCCTTTACCGCCGTTTTTGATAACTCCGCTGACAATCCGACCAACCCCGACCCATCGGAGTACGTCACTTGGGGCGATCAAACGTGGCAAGAGATGGCCGTCACCTTTGTCGCGGTGGCTAAACCGCGACACCCTCCGGAAAACGGTACGATGTCAAAGCACGCGACGTCAAAGCAGGTTTCGGGCAAACCGCAACCGCTTGCCGATCGACAACACGCGTGGGAGGAGCAAGCTTCCCAGTTCGCCGACCAATACATCACGCGTTTTGATTCCGATGGTGACGGGGTTTTAAGCAAGCACGAACTTCCCGATTCGGTTCGAATGTTCGGTTTTCGCTCCTTCGATCATGACCGCGACGGTAGCATCGATCGCGAGGAGATTCGAGCCGAGAAGCTCCAGCGGCTGAAGCGATCGCGATAACCTCTCAGGAAACCCCCACGCAGTGTTTGCTCTTCTGTTCTCGCGATTTCGCATCTCCACGCTCGCCGATTGGATCGTCACGCATCGTTGGTCGACACTGCTGTTGTTGGTCCTGTGGACGATTGTGATGGGGATGGGGCATTACGACCCGACGATCCTGTGGCCCGATACGGCCGCGTCGTCGTCGCTGGAACCCGGCAGCGCGGCGGACATCGGCTTTGACGACGCCGAGAGCGAACCGGCGCCCCAGGTTTCCGCAGTGCAAGTGGCGTCGAGTGATGTGATTGTCGTCGCCCATAGCGAAGCATTCTTTACGCCCGCCGGCGCAGACGCGATTCGCGAAGCGGTTGCGGCGCTAGAGTCGCTCGATCAAGTTGAGAGGGTGCTGTGGATGGATCGCGCCCCGATGATGAACTTGTTTGGGTTGCCCGAACCGATACTGCCCAATCGAAATGCTTCGCCGGCACGCTTTGCCGCGGCGAAACAGCGGGCGTTAACCCACCCATTGGTCGGCGGTCAACTGCTTTCACCGGACGCCAACACGATGTTGTTGATGGTCAAGATCGATTGGTTGTACGTCACCGATGATCGCGATTGTACCGACGTGCTGCGACAAACCGCGGCGACGGCAGTCGCAAACCATCCCGACGCCGCGATCACGTTTCAAGTGACCGGTGACGTGCCGATTCGCGTTAGCGGGGCGGCGAGCACCCGAGAGAACGAACGCAAGTATCAAGCGATCGGCTATTCGATCGCATTGGGGATCGCGTATATCCTGTTCCGTGGATTGTCGTCGGTGATCATTGTCGCGATGGCTCCCGCGTTTGGTGTGTTCTGGACCATCGGAATGCTCCATTACCTCGGCTTTGACGACAATCCGTTCAATTCGGTGATCGTCCCGGTGTTGTTATGCATGGTCGGGTTCACCGATGGAGTCCACATGATGGTGCAAATCCGGCGACATCGATCCGAGGGAGTGTCGGCGACCGATGCGGCGCGACGATCCATCCGCGAAGTTGGATTGGCGTGCTGGTTAACTTCGCTGACCACCGCGATCGGATTCGGATCATTGGCGCTCGCCCACCACGAGATCGTTCGCGAATTCGGTTACTGTTGCGTGATCGGGGTACTGATGACCTTCATTTCCGTCGTCACCATCATTCCGTTGGCATGTGCTAGCCCGTTGGGACGCAATGTTCATGCGGGGTATGGTCACAACTTGGTCGATAAAAACTTGAGCAAGATCTCGGTCTTGATCGATTGGGTCGTCCGGCATGCCAAGACGGTCAGCGTGGTGTCGATTGTCACGACGTGCGGACTTGCCGCGATGACATTGCAATTGCGCCCCGACGAGCGGTTGACCAGCAACCTCAGTGCGGGCAGCGAAGCCGCGAGTGCGTTGGCCCACATCGACCGTGAATTTGGCGGGTTGGAGACTGCGGAGGTGTTGGTTCAATGGCGGCGCGGCATCGCCGCGACGGACGGCGAAATCGCCAGCGTGGTGGCCCAAGTCGACGACTTGCTACGCTCGGAGCCTTTGATCGGAAATCCGCTTTCGATCCGCAGTTTGATCGACGCATTGCCGGGCGAGGGAGATCCGGCGACCCGGATGTCGTTGCTAGAACTTTTGCCACCGCCACTGAAGCGAGCCTACATCGTTCCGGAACGGCGTTCGACGAAAGTCATTTTAAGGCTTCAAGACCTCGGCATTGCCACCTATGGTCCGGTTTTTCAACGCATCGAGAGTGGGCTCGAAGCGATCGAACAGACGCATCCTGATTTTCGACTTCAATTGACCGGCCGGGCGCTCGGACGTTGGAGAAATTTGTATCGTATCGTTGTCGATCTTGCGTTCAGCCTCGGTACCGCGACGGTCATCATCTTTGCTGTCTTGACCTTCGTTTATCGCTCGCTACGGATTGGTTTGATCTCGCTGGTGCCGAATCTGTTTCCGTTGGCGATGACGGGATGTCTGCTTTTGATCAGCGGTCACAACTTAGAACTCGTCAGCGTTTGTGCGTTCACGGTTTGTTTAGGGATCGCGGTCGATGACACGATCCATTTCCTAACGCGATACCAAGAGGAATTGAAGCGATCCGACAATCACAGCGAAGCGATTCGCCGCGCGTTTGTTGGCGTCGGCACCGCCTTGGTGATGACGACGGTGGTGTTGATCATCGGGTTCAGCACCGCGTTGTTGAGTGATGCACGCGACCACCGGATCTTTGCCGTGATGGGGATTTTGACGATCGGCAGCGCGTTGTTCGCCGACTTGGTGATGTTGCCCGCACTGTTAGATCGCTTTGGTTCTCCGGGCCGCAGTCCAGCGGAACTCCGGTATCGCAGCGGCGAGTGACGCGTTGGGCAAGCGTTTGCTCGGCAGCCCCGCTGAGTCTAAGGAAAAGGAGCGAATCGTCTCGCCGGTCCAATACGCTCTAGAGCGTATTGGAAATGAATGGAGGGATTTTAGGGCCGGTTTCCCACCGGCCAATCGCAACCAGAGCCAATTACAAGCAGGGCCAATCACAAGCAGCGCCGGTGGGAACCGGCCTTACGTCCTATTTGAAAATGCTGGCGGGAGTCCGAATTGATTCGGACTGCCGAGGACCTCTTATTCTTTTGCTAAATGCGCCGGCGGTTCGATCATCAGTGCTTCGATCGCAGCGGCAAGTCGTTGCGGGGGCCCCACGATTTTGACGTAGCGGTGTGGACCGGCGGGGTCGGTTGACCAACGCGTGCGACCTTCGGCATCAACACGAACGTGGCCACCCGAACTCGTTTCCCAGAACGCTGGCTCGGATCCTCGCACCGCGTACAACGCAGCGGCTTGGTCATAACTCGGCTGACCGCCGTTAATGGAGGGACGTCCTCGGTAGCGTCGCAGTTCGTAAGCACGCCGTACAGGATTCTTTTGGGGAGTCTGTTTCAGCTTGGCGCCGGTTATCAAGGCGTCGCCGATCTCGTAGCCGTGCCAGATGATTTCGCCAGGCCAATGTTCGGCTACGAAGTGGGCTGCATCGCGATGGGTCGCCACGTTGGTTTCGCGTCGATCGGAGTCCGGGAATTCGCCCCCCATCACGACCAAACGTTGCACTTTCGCTCGCACCAATTCAGGTTCGTGGCGGCACAGTTCGGCGAGGTTCGAAAACGCTCCAACGCTACAAAGGGTGACACTCGCGTCTGGCTGGTCCGCTAAGATTTTGCGATAGATCGCTAACGCGTCGGGAGCTTGGTCGTCCGCCACGATGTCATGAGGGAATTCGTCTCGGAGGGCAGCGGCGTACGGGCTGGTGCGTTGTAGCGCCGTGGGACCGACTTTGTCCGTGCCGATGGGAATATTGGGACGCCCGTAGTAGGTGTTGATGGCGTCCACCGCCGCAGCGGAGGCTTTGGTGAAATCGGCCCGATTGACGATCGTCGCCAACAATTCACACTCACCGCGGTCGGCCAACGCATGCAACAGGGCTAGCGTGCCGGCATCGTCACAGTCGCCGGACATGTCGGTGTCGAGGATCAATTTCACCGCCGCCGGATCCGCCCCGCGTCGCGCGTGCGATTCCTTGGCGTGCAGCTCCACTGCGGGAGCGAGAACAAGCAACGCGGCGGTCCCTACTAACCGCAGTGGATTCAAGATTCGCATCATTCGATCTGGCCTTTGCTAAGTAATGACGTCGTTATTAAAGAGTCGTTCGTCAATGACTTCCTTCACTCTTCACTTCCCCCTCTCCAACGCGTTCGCAACGCGTCCATCAACACCGCCGCGACGATCACACCGCCGGTGATGATTTGCTTATTGGCATCGGAGACGCCGATTTGAGCCAAACCGGTTTGTAAGACTTGGATGATCAACACGCCGATAAAGGAGCTGACCACACTGCCGCGTCCCCCCATCAAACTCGTCCCGCCGATCACGCAAGCAGCGATGGCGGCCAGTTCGATTCCGATGGCGGCGTTGGGGTCCGCGGTCGACAACCGTGACGATTGAGCCAATCCCGCTAAGCCACACATCAAACCGCTGATGCCAAACACCGCGATCGAATAGGGGGCCGCACGGATCCCCGACATTCGCACCGCTTCGGCGTTGGTGCCGATCGCGACGCAGTAGCGACCGAAGACCGTTCGCGTCAGCACGAACTGGCCGATTGCGACGGCGATGACCGCCATCAAAAACGCAGGCGACAAGCGAATGCCCCCGATCGGTTGGCCGAACCATTCAATGCTGCTGCCGATATAAACCGACTGGGAATCGGTCACCGCCTTGGTGGCACCGCGAGCGATTTCAAGCATCCCCAAGGTGACGATAAACGACGGCACCCTAAAGCCAACGGTGATCATCCCGTTGGCCAAACCACAGGCTCCCGCAACGAGCATGGCGACCGGCAGTGCAGCTATCAGCGGCCACCCCATGTTCACCATCAACACCCCCAGCACGGCCGAGGATAGCGCCAACAGCGAACCGACCGACAAATCGATTCCTCCCACCACCAACACCAACGTCATGCCGACGGCCAAGAAGGTCAGGTCGGGGACTTGGTTTGCGATTGAAATCAACGTGGTGGGTTGGAAGAAATTCTTACTGAGCAAACTAAAGGTCGCGACCATCAGTATCAGCACCGCGAGCAGCCCCGCGTATTGAACCATCGATTGTTTCAGTTTGCTTTGTTTCATGATCAAATTGAACTTGGGGTTGCGATCACCGATTCATGGGGCAAGGGATTGCCCAGCAAGCGGTCTTGATAGCCCGAGAACGATGCCTGCATGATTTTTTCTTGACTCCACTCGTCGCGAGCGAAGGTTGCCACGAGGCGCCCCGCCGAGATCACGGCAATGCGGTCACACGTTTCAAACAATTCGTCTAAATCGCTACTGACGATTACCAACGCTTTGCCCTCGCGGGCCAACGATTCAAACACTTCGTAGATCCGACGACGGGCTCCGACGTCGATGCCTCGCGTCGGCTCGTCAAACAAAAATACCTCTGCATCTCGCACCAACCACTTCGCCACGGCGACCTTTTGTTGATTGCCGCCACTCAACGTGCCAACCCACTGCTCGACACTCTCGCAGCGCGTCTGCATTGCATCTCGCATCTGCTCGGCGACGCGCCGTTCAGCGTCACCGCGCACCAGCCCGGCGCGAGAAAATCGCCGCCACAAACTGCTCAGCGTCGTGTTGCTACGAATCGATTGGCTCTGCAGCAATCCATCCTGTTTGCGATCCTCGGTGACCATCGCCAAGCCCGCAGCGACCGCTTCACTGGGACGCCGAAACCGACGAGGTGTGGGGTCGTTTCCCAGGGTGAGATGGCCTGAGGAAGCCACGTCGGCACCGAAAATCGCCCGCAACAACTCGGTCCGTCCCGATCCCACCAATCCGGTGATCCCCAATCGCTCGCCCCGTTTGACAGCGAACGAGACGTCATGAACAAGCCCGCCATTGATCGAATCGACACGCATCGCGATCGCATCGGTTGCATGACAAACGTGATTCGGTTTGGCCGACGTCGTGGGTTCGCCGCTCATCAAACCGATCATTGCGTCGGTCGTCAACGATTGCGTGTCATGGGTTCCCACAAACGCGCCATCGCGAAGCACGCTGACACGATCGCTCAGTCGCGCGACCTCATCCAAGCGGTGACTGATGTACAAGATCGCAACGCCTTCGCTTCGCAATCGCTTGAGATGCTCGAACAATTGCTCCGCTTCGCTGCCCGAGAGGGCGGCGGTCGGTTCATCCAAAATCAATAGTTTGCAATCGCGAGCCAAGGCAGCCGCAATCTCAATCATTTGTTGGCGTCCGACCCCCAACGATCCCACCAAGGTGTCTGTGGCGACGTCGGTCAACCCAAAGCGATCCAAAACGGATTGGGCGACCCGTTCAAGACGCCGCGAGTCGATCACACCCAAGCGCTGAGGCAAGCGGGTCAACAATAAATTTTCGGCGACGGACAATGTCGGAATTAGGTTCAATTCCTGTTGCACAATCTCAACCCCGGCCCGCTCGGCATCTTGTTTGCATTCCGGAGCAAAGGGTTGATCATCGAGTGTCATGGTACCGGCCGAGGCGGGAATCAACCCGCTGATGATCTTGCACAACGTGCTCTTGCCCGCTCCGTTGGCGCCCAATAGCGAATGGATTTCCCCCGCTGCGACCGCGAGGGAGACATCACGCAATACCGTCACCGTGGCGTAACGTTTGCTTAGACCATGGACACTCAAACGTCGACTCACAGGTTTTCCTTCGTGATCAAATCGACGGGCGTTTCGATATCGTCGCTTGCCGCGGACGCATCGTTGATCAAACGCAGCGCGGCCTCGATTCCAAAGACTGCCAAATCCGCACCATGCTGGTCCGCCGTGGCCAACACCTTGCCTTGTTGGATTGCTTCTTGAATCGCGGTGATGTTATCGAAGCCTACGATTTGCACTTCGCCTTCGCGGCCGGCGCTTTTGACCGCCGCGATCGCCCCCAAGGCCATCGAATCATTGGCCGCCAAAATCGCCTTGATTTCGGGATGTTCACTTAACATCGACGAGGCGATTGTATTGGCTTTGCTCAGCTCCCATTCGGCCGATTGGCTGGCCACGATCTCCATTCCCGCTTCCTGCATCGCCGCGGTAAACCCTTTCAATCGTTGTTGCGCATTGAATGAGGTGCGAATGCCTTCGAGAATCGCAACTTTGTCTCCCTTTTGCAGCTTGGCGGACAAAAAGTCACCCACCTTTTTCGCGCCCGCTTGATTGTCGGGCCCCACAAACGCAATGGAGACCTGTTCCTGCGTTAACACATCGGCATCGAGCCGGTTGTCGATGTTGATCACGACCACGCCCGACTGTTTCGCTCGCCGCAGCACCGGGACCAAGGCTTTCGAATCGGCCGGCGCGATCACGATTGCGTCCACGCCGTTGGCCACCATCTCATCGACCAACGAAACCTGGCGACTCAAATCCCGTTCGTCTTTGATTCCATTGACGATCAAGTCATAGTCGTCGGCATGGGCCGCTTGATGCTCCTGGGCACCGGTCGCCATCGTTGAAAAAAATTCGTTTGCTAACGACTTCATGATCAACGCCACTCGCGGCTTATCGGCGCCGGTGTCTGATGTTCGATGCGGATCGGTCGTGGTCGAGGACGAACTACAGCCGGTGATGGCGACGAGCGAGAGGAGCAGTGCAACAATACGTTGTTTTTTCATCATGGTTTCCGGTAGCTTAGGTCGTGGCAAATTGTTCGATCATCTCGCGTGTCCCCATGCTGGGTTGCGCCCCGTGTCGCGAGGCCGCGATCGCGCCAGCGATGCTGGCGAAACGCATGGCTTCGATTAAGTCGTTGGTTTCCGCCCAGCGCACGGCCAAGGCGCCGGCAAACGCGTCGCCCGCCGCGGTCGTATCGAGCACCGTGATCGGAGTCGCCGCAATTCGGTGCATTGTGTTTTCGGTGTACAGCAGCGAGCCGCGATCACCAAGCGTGATCGCGACATGCTTCGCGCCCCGGCGATGAAGTTCTTTGGCGGCGGATTCCGCATCGTCAAAAGACTCTAGCGGGTGCCCCGTGATCGCAGCCGCTTCGGTTTCGTTGGGACACACTAAATCGACGCCCAGCAACGCGTCGCTCCATACCTTCGGAACGGGAGCGGGATCCAGCACAATACGGACGCCAGCGGTCCGAGCGATCGCGATCGACGCCAGCACGGCAGCAATCGGAATCTCAAGCTGTAACAGCAACACGTCGGCGGATTCGATCACGCTACGGTTCGCCTCGACATCCTCGGGGGTGACGTGACCGTTTGCCCCTTGCACCAGCATGATGGAGTTTTGTCCGGCGGATTCAACGGTCACGATCGCCAATCCGCTGGGACTGTCTGCGGTGTTTTGGACGCCGCTGCAATCGATCTCGCTGTGTTGCAAGTTTTGCAACAGTGTGTGGGCAAACGCATCGTCGCCGACGCGGCCAATCATCGACACGTCACCGCCGGCCCGTGCCGACGCGACCGCTTGATTCGCCCCTTTGCCGCCACTGATCTCGGCCGCCGAATTTGCGATGATCGTCTCGCCCGGACGGGCAAACGTATCACAGCGGATGACGAGGTCCATGTTGATCGAACCGACCACCGTGATGCGGGGACCTTTGCTATTCATCGCTTGACCTCGCGAATCGAATTGCGGTTGATGAGGTGAACCTGGACGCAGTGATTTTTTAATCGTGGCGGTTTACTGCCACTCAGTTGCTGGGTAATTAAATCCGCCGCCGTCCGCCCCAATGCTGTAACGTCTTGAGCGACCGTGGTGAGCGGCACGCTCATAAAGTCAGCAAAGGGAATGTCGTCAAACGTCACCAAGGACAGATCCTCGGGAACCCGTCGCCCCAATTCTAAGGTGGCCCGTAACGCCCCCAGTGCATTGGGCGTGCTGAAGGCAAACAACGCGGTGATGCCGCGGTGGCGGCGGAGCAACGCATGGGTCGACTCGTAACCCGAACGCTCGCTGAAATTATCGCCTGCGAGCAGGGTCGTGTCGAAATCGAGGTTGCGTTGTGCCAAGCCAGCACGCAGGCCTGCGAGACGCTCGTCGTTGGGCAACGTCCCAGGCAATCCTTGCAAGATACCGATCAAACGATGCCCGTGGTCCAAGAGTAACTCGGTCGCCTGTTGAGCTCCCGCACGATGATTGGACGTGACCTGGGTCAACTTGCTATCGGGGAACCCACGGTCGACAAGCACCACGGGTAAACCAGAGTCATGTATGGCCGAGAGGTGATCCTGTGTTTGTCCGACCGGACAGACGACCAAGGCCTCGATTTGTCGAGCGAGGAGTTGTCCCACCAATTTTTCTTCGTTGGCAGTCGTCTCGCGCGTGTCAACGACGATCACCGAGTAGCCGTCCTGTTCCGCTGCCAAGGTGACTTCGCGAGCGATCGAGGCAAAGAAGGGATTGGACAGATCGGGGACGACGACGCCCACCAAGCCCGAGCGTTTCAGACGCAGCGAGCGTGCGACTTGGCTAGGTTGGAAACCGAGTTTTGCGGCCGTTGTCTTGACCGATTTCTCGGTCGTCTCGCTGATTCGGTATTCACGGGCGCGGCCGTTCAGTGATCGGGAAGCCACCGAGACGCTCACCCCCGCTGCATCGGCAACTTGTTTGAGCGTCACTGACATTCACGATTCCGTATCGAGGGGCGGGGCGGCACAGGGTTGTTTGCGGCGTCTCGCGAAGGTGGTTTGCGGCGTCGCAGTCGCGGTCAGCACAATCGTTTGTGCCAAGTTAGCCGGGGGGCGAGTCAAAGTCAATGATTCCCGCCGTTGTCCTCTGCGGTAGGGTGGATCACGTCGCGTTCCGAGCCGTCGGCTCGGCCCGTTACGACCGATACCGAGTGACGACTTCTTTGATTTTTTGCCCGTTCGGCCAGCACGTTTATACGCCACTTCCGCTATGATTATCCCCTTCGATACAGACACCGATTCCATCATCCACCACGCTCAGCGGCTGAATTCACTTATGCCAAGTCATTTCATGTTGATCATCCCCCAGGATCTTGATCACGGAATTTCGATCGCGATATCGGGCATGTTGATTGTTGTTTTCGCGCTGTTGTTTATTAGTTTGTTCATTGCCGGTTTGCCTCGCGTGCTTGCGATCGTGGCTAAGGTTTGGCCCGAAGTGGATACGCATCATGGCAAAGCCAGCTCGCCCTCGGACAGCCTCGCCTCCGAAGATGACGCCATTTTTGCGGCCATCGGATTCGTGTTGCACACTGAGTTTCAGAAACAACTCCAAAGCGAATCGAATTCGTAGCGTCCATTCGTAACGCAAACGCAAAACAGCGACGGAATTTCGTTGTGCCATCATCAGCGGTGCTGGAAAGGGCCCCATGGATATCATTTTTGATTTTTTGAAGACGACCGGCTTTTGGTCGATGACGTTTGGCAACGCCATCATGATCATCATCGGCATCTTTTTTATCACGCTGGCGATCGTCAAGGACTATGAACCGCTGTTATTGGTTCCGATCGGCATGGGCGCGGTCGTGGGCAATATCCCGACCATCGCGGGCATGTCGTTGAGCGTCTACGACGTTCATAGCTGGCAACAAATCGGTGACGAGATCATCTATCAACCGGGTAGCGTGCTCAGCTATATCTATTTCGGGGTCAACCAGGGTTTGTATCCACCGCTGATTTTTCTCGGCATTGGTGCGATGACCGACTTTTCGACGATGCTCTCGAACCCGAAGTTGATTTTGTTGGGTGCGGCCGCCCAGATCGGTGTGTTCTTGACGTTCCTGGGGGCCTTGTTTCTCGAATTCAATCTTCAGGAAGCGGGCGCGATTGGGATCATTGGCGGCGCCGATGGTCCGACGGCAATCTTCTTGTCGGCCAAACTGGCTCCCCATCTGCTCGGGGCGATTGCGATCGCGGCCTATTCCTACATGGCATTGGTCCCCGTGATTCAGCCGCCGATCATGCGTTTGTTGACGACGCGCGAGGAGCGTTTGATTCGGATGAAGGCGCCGCGCAATGTGTCCAAGCGTGAAAAGATGATCTTTCCAATCGCCGCGTTTCTGATCACCACGTTGATCGCACCCGGAGCCGTGGTGCTGTTGGGGATGCTGTTCTTTGGAAACCTGTTGAAAGAAAGCTTGGTTACCGAACGACTCGCCAACACCGCGCGTAACGCGATGATTGACATCGTCACCATCCTGCTCGGTTTTTCGGTGGGGGCGAGCACTCAAGCCGATACGTTTTTGAGGCCTGAATCGTTGTTGATTTTTGGACTCGGGGCGCTGTCGTTTGCCATCGCCACCGCTGGCGGAGTGTTGTTTGCCAAGTTCATGAACCTGTTTTTGACTGACAAAATCAATCCGTTGGTTGGAGCTGCGGGAGTTTCGGCGGTTCCCGATTCTGCTCGGGTGGTTCAGATGGTGGGTCAACAAGAAGACCCGCACAATTTTCTATTGATGCACGCGATGGCACCCAACGTCGCGGGGGTGATCGGGTCTGCGATTGCCGCCGGAGTGCTGTGGGCCGTGTTGGTCAAAGAATCGTTTTAGTGGGCTCGCTCCGTTTTTAGTTTGTCATCGGGCTGCGGACGCTAAACCAAGCGTCCACAACTCCTCCCTCTGTCTTGTATCGAATTCGCGTTAGGAAAAGAAAAGTGTCAAAGAAGAAAGTCAAATTCATGTGCACTGCGTTCCGCGACGGATTCCAATCGGTTTACGGAGCGAGAGTGTTTACGAAGGACTTTCTGCCGGCGGTCGAAGCGGCCCGGGATGCCGGTATCCGCTGGTTCGAAGCGGGGGGCGGCGCCCGATTTCAATCGTTGTATTTCTATTGCAACGAAAACGCCTTTGACATGATGGATGCGTTTCGTGAGACGGCCGGTCCCGACGCCAATCTGCAAACCCTCGCTCGCGGCGTGAATGTTGTGGGACTCGATTCGCAACCGAGTGACATCGTCAAACTGCATGCCGATTTGTTTAAGAAACACGGGATGACGACGATTCGCAACTTTGATGCGCTCAACGATGTCAACAATCTGATCTATAGCGGCCAATGTATCGTCGATGCCGGATTGCAGCACCAAGTTTGCGTTACGCTGATGGAGTTGCCGCCAGGTTGCTCTGGGGCTCACGATGCCGAGTTCTATGCGAAAACCCTTCGTGATATCCTCGACGCGGAGATTCCGTTTGATGCCGTTTGCTTCAAGGACGCCTCTGGAACGGCCGTTCCCTCGAAGGTTTACGAGACCATTCGCAGCGCGCGAAAAATGTTGCCTGAAGGAACCTTTATCCACTTCCATACGCATGAAACGGCGGGAGTCAGCGTGTTGGCGAACAAGGCAGCCATCGACGCCGGCGCCGATGCCATCGACCTCTCCATGGCTCCCTGTTCCGGTGGCACCTGTCAACCCGATATCTTGGTCATGTGGCACGCTCTGCGTGGCACCGATTACGAATTGGACATCGATGTCGAAAAGGTTCGCCAGGCCGAAGAGGTCTTCAAGGATTGCATGCGAGATTACTTCTTGCCGCCCGAGGCGACCGCGGTCGAACCGTTGATCCCGTGGAGCCCGATGCCGGGTGGTGCCTTGACCGCAAACACTCAGATGCTTCGCGACAACGGGATCATGGAAAAGTATCCCGAAATCATCATGGCGATGGGCGATGTGGTGCGAAAAGGGGGCTACGGGACCTCGGTAACGCCCGTCTCGCAGTTCTATTTTCAACAAGCTTTCAACAACGTCATGTTCGGGCCTTGGAAAAAGATCGCCGAACCCTATGGCAAAATGGTGTTAGGCTACTTTGGCAAAACCCCAGTGTCGCCGGATCCCGAGGTCGTGAAACTTGCCGCCGAGCAACTCCAGCTCGAACCGACGACCGCCGGCGTGCTCGAGTTGAATGATGCCGATCCAAGCAAAGGCATCCCGGCGGCCACCGCCGTACTCGAATCCGAAGGGTTGCCGATCAATGATGAAAACATTTTCATCGCGGCGACCTGCAAAGAAAAAGGAATCGCGTTCCTGCAAGGCAAAGCCGAAGTCGGTGTGCGTAAGATCGACAAAACGGCAGCCGAATCGCCAACCGCGGCGGCACCGACGACCGCGTCGACCCGCAACGGAAAATCGCCAGCTGAATACACCGTTACCGTCAATGGCAAAGACATCTTCATGGCCTTTGAAGGCAATATGGTCACGGTCGATGGCAAGGTCTATCGCGTGGGGATTCAAGCGGAAACCGAGGCTAACGGCAAGCCCCCAGCGAAGCCGAGTGCGGCAGCGGTCACCGAAGTCACTTCGCAAATGCCAGGGGCCGTCTTCAAGGTGCTCGCTAAAGCGGGGGATCAGGTCCGCACCGGAGAAGCGATCTTGATTCTCGAAGCGATGAAAATGGAGATCGAAGTGTCCTCTACTATCGATGGCGTGATTCAGGAAATTTTGTTCGATGTTGGCGACAAAGTGGCGACCGGACAAGTGCTAGCGACCATCCACGGCTAAGTTGTCGATGCGTCGTGATTCCATCGTCGATGCTTCGGCGATACGGCTAAAAAGGCCGTAATCTTTACGCCGCTGCTGCCACGCGGCGCGGCTCTCATCACGCCCTTCTTTGCGTCGTTGACGCTCCGTCACGGCGTCTCATCACAAAGGGGTAAGCCCCGAGACCCCAATGGGGACGCCCTTGATCGTCGACGCGGCGGTTGTGTATGGTGACATTCTCATCTGACGGACCGCTGTTCGGAGCACGAATCCGATCGCGCCGTTGACGCTTGTCTTCGTAAGTCTACATCTAATCTTTACATCTAAGTCCACATCGTTTGGAACGATTTCTCAATCAATGGTTTGACAATCAATGACCCGAGGGGATGTCCGCAACTCGCTTCGCATTTGCAAATGTGGGGTGTCCCCGCGTTCTTGATCACAACGGATATGTTTCGTCAATCGTTTTGGATTTAGCCTTTTCTTGTCTCTGCTCTGTTTCTGATTTCTAACGTTTCTGAAACCTAAATCTGTTTAAAAATGGAGGGTTCATGTACGGAACTCTGCTTGTGAGTGGCGGTGCGCTTGCTCTGTCGGCGATCGGGATTGTCGAATCGCGATGGCACCAACGCAATTTGTCCAAGATTCCCATTCGAATTCACGTCAACGGAACTCGCGGGAAGTCGAGTGTCACTCGGTTGATCGCGGCGGGGTTGCGTGCGGGAGGCATTCGCACGTGTGCGAAGACGACCGGCACCGTGCCTCGCATGATTTTCCCCGACGGCAGTGAAGCGGCGGTGTTTCGTCCGTCGCGAGCGAACATTATGGAGCAGCGCCGCGTCGTTCACGCCGCGGCGCGATTGGGGACGGAAGCCTTGGTGATCGAGTGCATGGCATTGCAACCGCAACTGCAATCCCTTTGCGAACTGAAATTGGTTCAATCCACCCATGGCGTCATCACCAACGCTCGTGCCGATCATTTGGATGTGATGGGCCCCGATGTGGTGGGCGTCACCAAGGCGTTGTGTGGCACCGTGCCGGTGTCAGGAACGATTTACACGGCGGAGCAGCGAAAAAAGCCTTTACAGGTGATTGCCCACGCGGCACGCGATCGAGATTCCGAATTGGTTTCGATTTTGGATGACGATGTCGCGGAAGTGAGCTGGGACGAACTCGCCGGATTTTCGCACATTGAGCATCCCGACAATGTCGCTTTGGCGCTACGGCTCTGTGCGGATCTTGGCGTCGACCGGCAAATCGCACTCTCCGGCATGTGGGCTGCCGATGCCGATCCCGGCGTGATGCGATTGTTCCGGGTTGCCGAGCCGGAACAAGAGATGGTTTTCGTCAACGCCTTTGCCGCCAATGATCCGGAGTCGACCGGGCATAGTTGGAACACGTTAGTGCAACGTTATGAAGCGGTCGAGCGACGAATCGCCCTGTTCAATTGCCGCGAAGATCGGGTGGACCGATCGCTGCAACTTGCCGAAGCTTGTCTGCGATGGCATCCGGCGGACCACTATGTGTTATCGGGAACGGGGACGGAGGTGTTCGCCCGTCGAGTGATCCAAAACGGACTCTCACGCGATCGTTTGACCTGCGCCGAATCTCAACCCGCGTCCCAATTGGTCCATCTACTGCGTGGCCAATCGGGCCGTTCCTCGATGGTGATGGGAATGGGGAATATCGCTGGACCGGGCATGGATTTGTTGGACTATTTTCGCAATGCGGAACATACACAACGCCGTTCGACAGACGCCCCTCGATCAATCGGAGCCGCTTAATGGATGTCACGTTGTTAGCCATCGCGATTGGCTTAGTCATCAGTTTGGGGGTCACGGAATTGCTCGGACTCAGCGTGGGCGGGATGATCGTCCCAGGCTACCTCGCACTGTCGCTGCACCAACCGGTCGCCGTGATGCTGACGATCGCTGCGGCGTTGATCACATGGGGATTGGTCCGTGTGGTGTCGCGATGGGCGATTCTATTTGGCCGTCGACGCGTCGTGTTGACGGTGATGTTTGGGTTTTCTGTGGGTTTGGCGATCCGCTTGGTTGCCCAGGCGGTTTCAGGCCACGTGGGATCAGCAGCGGTGGTTTCGGCCGACGCGGCCGACCCCAGCGTGATGATTGGTTTCATCGTGCCGGGATTGATTGCATTGTGGTTTGAACGCCAAGGCTTTATCGAAACCTTGTCGCCGATGTTGTCCTCGGCGGTGCTGGTTCGCTTGACCTTGATTCTTGTTGGAGTGGAGACGATCGCATGAAGCCATCCGAAGAGACGTTTCCAGTGGGAAAAACGCCCTTTGAGGTGATGTATTGGCGGCCCAAGCGACTCTCGCGAGCTTGCTTGTGGAGCGGGATGATCGTTTCGTTGATGGGGATGACGCTCGTGCAGTGGTGGCCAGCAAAGGTGGCCCCCGAACTTCAAGTGCCTCGCAAGGCCGCCGCAGAAAAGGCGGCAACCGCGATGCGTGTGATTGCGCAAGTTCAGCAGCAGAAAGGGCATCGGGTGGTGCCAAAACGAGACCCACAAGGGTCGCATTTGATCGGTCCGTCGATGTCGCTTGTGACCAGCAAGCTTGGCTCGTTGGAGTCCAAGCAAACGTCGATCAATCCAAATTTTGCGGCCATCGTCGTGCAGTGGCTCGAAGAGGCGGGAGTCAAACCGGGCGACCGTGTTGCGATCGGCGCCAGCGGGTCGTGGCCGGGATTGAATATCGCCGTCTACGCCGCTGTCGAAACGTTACAGCTGAAGCCGACGATCATTCTGTCGGCCGCTTCCAGTCAATATGGTGCGAATGATCCCGAGATGATGTGGGCTGACATGGAACGGGAGCTGTATGACGCTGGGGTGATTTCGTTCCGTAGCGTGGCGGGCACCTTTGGGGGCCTGTACGATCGCGCATCGGGGATGCCCGAGCCGACTCGCGAACTGATCTCCGCTGCACTGAGCCGAAACGCAATCCCGATGCTCGAGGCGACGGGGCTACGGGCGTTGATTCAAGAGCGGATCGAGTTGTACGAGCATGCCAACGAGGGGCAATCGTATGCGGCCTACATCAATGTGGGTGGCGGTTCGGCATCGATCGGCGGCACCGCTGGCAACGCCTGTTTCACTACGGGGGTGCACTTAACGGCTCCTGCGGCCGAAGACTTGCCCCATTGTGTTGCCGTCCGCATGCTTGCCAAACAGGTACCCGTGATCAACGTGGTGGACGCCAAGTCAATCGCAGCTCGCTACGCGTTGAGCGTGGCTCCGGTCGTGCAACCTCCGATTGGCCAAGGTGACGCGTTGGGCAAAACCGTCTACCGCCGCTCGTTAGCGGCGGTGGTCATGGGGGCAACTTGGTTGATGATGGCCATCATTGTGGCGCCGGGGACCGTGCTGCGTCCGCTCGGATCTTGGCGATCACGACGATGCCGCTGCGAGGGGGAGGATGCGCCGGAGATGATGCCAACGCATGTTCAGCGGATGGTTTAAGGGGACGCTATTCAGCCACGCAAGTGGCCGAAGCAGTTGCTCTGGGGCGTAAGCTCGCTGTGATTACCCGATCGTATTGGTTGGGAATCTGCGCTGCGTAAGCCCCAGGAAAACTTTCGTGTCCGATCAGGAAAGATGCCTTGTTTTGAAACTTAGCCCCATGACGGATGGAGTTATCCGTTGCAATAAGATCGGTCTTTCAATGAATCATCCGGGTTACGGCTGTGCCCAGCGGATATCGCCCTTGCGTTGACGTGCTTCCCATTTCTTGATTGCTTGACCACGCCGGGCGGCATTGTCTTGTTCCGGTCGGAAGCTGAGTGTCACGCCAGTGATCTTGTGTAGGTTCTCGAGTGCAAGTGCTCGGACCGACATGGACGGTGAATCGAGGTTGCGAACGAGTTCTTCATCGCCTCCCTCGGCAAGCTGTCTTTGGGAGTAGCCGGTGAGCAATTGGAACAAGATTTTGGCGTTTGCGGAGTCCATCCGTTGGATGGCTTCGAACACTTTTTCAGCCGCGTCGGCATTGCGATCGATTTCGGTTTGCAGCGCCGCAAATTGATCGCTCCAATAGGATCGCTGGTCGGCTTTGCTGAGCATACCATCGCCTCCGAAAAAGACGTCCGAACGCCCGAGCGCCAACAAGGTGCGTGCCGCCAACGCGCCGACTTCACTACGCCGAAACATCGTCGCTTCGCGAAGTGAGATTTCGACGGGGCGTTCCGCTACCATTAGCCCTAGCAAGGCTTCGCGTGCCGAAGACTCGAGCGATTGTTCGTTGGGGTCTGGGGGGGTAATCCAATCGAGTGCGGTGTTGGATTCCGAAACGACGGCCGCTTCGCTTCCGCGTCGCACCCATTGCTGGCCCGTTGTCAGCTCGATCTCGTTCTCGCCGTCGCGGAGTCCTAGCTTGCCTTGGGCAACAACGAGCCCGAGGGTGGTGATGTGATTTTCTTTCTGCAAGGGATCAAAGCCGGGCGCCCGAAAGTGGGCGAGCGTCAATGCCACTAGCGACTCGACGTCAGCAAAAGCGAGTTCGAGCGAGTGGTCCTCGACGACCACGTTGATGGTCGCGCCGGGTTTGATGGCCTCGAGCAAGATGCGACCAAACTCAACATGTAGAACAGGTTTCTCGTCGGTGTTGGCGGTCCAACGCACCTTAGCGGGGCCAACCAAGGTCACGGCCATGTTATCGACCGTGTCCAAGCGAACACGATACGTGGGAGCACAGACGACGGTTTGGCCCGCAGTGACCACTGCGTTTTGGCGGATTTGGACGGGGGCGGCGTCGTCACTGATCGCGAAGACGAGTCCCGATTGGCTTGTCAGCTTGGCGATGTCCATGCGCGGTTGCTTCGCCGGCGCGGCGTCGAGCGATTTGGGATCCTCCATCGCCCCGTTGGTGGGCGGTTGCTCCGTGGCAGTCTCGGTCGGAGGCGAGGTGGGAACGGTATCTGCGTTGGTGTCCCCTTTCTCGGTCATCGGTTCTTTGGCCGGGGGGGCGACCTCCGCGCTGCCGTCGGTTTTCGCTGGGGCAGGTGTTGCGGCTGGAGCTGGACTAGGTGCTACGTCTGGGGTTGGCGCCGGTTCCATCACCTTGTCTTGCTGCGGCGGTAAATCGGGGCCCGTCACTGCGACATTGCTATCGGGGGTTTCCTTCTTGGATGGCTGCTCCGGCGTGACGGTCGTCATCTCGGTTGAGGGGGCTAGGGGCGGTACGGGTGGGGTGGCAGGATTCTCCGTCACCACCTTGTTGTCACTCGGAGTGGGTTTCGGGGGAGCGTTGGCCACAACGTCGTCCGTGGTTTTGTCCTTGGGAACGTTTTGGCGAGTTTCGACCGTGGCCTGCTCAAGCGGTTCCGCTGGGACAGCGATTGGATCGCCGGGGACGGATCGTTCCGACGCTTCGACGTCCGTCCACGTCACTTGAGAATCGGATTTCGAGGCGGTCGACCCATTCAGAAGTGGTTCGAAGATTCGCACCAGTGCAAACAACAGGATTCCGGCAAGCGCCAGCGAAACCAACCAAGGGGCAATCCGGCTGGTGCGTATCGAGCCGCCGTACATTTGAGCCGCTTCGAGCGCTGACCGAGGTCGGCTGCCCGCCATCGTTCCCTCTCGAGCGCTCGGTTGGTTGGTTCGCGCTTGGTCATCGGATTGGCGAATGCGTGTGGGCGCATCCGAGACTCCCGAGTCGCCTGGACCGACCGGTTGAACGACGCCGCCCGGGTGGGCGGTACTTGATTGGGTCGCCGCAGCGTGCAACGCATCGAGTTCGGATGGCTCGTTGGGCGAATGTAAATCGAGGTTGTGTTGGCTAGCGGCATTGGCATTGGCATCGCCAACGGGAACCGATACCGATGCAAAACTACCTGCCGTAGCAATGTCCGCAATATCACGCTCGGGCAACGCGTAGATTCGCTGGCGAAGTTCCGGAGAGACTTCGGCCGACTTACCCAAGACCAGGGTCAATATTTGATGACACGCTGCCGCTTCGGCTAATTGTTGGTCCGATTCGAGACAAGCGCGTTCGATCTCCGAGATTTGTTCCGCCGACAGCGTGCTGTCGAGGTATTCGGCAATCACGTTCGCTTCTTCGACAGGCGCCACCGCGTCGGGCGCCGGAGCCGAAAGGGCGGGATTGGTCAAATTGGATCGGATTCGTTGAACCAATTGCCCCGCAAATCCACTCTCGGCAATCTTCTCGCGAAGGGTTTCGGCATCCATGGGCTCTAACGTATTGTCGAGATAAGCCAGCAGTGTACGAAGGGTTAGCCGCATTTTTGCACCCATGGAATTTGCACTCTGTGTGTGTGTCGCCGAGGAATGTGTGTGTCGCCGAGCAAGGAGTAGCTGAGCAGGTAGGCAGGAGTCTTTCGGTAGATTAGCCGTTTTGGCGTGAGCCCCCGGTTCAAGCGGTTCAACTGGGGCTAACGCCCAAGCGGCTAATGGGATTTCACCCAATCATTCCTGCCTCCCTGCTTAGTGACGTGGCTTTTGCTGACGTCGCTCTAAGAGTATTAGTGACGTGGGGAGGCAGCATCCGTGCAGGAAAATCTCGTTTTTTTCAAAAAACGTCTAAAATGGGTCCCCGTTCGCCCTCACGAAGCCCCGTTGCCCTCACGAAGGCCCGTTGCCCGCACGAAGCATGTTCGCGAACTGAACTCGGCCGGACGCGCTGTCCTACCTTCGATTTGTCGCTCAAACGCTCCAACCCACGGCTGCTACGGTAGAACGAACCCTGCGCTGGCGATTATGATGTCAAAGGCCATCGCGAGCGTACTCAGCAAGGTTCGTGCTTAGCGCCGTTTGTTTTTTGGCTTGTTTTTGTGTCGCGACCGTTGCGGAGGGTTTCGGCACACGGAATTTTGAATCACTCCAACCCCATTGGCGGTAACATGAATCGCACCTTCTTGAACTCCTTGATGCTACTGGTCGTGATGGCTTCGGCCGCGTCAATTTCTCAGGCGGCGGAACCCGATCGCGAGCTTTATGAGGTGCGTTCCTATCTGCTTGGTGAAAAGGGAGATGCCAAGGCGATCGAAGCCTATCTACGTGATGCGTTGGTGCCGGCGCTCAATCGCAATGGCATCAAGACGGTCGGCGTCTTCACCAATTCGCCGCACGATTCCTCGGACAGTCCACGCTTCGTGGTCGTGATTCCTTATGCAAATGCCCAACAAATGCAGAGCACGCAACGGGCCTTGGCAAAGGATGCTCAGTATCACACCGACGCGAAAAGCTACCTTGATCGAGCAGCCGATAATCCTCCGTATCATCGGATTACATCCGAGTTGTTAGTGGCAATGGATTGCATGCCCGAGGCGAAAGTTCCTGAGGGGACGTTGTCCAACGCGGATCGCGTTTACGAATTGAGGCTTTACGAAAGTCCCAACGAACGACTGGGCGATCTAAAAGTGGACATGTTTAATTCTGGGGAAGTGCCCATTTTTCTCGATAGTGGCATTCAACCCCTGTTCATTGGTCAATGTCTGGTCGGCCCTCAAACTCCAAGTCTGACCTACTTAACCGTCTATCCAAACGAAGAAGCTCGCAACCAAGCGTGGGTTGCATTTCGGGCTCACCCAGATTGGGCGGTGCTGAGCAAAGTCGCGAAGTACCAAGGAACGGTCTCGCACATTGACAAGTACGTGTTGGTGCCGCAGTCGTACTCTCAGATGTAGTGCAGGCTCGCAGATGTAGGGCAGGGAGGATCACAGGAGCCGCGGATTGACAGGCGGGCGGACGCAAAGCGTCGCTGAAGTACCCGCGGGGCGAACTCGATCGGAGCTGGGCCGGTTTGGCTGGGCTGCCGGTTTGGCTGGGCCGCCGGCTTGACTGTGCTGCCGGCTTGACTGGGCCGCAGGGTTGCTCTAATCCGAAACGTTGGCTTATGCCGTAGGGAGAGGCTCCGCGCTGGTTTCATTCGTCGAATTTAGCCTGGGGATGACTTTTCGCCCACCGTCGTGCCGGGTAGGATTTGCGGCATGACACCAATGATGAAACAGTATCACGAAGCCAAGGCAGCCTGCGGCGACGCGCTGTTGTTTTTTCGCATGGGCGACTTTTACGAGTTGTTCCTGGATGACGCGAAAACGGCGGCTCAATTGTTAGGGTTGACGCTCACCAGCCGTGATCGCGACAGTGATAATCCGACCGCAATGGCGGGGTTCCCGCACCATCAACTCGACGCCTATTTGAACAAGTTGATTCGGGCGGGGTATCGCGCGGCGGTTTGTGAGCAAGTCGAGGATCCCAAGCAAGCCAAAGGGCTTGTTCGCCGTGAAGTGACTCGCGTCGTCAGCGCGGGCACGTTAACGGACGACGGTTTGCTCGACCCACGCGAAGCCAACTTTTTGGCGGCGGTTTATCTTGCGCCAGTCAAATCAGCGGGCAAGAAGGGATCCAAGGGCGATGGCGAACCGCGAGTCGGGATTGCCTGGGCTGAGTTGTCGAGTGGTCGCTTCGAGTCGGGCGTTTTTCCCGCTTCGCGTATCGAAGACGAGCTCGCCCGAATCGGTCCGGCCGAAGTCCTTTATCGCGAAGACGACGCGCGCTTCACTCTCGATACAACCGCCCCCTGGTCTTGGACCTCGCGTCCGGCGTGGTCGTTTGCCGAAGACGCATCGCGTGAAGCGTTGTGCAAACAATTTGCCGTCCACAATCTCGAAGGCTTTGGTTTCGGCGACGACGATGCTCCCGCGGTTCGCGCGGCCGGTTCCGTGCTCGCCTACCTACAAGAAACACAACAGGGCGGACTCGATCACTTTCGCCAAATCAGTGCGCATCATCGTTCGCCGGTCCTACAGATCGACGCCTCGACTCGGCGGAGTTTAGAGGTCACCCGCACGATGCGGACCGGTTCGCGCGAGGGATCGTTGTTGGGAGTGATCGATCGCACTTGCACCCCGATGGGGGCGAGGCTGCTTGCCGATTGGGTTGCTGCACCGCTGGTCAATCGCGATGCGATCGAAGCCCGCTTGGATGCCGTGTCGGAGTTGGTCAACGATTCGCGACTTCGTGGCGATGTTCGCGCGACGATGAAACGCACGTTTGACTTGACGCGGTTGCTGGCGCGGATCGCCACGGGACGAACCGGGCCGCGTGATTTGCAACAAGTGGCTCGGACGCTTGAGAATTTGCCAGAGATGAAGGCCAAATTGGCCGACCGCAAAGCCGAGCGATTGGGGTTTGTTGAAGCCCATTTGCATCTCTGTCCCGAATTGCGTTCCCAGCTCGAAAATGCGTTGGCCGATGAGTGCCCGCTGCATGCCGCCGATGGCAACTTTATTCGTGAGGGCTTTGACGAAGAACTCGATGCCTTGCGATTGTTGGCGCGCGGCGGAAAAGAATGGATCGCCGCCTACCAACAGAAACAGATGGAAACGACCGGGATTTCCAATCTGAAGGTGGGTTACAATCGCGTCTTTGGTTACTTTCTTGAAGTCACCAACGCTCACAAAGACAAGATTCCAACGGAGTACATTCGCAAACAAACGTTGAAGAATTGCGAGCGTTACATCACGCCCGAATTGAAGGAATATGAAGAGAAGGTGTTGGCTGCCGATGACAAAGCGTCCTCGCGCGAACAGCTTCTGTTTCAGAATTTGCGTTTTGAGACGCACCGGCATCTGAGCATTCTACAAGAAGTTGCGGTGGCGATCGCGGAGCTCGATGTGCTCGCGGCGCTTGCCGAGATTGCGTCGCAACGCAAATGGGTGCGCCCTGAATTGACCGATGATTCGGTGCTGCGTATCGAAGCGGGGCGCCATCCGGTGCTCGATGTCACCCTTCCGCAAGGCGAATTTGTACCGAACGATTGCGTGCATTCGCCTGAAACGGGGATGATCCTGCTGATTACCGGTCCGAACATGGCGGGTAAGAGCACCTACATTCGACAAGTCGCGCTGATCACGCTGCTAGCGCAAGCGGGGTCGTTTGTGCCCGCCGAGCGCGCTTTGATCGGGATCGCCGATCGGATCTTTGCACGGGTCGGGGCGAGCGATGAATTGAGTCGTGGGCAAAGTACGTTTATGGTCGAGATGGTGGAAACCGCTCGGATTTTGAACACCGCGACCTCGCGAAGTCTGGTCATCTTGGACGAGATCGGACGAGGCACGAGCACCTACGACGGACTCTCGTTAGCATGGGCGATCACCGAGCATTTGCATGAACAGGTCGGTTGCCGCACGTTGTTTGCCACGCATTACCACGAACTCACTCAGCTCGAGGAAACGCTCCCACGCGTCGCCAATTTGAATGTGGCGGTAAAAGAATGGAATGACGAAGTTGTGTTCCTGCACCGCATCGTCAGCGGTGGGGCGGACAAGAGTTACGGCATCCATGTGGCGCGGCTTGCCGGTATTCCAACCACCGTGAACGAGCGAGCCAAAGATGTTTTAGCGCAGCTAGAGCACGACCATCGTGACGCATTGGACCGTCCCAAATTGGCTGGCCCCGCAGCGGCAGATAGTAACGGGAATTTCCAATTGACGTTGTTTGGTTTTGCGGACCATCCGTTGTTGGATGATATCCAAAAACTCGACGTCAATGCGATGACGCCGATCGATGCATTGCAGTTTCTACAAGCGGCTAAAGAGCAGCTAAATTCCAAAGCCTAAGTGGTTGTTGCGGCCGGTGCCGCGCGGCCGCTCTGGAGATCATCCGTCCTGCGTTTCCGGTAAAAGTTCATGCATTTGCAATGAGTTTTCAAACCGTTCGAAGTCGCGGAGTTGAAGGTCGAAGCTGTTGTGCAGCGCTTCGGCGGTCCAACTCGGCCACGGCGACCATTCGCTGCGACTCGATGCCCGGGCGTTGGTTGGCAACCAAACTTGTTGCACCAAGACCCCGACCACGATTAGGGCGCCGATCGCGATGGCGGGACGCTTCGATGGGCGTTGCTGGGGGCGTTGAGCGATCTTGACGAGACGCTCGCTGCGTCGGATGAGCGTACTCTTTTGGTTTCCAAACGCGAGTGTTCCACGAGGCACCGCGGTGCAAGATTGATTCTCGCAACGCTCGGCGACCTTGGCGAGCGTTTGTAAATAGGCACCGAATTTTCCGCATCCAATTGCCGCGGCCTCGTCACATAGAAATTCACGGGTCAAATCAGCTCCGCGCGCCGCCATCCACATTGCGGGATGAAACCACAGTAGGGTGGAACAGACGCCCTGTAAAAAGTGCTGCATCGGATGCTGCGTCCGCAAGTGTTCGATCTCGTGCAATAAAACATGCCGCAGCGTGGTGTCATCTTCGTCGATCAACGCTTTGGGTAACACGATCAACGGCCGATGAAGTTGCCAGCAAAAGGGACCTTGGATTTCGTCCGAAATGAGGATTTCGATTTTCGGAGGTGCCTGCAACTGCAATCGTTCGAGCAATGCGTCCGCTTCGATTGCGACGCAGCGATGTTTCAAAAAGTGGTTCAGTTGCAAGCAGAGCCAACCGCGACGCGCCAGAGAGACGGTGAGTCCCGTGAGCCAAATCGTCATCAGGGCGATCGCAATCCGCGTCTGCCAGGTCACGATTCGGAGCAAGCTCTCTCGTCTGCCGTCGAGTGGAAAGTCGAACAGACGTCGATGCGGAAGCAACCACGCGGCAGCCACGATCACCAGGATCGAAAGGAAGCACACCGTCCACAACCGGCATCCCGCTCGGGCATCGCCCAGCCAACGTTGGAGCCCCGCAGCGGCAGCGATGACGATTGCGATTTGGAAGCATAGGGTGCTGCCAATTTCAAAGGCGAGTGACGAATCCATTACGAATCCCCTAACTTTGCCGCGGCTTTCTTGACCGCTTCGATGTCGTCGACGGAGACGGCATCGGATTGAATCAGACTGAGCACGAGTGATCGTACTGAACCGCCGAACAATTGGTCGGTCAACAATTTGAGCATCCCTTCGCGAACTTGTTCACGCGTGACCAGTGGTGTATACGTGAACGCGCGGCCGATCTTTTCGCCGCGACCAATGATCTTTTTGTCTTCCAGGATTTTCATCGTCGTCATGACGGTCGTGTAGGCTAGCTCACGCTCGATCGCTGCGACGACATCGTTGACGGTCACCCGTTCTTTGTCCCAGATGACATCCATGACTTCGGCTTCACATTTGGTGAGTTCGACTCGTTCTTTTGATGATCGTGGCATGAATTGAATCGCTGCGGGAGGACGAAGGATGAGGTGGAAAACATCGGCCCACGTTGGCGACGCCAAGCGTTTGTGCCAGGATGTTCGTTGCGGGGTGGGGCTAAGGTGCGTGCGGGTAGGGCATTCGCAATTGCGACCATTGGTGGTAGAGACGCAGGTCAACGCTCTCGGTCACGAAGGACAGATGGCCATCGCCCCACAAAAAATTCGCACCGCCGGGGTGACGGCTGGAAAAATCACACTCGTCGGCCAAAGGATGATTGACCCCTTCGAGTGCCGATCCGACCAAGCGGGCTGCCGCGTCTTCGCCCGCCAAAGCGACGCCCAACCAAGTGGACGGGACTTGGGCCATCGTGCGTTCGCCAACCACCAATGTGTTAGAGAGTCCGCGTGCGAAATCGCGAAAGCGAACCGATCGGTTTTCTAAAAACGCGCCATCACCGATAGGAGCAGGGACTGCGTCGTCGGGGTCGAGTGTTCCGAACACGCCGACATAGTTTGCGGTCGGCAGTTGAACGAGCGTTTCGTTTGCGTCGTGATTTGCGAGGTCTCTCCCGACTCCATGCTCTTCGTCCTCTTCATCCATGGCGTATAACGCAAACGCCGACTCGGCAATGTCGGACGGACAAAGCATGATTTCAAGCGACGTGCGGCGAGCTTGAGCATGGGCGGGGTCACCGATCGCTTTGTGGGGATCGATCGCGTCGAACAGCGCCGGTTGTTCGAGGAACGGTAACAACGGCACGGTCCATCCGTACGCCGATTGGCTCGACGGCTCAAACGCCCATCCCACCGGCAGACTGCGTTTAGCGTCGTGGTGATGATGCAGCGCGATGCCGATCTCACGCAGATGGCTGACGCATTGAATCCGCCGCGACGCCTCGCGTGCCGCTCCGATTGCGGGCAACAACATCGCCAAAGCAATGCCGAGGATCGAAACCGTGACCAGTAGCTCTAGGATCGTGAAGGCGACGCGTTTCTGGGGACGCCACGCGTGGCGCGGCTGAGATGGCTGCATGAGATACTCCGTTTTCAAAAAGCCCACCAAGAAATTACGGTGTTTTTAGTTTTTCTGCAATCCCAAGCCGCCGCTGGCCTTGCCCTGATTACGAAGGCTTTAGTAATTAGGCCTTTTCGACTTCCTCCTTGGTCACCGTGAATTGAAGATAGCTTTCCATCGGCCGTTGTTATTGAGTTTGGGATTGCAGGGCTGGGCATTGCAGGGCTGGATTGCCGCTGCGTTGTTGGTTGTTTTCTTGCCCGTCAACGCTTGGGGCCAGTTTCTCGATCCCCCACCCGACGCGGATTGGCTCGCGCTCACCTCACCGACCGATGAATCGTTGCGGGGATCGCCGTTGGCCTTTGCGCCGAATTGCCCGCCGCTTTGCAACGATTCTGGGGGTATGGATTCCAGTTTTATCGATTCCGGTTTCATTGAAACCGATGCAGAGCAAACTCAAACTCGCTTGACCCCGCGTGCGACGATTTGGAACCGCGTCGTATCGGACCATCGGAACTACTACGACCTACGCTCGTTTCAATTGCTGGGGGGCGGTTTTCTGATCGGAGCGGCCGTCGCCAACACGCAGCTTGACGAGGAGCTGCACCGTCATTTTCAAACCAGCGTTGGGGGAGCGACCAGCGATGATTGGTCCGAGTTTTTGCATGCGGACAAAGAGCTCGGCAACGGCCTCTACACACTGCCGATTTTTGCAACCGCTTGGGCGGCGGGAGCGTACTTTGACGAGTCCGCTGTCTTGACGACCGCGGGGCGATGGGGCGAGCGTTCGTTGCGATCGTTTTGGGTCGGTGCCCCGCCGCTGATTTTGGCACAGCGGTTGACCGGTGGCTCACGTCCAAGTGAGAAGGACCGCGGCTCACGTTGGCTGCCCTTCCAAGACAACAATGGGGTCAGCGGTCACGCCTTCATGTCCGCGTTGCCGTTCCTCAACGCCGCCAAGATGACCGAGCGACCGTTGCTCAAGGCGACCTTCTTCGCCGGATCGCTGCTGGGGCCGTTGTCGCGAGTGAACGACGATGCCCACTACCCGAGCCAAGTCGCGCTCGGTTGGTGGATGGCCTACGTCGCCGCATCGGCGATCGACCGTAGCGAGGGGGCCGCCAGCAATTTGCAGGTCTATCCCTACGTGGCCGATGGCGGCTACGGCGGGATGCTAGAGTGGCGGTTTTAGATGCGGCACGCCCCGCGGAGATTGAGGGGACGTGTCGCTGGGAAGTTGCAGCGGGCCTGGTTTGGGCCTGCAAGCTTTATTGCCTGCGTTTTATTCCTTAGTCCTCGATTATTCCTCAAGGTATTTCAGCTGGATTTCGGCTCCAGGCAGTTTTGCCTTCAGCTTGTCGACACCCTCTTGGGTGACCGCCGTGCGGGTGACTTTTAAGTCCTTCAATGCCGTCATGCCTTCGAGGTAAACCAGTCCCTCGTCGCTGATCTGAGTGGACCCCAGATGCAAGAAGGTCATGTTGGTTAGATCTTTGAGATAGGGCATGCCCGCGTCACCTAAACGCGTGTTATCCAAGTTGAGCGATTCAAGCATGGTCAACCCTTGGAGCGGCTCGATGCCAGCGTCGGAAATGTTGACGCGCCACAGGTTCAACTTTTTGAGCTTGGTCAATTCGCTCAGCGATTGCATGGCGTCATCAAACAATTGAGCACACTCGCTAAGGTCGAGTTCTTCAAGATTTTTCAGTTTGGCAAGTTCGGCCATTCCCATTGCATCGATTTGATTCCGAGCAATACGCAGCTTCTTAAGATTTGGAAAGCTTGCCAGGATCGTGATCGCGTCGTTTCCGATCGTGGTTTCGGCCATGTACAACTCTTGCAAATTTTTCAGGCCGGTGAGCTCTTCGAGCCCGAGTTCGCTGACCCACAAGAAATCGATCGCCAAGACTTTGAGATTGGCCAGCTTGGCGACGTGTTGCATGCCGTCATCGTCTACGGTGCAATCGCCACTCTTTCCCGACAATCGTAGTGCCTTCAACTTGGCCAGCGGCGTCAAATGGGCGAGTCCCGCATTACCGATTTTGCAATCTCGCAAATCGACGTTCTCGAGCGTTGGAATTTCTCCCAGCGTTTTAAGTCCTTCGTCGGAGACCGCGGTTCCGGCCAGCAAAACCGAACGCACGCGTGAGAGTGGTTTCAGTAGCGCCAAATGCGTGTCGTCGATCTCCGTGCCACGGAAATCGACTTCCACGATCGCTCCATTGGCATCCCGTTTCAGCTTCGCAGAGACCTGCTCCAACGCCGCCACCGTTTCCGGGGCCTCCTGGATCTGCTCTTTCACCTTGCTAGGGGCGGTTGTGGTCGATTGGACGTTGTCGGGGGATTCCGTTTTGGAATCACAACCC
>NZ_SJPT01000006.1:327193-439090 GCF_007860095.1 Novipirellula galeiformis | reverse complement strand
ATCAAAAATGACGCGGGATTCAAACCGTAGCTGCGTTCGCCAGAACGCGGTCCACCGTTAGGCAACACTCCCGACATCAAAATCAAAAATGACGTGGGATTCAAACCGTAGCTGCGTTCGCCAGAACGCGGTCCACCGTCGGGCGAAACCCCCGACATCAAAATCAAAAATGACGCGGGATTCAAACCGTAGCTGCGTTCGCCAGAACGCGGTCCACCGTCGGGCGACACTCCCGACATCAAAATCAAAAATGACATGGGATTCAAACCGTAGCTGCGTTCGCAAGAACGCGGTCCACCCTCGGCCGAAACCCCCGACATCAAAATCAAAAATGACGCGGGATTCAAACCGTAGCTGCGTTCGCAAGAACGCGGTCCACCGCTAGACGACACTCCCGACATCAAAATCAAAAATGGACATGGGATTCAAACCGTAGCTGCGTTCGCAAGAACGCGGTCCACCGCTAGGCGAAACTCCCGACATCGAAACCAAAAATGACGCGGGATTCAAACCGTAGCTGCGTTCGCCAGAACGCGGTCCACCGCTAGGGCGAAACTCCCGACATCCCCATCAATTTTTAGTACGCGATAAGTGCTCTCATTCGCCGTCTTGCTTGAGCTTGCGATAGATCGTCTTGCGATCCAAACCAAGAATGCGAGCCGCCTGAGTTTGGTTGCCGCCGACCGCATCCATAACATGTTTGATGTAGCGTCGCTGGACCTCTTCCATCGAAACCAATTCCGCGGGATCGAAGCCACCAAAAATCAGCGTACCGCCTTGGAAGTTACGAACTTTTTCGGGTAAGTCTTCCAGGGTGATCTTGTCATAACGTGTCAACGCGATCGCGCGTTCCATCACATTCCGCAGTTCACGCACGTTGCCCGGCCACGAATAGCTAAGCAGTTTTTCCGCAACGCCTTCTGCAAATCCTGCCACCGGCTTGTTCTCACTGGCCGCAAACCGATCCCGAAAATGCTCCGCCAATCGTAGGATGTCGGCGCCACGCGAGCGAAGTGGCGGCAACTCGATCCCAATCACATTGATGCGGTAATACAAATCTTCTCGAAACCGCCCTTCGGTAACCGCGGTTTCGAGATCGCGGTTGGTCGCCGTCAACACCCGCACATCAAAACGCATTTCCTTGTCACTACCGACCGGACGTACTTTCCGCTCCTCGAGCGCGCGTAACAGTTTCACTTGCATCGTCATCGGCATTTCGCCCATCTCGTCCAACAATAGCGTTCCGCCATCGGCTTCCAAGAACAAACCACGTCGCTCTCCGCGTGCGTCCGTGAACGCTCCTTTGACATGACCAAACAATTCGCTTTCCAATAGAGGTTCAGTCAGCGCGGCGCAGTTGACCGCGACAAAAGGTTTCTCCGACCGACGACCGCTGGCGTGAATCGAACGCGCGACCAATTCCTTTCCTGTCCCACTTTCGCCCGTGATCAACACCGCCGCGTCCGAATGGGCCACCTGTTCTAATTGGTCGTACAAGCCCTGCATCGCGGGGCTTTGCCCGAGCACTTCCCCGAACGAAGTCGCTTGCTGCTGTGACGATTCCAATAAACGCACCTGCTCGGTCAACCGTCGATGCTCCATCGCACGCTTCAATGTGATCGACAGCAAGTCCATCTCGATCGGTTTGGTGATGAAGTCATAAGCCCCCGAACGCATCGCTAAGATCGCGGTTTCGAGTGTCCCAAACGCGGTCATCACAATCACCGGAATATCCGGGCGAACTTGTGAAAGTTGTTGGCACAATTGCAGGCCCGTCGTCCCTGGCATCCGCACATCGGTCAACACGACGTCGTAATCTTGGTGGTGAATTGCTTCGATCGCTTCCTGGGCCGATGTGAACCACTCGCTCGGGATACCGCGCAGTCGCAAATCGGTTTCAATCAACTCACACATGTTCCGTTCATCGTCGACGATCAGGACACGCGATTCATGGGGGGCAACAGTCATGATGTACTTTGAATTCGAAGGGCAAAAACGCGAGTGAAATTTGCGGATAACGTGAAAAACGCAGGAGTGCAACGCGAAGCGGAAACCAGGACAAGTTGGCCGATCGGAAATTGCGCCCCCAAACCGCCGCTTGCCGCCGAGAGCATCTCCGCCGCAGGCGAACTACCTGAGCATCGGAAAGCGGATACGAAACGTGGTCCCGCACCCCGGTTCGCTGTCGACCTTGATTTCCCCCGCGTGTTCTCGCACGATCCCATAGGCAATCGACAACCCCAGCCCCGTCCCCTCACCGACATCCTTGGTCGTATAGAACGGTTCAAACACATGGTTTAGCTGTTCCGAAGGGATGCCGACCCCGGTATCGCGGACTTCGATCCAGACCATCTCGGTTGGCTCATCGACATCGATCGAGACGGTAACCGTACCGCCATCAGGCATCGCGCCGATCGCATTGCTGATCAGATTCGTCAACACTTGTTGCACCTGGGCCGCGTCGCCAGCGATTGTGGTGGGGCGGTCGGTCGCGTGTAATGCGATTTCGACGTCCGATTTTCTCGCTAACGGACGCATCAGATCACACGTCCGAGTCAGAATCTCAGTCAGATCGATCGAGTCGTGAGGAGAGGGCGTTTGCCGAGCGAAATCCAACAATTGCCGAATAATCGCTGTCATGCGCTCCGATTCGCTTTTGATGGTTCGGGCACTCGAGGCAATTTCTTGTTCGGAAAGTTTGCCACTCGCGATCAATCCAGCACGACCGGAGACGACATTCAGCGGCGTACCGAGTTCATGAGCAACCCCCGCCGCCAAAGTTCCAATCGTCCCCAACCGATCGGTGTGGCGAATCGTGTCGCGCTGGTCGCTCAAGCGATGACTCATCTGGCTGATCGCCACGGCGAGTCGGCCGAGTTCATCTTTGCCGCTCAACACCGGCGATTGGTCCAATTTGCCCTCCCCGATCAAGTTGACTTGCTCGATTAACTTGCCTAGGGGCTTGCCAACTAATTCAATGCCGCCGTAATAAATCACGACCGCCGACAACCCAGCGACCCCGATTAACGACAAAATCGACGCATACACCGAATCTCGCACGAAGGAATCTTGTTCGGACATCGACTGCGAGACTTCGACCGTCCCTAGGTTTTCGCCATCGACGTTCAGCGGCACGTAGGAGTAGGCGGTGCGAGTACCATGTTCGTCGGTGACCGAAACGCGTGACATCGACCGCGCGATCGCTTTGGGCGGCGGTGAGGCGACTTCACGCCCGTCGATCCAACGGATGCGAGGACCATTGAGCTGCTCGGTTGAAATCTCCACCGCTTGCTGGATCGTCACACGCCCACCGTTGCGATAAGCCGACTGTAACGCCGGTTGCAATGTCTCGACCAATTCATGCGCGTGGGCTTCACGCCGCTGCTGCTCCCATGCATGTTGACGCTGAATCGTCTGCCAAGCAAACAGCGACACGACGGCGAACACCCCCACTAGAAAAATCAGAATCAATTTAGCCGCGAGTCTCATGAAATCACTCCGTCGGAGGACGGCAGAAAAGGTTCAATTGCCAACCATGTTCGCAAAAAAATGCGACCAACGTTGATTGTAAGTCAGACGTTGGCCGCAGTCATTCCCGCCCCGTTGCACGCCGCGGCGAGACTAGTTTGCCACCACGACGAATCGCGATCCCTGTTCGCTGCGGACCAACAACAAAACCGAACCGTCCGAGTCCTCCGCCACCCGTTTCTCAAACTCTGCGGCACTGGAAACGTCTTGACGATTCACTTGGACGATCACCATCCCCGGCTGTAATCCCGCCTCGGCGGCGGGGCTGCCGTCTTGGACGCGGGTCACGACGACGCCCGTTTCGGACTCCATTCCCAATTGTTTCGCGACGTCGGCCGATAACGCATTGATCTCCAACCCGAGCGACTTCAACTTCACGCCTTCGCTCTTGGTAATCGGGGTGCTGCTGATGCCAAAATCGCTCGGCGCCGCCTCCGGTTTGTACGTCAACTCAATCGAGTTGCCATCGCGAATCACCTCCATCGTCAGCGATTGGCCGATCGGGGATCGCTCGACCGCCAATTGTAACTGCTGAGGCGTGGTGACATGAATGCCACCGAAGTGCACAATCACATCTCCCGTCTTCAACCCCGATTTGGCCGCCGGCGTATCGGCAAACACATTCGTCACCGCCACGCCACTTTTCGGAGCCACCCCAAGCTGCGTGCTCAATTCGTAGTTCACCGGTTGAATGCTAACGCCGAGGTACGAGCGGACGACTTGGCCGTGAGTCAGTAATTGATCGCTGACCCAATTCGCCAAATTCGAGGGCACTGCGAAACCGACCCCATTGTTACCACCGCCACGTGACGAAATCGCCGTGTTGATCCCGATCACTTCGCCGCGCAAGTTAACGAGCGGTCCACCGCTATTGCCAGGATTGATCGCAGCATCGGTTTGAATGAAATTCTCGCGATCGGTGATCCCAATCCCGCGGTTCTTCGCACTGACAATGCCCGCGGTCACGGTGCTTTCGAGTCCAAAGGGTTGACCGAGTGCGACGACCCAATCCCCAACTTCCATCGCGTCACTGTCACCCACCGGGGCGGCGACGAGCGAGGAGTCGCCTTCGAATTTGACCACCGCGATGTCGGTTTGCGGGTCAGTCAACACTTCGGTCGCGACAAACTCGCGTCCATCCTGTGTTTTGATGATCACCTTACCGCCTCCCTCGACGACGTGATTATTCGTCATCACGATTCCAGCAGCATCGATAATCACGCCCGATCCGATACCGCTCTGCGTTCGCGGGGCTTGCCGCGGCATCATTTGTCCTGGATTCATGCCGGGAGCCCCTCGAAACATGTCTTCAAATGGCGTTCCCTTAAACGGGTTTTCCTGGCCCATCGATCGGCCCTTACCCGGTATCGGTTGCTTAGCCGATTGCCATGCGGTGTCCGGACGATTTTCAATTGCCACGACCGCGGGCAACACGTGCGTCGCGACGCTGCGAAACGCACCGGACAATGCGTTAGCAACGCCGAGTGATTCATTGCTGATCACGGCCGCCGCGGCCGGCTTCGCTTCGGTTTTCGTCGATGTCGCCGGAGCCGCGGCAATCACCAATCCCGTTGCGGCGACCGTCAACGGAGCCGCCAACAAGGCCGCACGCAATTTAGAGCGTTTTGAGTAAAAACGTTTCATCTTTCAAGTCCTTTTACAGGTGCTGATGTATCAAAGATTCAGGGCGGGAAACGGCCAAGCGATCACGAGGAACCTCGTGACGACTCAAACAGAGGAACGGCAGCCGTGAGCCCCAGCGGAAACGATCGCCTCGCGGCAATCTTCCGGCCTCGCAAAACAAAAGCACGTGCCGTGCCATCGTGCCTTCTGATTCTCTCCGAACGCCGAAACCGCCTAAAACACGCTGTCGCGTTGCATTCGGCGGGAATCAAATGGGGCGTGAACCGGGACACAAAGTCGCGTCGGGGCAGAATGCCCCAGGGCTTACCTGACCACCGATAAGAATCACGCCGCGTGCGAGCTTCGCGGCGGTTGCCTTGGGGTGCGTTCGCGCCATACGCCTCGTCGCCCGTCGGAACTTGCGTAAAAAAACACCCTGATGGGTCCAAAGTAAATTGGCATTCAGCGTCAGACCCCAGAAACATACTGCCCCGATCCGAAGTCGCGATAGCGACGACAGCAGTCAGATCCGACCTTCGCAAAACCTTACCCTAGACTTGGTTGGTCAGCGCCGTTGGCGTCTAGGGAAACGAGCCCAATGGAAACGAAGCAGTTAGGCAGGAATGAATGGGTAAAATTCCATTAGCCGCTTGGCCGTTAGCCACGGTTGAACTGCTAGAACCGTGGCTAACGCCAAAACGGCTAATCTACTGAAAGACGCCTGCCTACCGGCTTAGCCCCATGAAAACGAGCCCGTGCAGTGAAAGCTGGCAAACCGATCCGGCATCAATGCCGATTCTTTAGCAGCCTAGAGCATTTCGATTTTTCGATGTAGCTGTCGGCGCCCGTCGGCGGGCCACGTTCTTGCGAACGCCGCTACGGTACCAAGGCCACATCAATTTCAAGATTGCTCTAGGCTGAACCCAAAAGCAAGGATTGACAAAGCATCGAGACAGAAATCAATCGCAGTCATTGGAGTTAGCGGGGGAGCGGCCCCCGAACCGTTGAGCCAAAAAACATATCCACCCCGACTTAGAACTTGTACAACAGCAATAGTGAGTAGTAGACGTCGTTCTTTTTGGCACCCTGAGGAACACTGTCGTAGCGATCGGTTGCCGACAGTTTCAAGCTGAGGTTCTCGCTGCCGTCGAGCAGCATTTCCCAAGCGATGTCGCTGACCAAGCGAAAATTGCTGAAATCTTCCCAGGCCGGGAAGTAGTCGATTTTCGCAGTGAACTTTTGACGTTTGGTGAGCTGGCGTTCTCCCTCGGCACCGAACACTCCTTCCGGCGTCCATTCATCAACCGGAGCCCCGAACTTTCGCGATGCACCAGCACCGACGCGCGTGACAAAGCTGGCGTCATCTTGACGGATCCAGTGGTACCCGAGACCACCGTTCATGTTGATTCGCAAATCGAATGCTTTGAATTTATCCCATTCCATTCCGTACTTGGCAAACATCGACCAATCCGATTCGCCCAGCAATCGGTCCGCATCGACGTTAAATCGCCCGTTGTCTTCGGTCGTCACATTGCGGCTGCTCGCGACTCGATAGTCAATGTCGATCCCGAGGGTGTAGAGTTTTGATTTGCGTTTCAGTTCGAGCCCGGTTTGCAACGCCAACGTGTCGGCGTTACCGCTGCTGCCGTTGATCCCGAATTCCGCGTTATTGTCCCAGCCCTTCATCCAACGAATGGGGTATTGGTACCAACGCGTGACCTCCTCTTCGAGCGGCGGCTGTTCCAATGTGATCGGCTCGGGATCTTTAGGCTTGAATGCCGAACCCACGACGGGTTCCTGATCGCCAAGGTCCAACACGCTCATCGCATGATCGGTCGCGGGCGGAGTCCAATTGGGCATCTCAGTGCTTTGGAATCCGCTTGGGTTGGCGTTGGAACTCAATTGTCCGGGAGGCGTTAACGACGGCGGTTGCGATACGGGTGCGGCCACGGCGTTTGAGCTCAGCTGGACCGGGATTGGCATCCCCAGGGGTCCCGAGGCAAACGTCGTAGGGATTCCACCGACCGGTGCCGAGTCACGCTTGGGAAACGACGACATTGAGCTCGGGATCGAAGGATCGACCGGCATCGTGTAGGGCGTCGTGTAGGGCGTCGCTGACCCGCGATCGTCTTGAGCTGCGATGGGCTGTTGCGGCGGCGAGGAGGATGCTGGTTTGCCCGTCGCTACGGCTGGATTGGAATTGCTGGATGGCATGCGGTAACCGTCGCCGCTCCAGCTCGAAACGCCTTGTTGCCAGAGTGGGATTTCGGACGATTTTTTTTCCTCCGCACCAACGGGGGCTGCCTGCACACCGAATGAGGTAGTAAAACAGAGGATCCCGGCGACCAGGGGAGCGAAGAGCTTGTGCGAAGCGTTCCCGACGTGGTGGCCCAGCCCCGCACTTCGGTGCGATTGAGCAAGACGCGATTCCACCGAGTTTTGGCCAGAAATTTGGCCAGAAATTTGCCCAGAAATTTGCCCAGAGCGGAGCGACGAGTGGTGCGTGTTGGGGCTCAAATCGTTGTTTTTCTGCATCGAGAGAGTCATGGTTCACACTAACGGAGTGTTTGCGAGTCAGCTTGCGAAGTTCTTGATTGCCAGGGATGGTCCCCCTGTAGCAAAACGGTCCATGAGTGTCAGCATGAGTTTGTCGGAGAACAAGAAAGTCAAAACTTATCAAAAGGCTTTTTCAAAACACTAAAGAGTGGCAGGGCAGAGTCCGATAGGATTGGTATCACCGACCGCGGCAACACGATTGTCGCAGTCAGAGCATCTTGACTATCCGGCAGCAATCTCCTATTTTGCTGGAAATCAACCAAGGCGACGTGGCCAAGTGGCTAAGGCGAAGGATTGCAAATCCTTTATTCGTGGGTTCGAATCCCACCGTCGCCTCTTTTGCAAAACAAGCGTGATTAACGGGTAAAACCGCGACCTGTCGAACGTCGGCAGAGCACACTTTCAGAACTTACCAAACGGGAACATTCCCGTTTGGACTGAAAATGGATGTGCTCCAATGCCCAAACTAACAAACGCTTATCCCAAGTACCGCAAGCACTCTAGCGGTAACGCTCGCGTCACGATCAACCGTCGCGACTATCTTCTTGGACCGCATGGCACCCAAGCCAGCAGGCGGAAGTACGATCAAATCATTGCCGAGTATCTGGCAAGCGGCCGAAGCTCATGCTTTGGGGTTGCAGCAGACGAATACACGGTCGCCATGATGATGGTCGAGTATCTAGCGTACAGCAAAGTCTACTACGGCAACGCTGCAGGATCGGAATGGCACAAGGCGAAGTGTGCCGCAAAGCCACTGAAGAAGCTCTACGCCAACCTTCAGGCGTCCGAATTCGGCCCAGCCCAGTTCAAAGTGGTCCGGGACCAAATGCTAGTTGGTGGGCTATCGAGAACCTACGTCAACTCTCAGATGAAACGAATCCTGAGGATGGTCAAATGGGCGGCAGCAGAAGGAAAGGTGTCAGCTAGCGTATTTGATACGCTGCGACTTATTCCAGGTCTGAAGAAAGGACGGACGACCGCGAGGGAAACCGCCCCCATCATGCCTGTTCCCATTGAGGATGTGGACGCGACGTTGCTTCACCTGCCGTCCGTCGTCGCCGATATGGTCCGATTCCAGTTGCTTGCCGGATGTCGTCCTGGTGAAGTCTGCAAACTGACCCCAGCGATGATTGGTCGAAGCGGTGAAACGTGGGTTGCTGAACTCAATGAACACAAAACCGCCCATCACGGTCATACACGCAAAATCTTTATCGGTCCAAACGCTCAGAAGATCCTGACGCCCTACCTGTTTCGTGATGCCGACGATTGTCTGTTTCGCCCGTTGGACACCGATCGAATGCAGCGTGAGATCAGAACGGCGAATCGCACAACGCCTCCATCGTGTGGCAACAAAGTGGGAACCAATCGCAAACGTAAGCCGAAACAGAAGCCGGGCACCGCCTATACAACGGGAACATATGGGCAGGCAATCAAACGAGCCGCTACGACGGCCGGTGTCAATCATTGGTCGCCCAACCAACTTAGGCATGCAAGAGCAACATACATCCGGAAGCACTTCGGTCTTGAAGCTGCCCAAGTGATTTTGGGTCACCAATCGGCGGATATCACGCAGACCTATGCCGAGCGTGATGAGGAACTTGCCAAGTCGGTTGTCGCGAAGATCGGCTGATGCTTCCCCGATGAGCGTGGGTAAACAGTCGGGGCCACTTGTCGGCGCTCGCTAGCGTCGAATCTGGAAGCCCGCACAATCGCACCCCCAACGAAAACAGGCCGGACAACCCGCAAAGGTCATCCGGCCCGTTACTGATGGCTATTCAGGTGGCTCTGTCTACTCAGCGGCAATAAAGCCTAAAATGCGGACAAGGAAAGAGTCAGCGGCGATGGTGGCAGCATCGCGAACGTCCGACGACACTGCACCCGATGCCGCAAAGGTCACTCGTTTGGCCCGCTCTGGCAATGATCGGAACGCAGCACGGAACACGCTAGCGGTGATGCCTTTGGTTGCTCGCGTGACCGTGCTCCCGATGAGATTGCCCCTTGCATCTTCGGCGACTGCGACAAGGCAATCGGGGCAGGCCAACATCATTGCGGTTGCGATTGCTCGAACGCCGTTGCGTACTGGCTCAGTATCCGGCACATCATCGACGATCGTATTGGCATTGCTTGACCGCTCGCTCATCGGGATCGACGTTGGATCGTCCAGCACGCCAGCATCAAAGTCGCGGTCGACGGCACGCAGTTCCCCATCGGGAAAGCGAACAAAGCGGGAACGAGTCTTGGCTTGGCCGATCCAAAGTCCATCAGTGTCAATGGTTGGTTTGGGTGGTTCGGCGAATAGTCGCGTAGTTGCGATCTTGCGTAAGGTCATCGAGGGTTCCTCAAGTGTGTCGCGACGTGTGATCGCAACGAGGGACGAAAGTTAGTTAACGGCGAAGTGCCGTCGTTCAAGTATTTCATCGACAAAACGCAAGAGTCAAACCGAATCCGTCTGGAAAGATTCAATTGCACCACCCGGCCATTGCCTACGCGGTACACGTCCACGGACATTTTGCGGCGTCAACGTCACTTCGACTACTTTTACGATGATGCAGAAACGCGACTCATCAAAGTCATCGCGTATCGAACCGATCAGTCCAGCCAAACCGGGCTCGCTCTTGCTTTGCCGGGGCTGGCATACTACGTCAATCATCTTCACCGATGAGATTAGAGCCCCAACGCTGGGCAGTCGTTCGGAAGCCCAACGACGAAGGTCAACCGGCAAGTCTGGTGAAGCAGGCACGACAACACGAAGCACGCGACCGCTTTCGTTGAGGTTGGATAGTTGCCTCTGACTTAGTTCGTAACGCATCTACAAGGCCTATGGTTGGGCGGCGGTTGCCACGCTAGGACAAGGGTGAGCAGCGATACGCTGCAACGTGCCTATGATGACTTGTCTATGATCGCCAACGCAACCGCAGACCCGAGTATGGGACCCAATTGCGCCAGCTTTTTTAACCCGGACCCCCGCCCGTTCGTTTGCCCACGTACCTAGTTATCCTCCGACCCTACCTCTCAAAAAAAAACACGAAAAAAATCTCACAACTCATCCAACAACATTCGATGTGTTTCAACCCCTGGCTTTTTCGGTACGAATCGGCCTCGATGCCATCTGCATGGCACCAAGAGGTTTTGATGTGGCTCTACGCTTTGGTAGTCTTTCCCAAATCGCGTCCGTCGTCCCTGAGCCTATGCCTACCGGATGACCTGTGTAGATCCCGGAACAAATCATTCTGATCCAGCGTCCACAATTGGCGTCGATTTCCGATGCCTCGCATTGTCGTATACGAATCAACCATTCAATAAGGTAAACAAGATGGCTTTCGCTCTAAGTTCGTTGTTCGGCGGTGGCGGTTCGTCCGACCTGATGTCGGCACTAGCCGCTCAACTATTCGGTTCACCTGCAAAATTCACCAATAAACGCAGACTTCCAGCGAATCCAACACGTTTGACGCGAGCCAGATCCCGCTATTCAACCAGCAATTGGCGGGTGCCGATCAAGCCTCGCAAAAGTTACGTGATCAGATTTCGCAATTGTCTGCTCAACGAATGGCATCGTTGCAGTCTAATCTGAATCATCAATTCCAAGCTGCTCAGGGTTTTGGCAACCAAGAGTTTTCCGACACCAACCGTCGATACGATTCGCGTCAGGGAAATGTTGGTCAATCGCTTGCTAACCGCGGGCTCTACATTCAACAGTATCGCCGGGGATGTCTGCGCTGGTCGAGCGGGAACGTAACGCAGCTCTCGGTCAAGCCAATGCTTGACAACAACAGTACCTTGGCGGATTGTTTGGTCAACAGACTCAGATGCTTGACGCGGCCAACGCCCAGAGTCAGAACGCACTGAATCAGTTGGGTGGTCAAGATTACCAGTTGCGAACGCTGCTACCGCAGAGCATCGCCCGGTCGACCGTTGGTACTTCAACGTCCAACAAGGCAGACAGGGAAGGTGGTTTTCTATCGAGTCTTTTCGGGTAACGGCCAACTACCAAGGCGCACTCTGCGGCGATGTGTTCACCGTGTTGTTGATCGTTGTCGGTGCTGGTTTCGAAGCATAGGCTGCTGTGACCTGCCCCTGTCGAGCAATCTGAGCCGACCTGACAACCGTTCTCGAATCTACCTCAGACCGCCAGACTTCATACTCTTGTGGTGTGGCAGTGCCAGCCAATACCTTGTCTCGCAGATTGTTCTCAAGGTTGGTTGGTGTTCCTGCGTTCCGAGCAACGGTTTCGGAATATTGTTCCCATTCCGTTGCGGTGCAACCGAGTGACAGGCAAAGGGACGCGACACCCAACACGGCGAGTTTCCAGTTCATGTCCTTGACTCTCATTCACGGCATCTGGATTACGGTTCCCTCTTCTGGGGAACCCTACCTACCCATGTCGTCATTTGCGAGCTGGTTCTTTATGGATATGTGGCTTCCATTTGTTCCGATGAGCTAGCAAATAAGCCTCGCAAGACATCCAATGCCAGCTTGAATAACGCGATTTACGTGACGAAACAGCCTGGATGCCATCGCTCAATTACAAAAACTGTAGACTCGCGACTTGCTCTCCATCTGAAAAAGTGCATTATTTAGCTTCATGTGGCACATCGCCGCAAATACATTTCCCAAGGCAGCAACCCGCTGCTAACTCCAAAGGAATAGCCTCATGGCTCGGTCGAATCTTTACGTATTGGCCGAATCGGGTCACCCAGAACCCGCAACACTTGATGCGTTCAACTCCTGGGAAGACTCAATTCCCGATGAGCAGAAGTGTGCTCTCGGCAAGCGGCTAGCTGTTGATCATGTTGGCGGTGTCACGGTCGTTAGCGTTTTCATTTTGACGGCTATTGGTTGGCACAATCGCAAGCCACAAGTTTTCTTGACTCAAGCTGTCGGCGATGGAGTCTGGACCGAGCGTCGGTACACATCGCTGCGTGCGTGTCTCAACGGGCATAGGGACGAACTGCGAGAGCAACGCAAGTTGCAGTCGAACATCTTGTCGCCGCTCATTTAGCGTCCCCATCAAGTCTCAATTATCGCCCACGCGGTCGCCCTACAGGTTGCCGCGTTTTTCGTTGACGGTCCAGGGTGTTGAATCGAAACGTGACTCTATGTTACATTCTGTTCTCGCACGAATCGCAAGCCACCAACTCAAGAGACTGAGCTGCAATTCATGACGGTGCTAACGATCACGGCAACGATTAGCCGAAGCACGCCTGAAGGAATAGGCCGACACACATAGCAAGCCGCCATAAGTAGGTTACCCAGGCAAACGGGCCTCGCAACATCGCGAAGGGGTAGTCCGCGTATCTTGCATGGGACGTGTCAACCATTCGTTTTCTTACGATAGGGTTGCGCACGTCGAATCTTTCCATCTTAGCGATGGCGTGACCCTGACACTCACTCAGGTTTCAACATGCCTCCCAAGAATCTAATTCCTTTCACTTCGTTGGATCGCGAAGTGAAACAACTCATCGGGCGATCCTGGTCTACGATGACCTATCGACGATGGATCAAAGACGGCGTTCGTGGTCGTGTCTTACCTTCCCGGCTCGTCGCTGGCTCTCGCTACATCCTGGATAGCGATCTTGCGACGTTCCTGCAGGTTGATGATGCTCGCGTACCGAAAGGCAAACGACGTAAAGCAAGGGGGGGGAACCGTGGTTAATTCACCCCAGCAAGTCCGCTCCGATGAGTCGACTAATCTACTGCCACTCGTTGATGCTGTTCGTGAAGCAACTAGCATGAGACCCGCACTGTCAACGGTCCTGCGATGGTCCCAGAAACCGAACCAGCACGGTGTTCGGCTGCAAACGTGGAAGGTGGGAGGACGCCGACTAACGAGTGTCGAGGCAGTTCGTGCCTACATTGATGCGACGACTCAAGCAGCTGATACCGGCCAACTGCCAACAGCAACCAATCGCCAGCGTAATGACGCTCATCAAAAGGCGATGGCGGAATTGGAAAGGCAGGGTATCTGATATGAGACAGCCAACGAAAAAAGGGCTGCCAGCGCAGCAACGCCAACAGCCCGAATCAAGTTCGCACCCTGATTGTACCACCGGCCGATCATCACGGCTATCTATCGCCGCGATGACAATGGCCGAGCAGCAAAAGCTTGTCGACGATCTTCTTGACTCTAAAGGGTGTTTTGGGGAAGTGCCTGCTGTTAATGCATTCTTCTTGAGGTTCGCCCCTGATGAGCTTCGTCAATTCGTGCGGAACCATGTCCCGGATTGCCTCGAGTGTTTTGAGGCGGTGTGGCAATGAATTTCTCCGCAATTAAAGAAGCCGCGGCTGGACGTTGCGCTGAGATCATAGGGGCGTTAACTCCATTGCCTATGGATGTTGTCATCAAGCAGGCTACCGATCACCCCTGCCCGCGATGCAAGGGTAGCTCAGTCATTTGGCCCGATAGTCGTGACGGTGGTGCAAATCAGCACGGAAGAATCGCGTGTCGAAACTGCACTGATAATCGGCCTAAGGGGGATATAATCTCGACGGTCGCTGAGTTTGCCGGCCTGTCGCAGGGCAACTCGGCGAGAGCAATTGCAGATTACTTAGGCCTGCCGATGGACCAGCTTTCCGATGAGCCTGCCAAACGACTCAGTATCACGGAACAAGTTTGCAAAGCAAAGCGGATGCCTGTTGATGCGTTCGAAAAATACGGTGTTAAAGAAGAGGAACGAGCAGGCGAGTCAGTTGCGCGTGTCAACGTGTACGATCATCATGGCGAGATTCATTCACACTTTGACCTATCGCCAAGCGGTAAAGGCCGGTTCAAGAGCGGAGCGGGATCGTCTGGATTGTTCTTACCTGGACGCCTGCCAGTTTCCGGCGAAACTTGGTTGATGGTCGAAGGCGTCAAAGATGCGGCTGCGCTGACCGGACTTGGATACAACGCCGTTGGCCTTCCTGGATCGTCATTGGCTGACAAGTATGCGAACCTGTTCGATGGCGTTTCGGTCGTGGTGGTTCCGGACTTGGATGGGGCCGGGATGAACGGAGCTCAGCAGACTGCTGGTAATCTGTTCGGAATCGCTGCCAGCGTTTCGATTGCGAGGCTTCCCGGCCAAGTGAAAGCCAAGGGCGGTGACGATGTTCGTGATGTGCTTCGTCGCGAACAGGGTGAATGGATTGTGCGTGATTCTATCGAACGGGCCAAGCTCTGGGCTCCCGCGGTCGATAGTTTGCTAGATGTCACAGAGTCCACGGAGAATACAGAAGTTTTATACTCTACGGACTCAGTTCACTCTGTTAGCTCTGTGGACTCAGTTCACTCTGTGACACCTGATCAGTTCGACGCTCTGTCGGCCGCAATCCAGGACACTGCAAGCAGCGGTGCCAGCAAGCAAAACTCCGGTGTGTTTCGTTTTGCTCGAAAGTTTGTAGCGATCGTTGGAACAACCCCAAGTCCTAGTGTGGTCGAGAAATATGGGTTGTTTTGGTTTAATGCCGCCCGAAAGTTCTCGAGCGATCTTGACCCGGGCATTGTCGTCGCCGAATTGCATGCTGCAATCGATAGCGTGCGTTTTCCGGATGACGGTACTGATATGGTGACGCGTGCATGGGCAAGGTCTCAGGAAAATCCGAAGCCAGACTTTGTTGCGAACTATCCCGACGACTCCACTGCGGTTCGATTTGCCAAATTCATTGTCGAACTAGATCGCCTACACGACGGAGCGACGTTTTTTCTTAGTTGCCGCAAAGCCGGAACGCTGACTGGTCTGAACTACCGCCAAGCGAATCGGCTATTGGGCCACTGGGTAAAGAATGGCACGCTCGATCTAGTCGAGAAAGGAAAGCCAGGTCCACCAGGATCTAGGGCAAACAGATTTCGACTAGGCAGTCGGTTTTCAGCCTCGTCGAATCAAAATTCGGGCGATGTGAGATCCGAAGCGGACGATCTCCAATCCATGGGCAAGACCACTGAAGAACCTGCAACGATAATCGATCCAACGAACGTCGAATTGCTCGTTCCATTATCTGGTGAACAAAAAACGTCTCTGCGTGGGTGTGAGGTCGAGCTGTGAGCGCTGCCGGGATCATCGCGGAACTGGCGACAATGGGCGTTACGGTCATATCACCGGGACCAGGACGGGTTTTGCTACGCTCCGATGAGCCTTCAATCCCACAAGGCGCGTTCGAGTTAGCGAGTCCAAACAAGACGAAATTGGCAGACTACCTATCCGCACAATCAACGTGGATCAGATGCCACGCCTGCGGATCAGTGAATCTGTCCGACAACGATGAGGGGATAGGTTGCGATGACTGTCATGAGACAGTTTGGATCGATCAGGGGCTTTCATTGGTCAGATCAGACTGGGCAGCCAACAATTGCTCGTTTATCGACGATTTGCCATAAACACCGATGAATCGATCTAGCACGTGCCTCCTAACAACAGGGAGTAAACACCAAACAGTTGCTTTACATTCTGGCCATATTTCACGTTGATAGGCGTTCCCCGTGGCACGAAGTACGAAAGGAAAGCCAGGTATGATCGAATTTCCAACGCTCGAAGAAACGCGGATAAATGAGGTGGTTGCCGCCATCGAGAAGATGCACTACGGTGCGCCGGTGTCGGCCAAGCGGATCGGCGCGGCTGCTGGGTTGTCTGGGCACCAGACATTAATCTATCTACACATGGTGGACGCCGTGGGGCGGGCCAAGCCGGTTCGGACAAAGAGCAGCGACGTCACTCGCGGTTGGGTTCCCGCTCAGGTCGACGCGTCGATGTCGCTGGCGGACGAACGGGCAACGTTGGCGGCCGATACGTTGGCGGCCGATACGTTGGCCAAGCTGCGCAACGGCGATCCGCTCAGCGAACAGCAGGTCGCCGAAGCAATGGAACAACCGATAGGCACCGTCGGACGCTGGCTCACCGATGCCGAAACAATGGGCTTAAATATTGGGACCGAAACGCATCGCGGATGGATGCCCATTTCCTCTTAGCTGCATAACGGCAGGGAAGCATGAACGAAGACACGGACGTTTATCTTGAGCTTACCGACAACGAACATCCCGACGCCGAGGCTGCGGCCGAAGACACCGCGCGGCTACTTATCGAGGTTCGTGAACAACGGGCAACGCGGCAAAATGACGTTTCCAGCGATACGCAGTAGATGATGGTATTACCCGAAAACAGCCTCATCGAAATCATCTCCTGAAAGTGCATGTCCACGTTCAATTGATAGGAGTAAAAGATCGACCAACAATAGAAAAGAGTGGTCCACCGCTTGTCCAAGTTTTTCATCCGTCAGCTTTTCCCCGTGCACTGCCTTGCTACGTAGTCCGTAAAGCTTCTTCACTTCATGAAACTTTTGCTTGCGATCTTCACCACGTGGAGTAAGCAATGAAGCAGACAGCAATGAAATTCGATAAACCAGTTCAGAGCTTATTCCCAAAACAGCTTCTATCCCGCTCCACAATCGAGCAACTGCAGAACGTGGATCTTTCGCGTAACGCCAGTCAATGCATGATTCGAGAGCAAATCGGAATGACTCGCTTTCGCTCGCGAGTCTATTAAAGCTTTCGAAACGGTCACGAATCCACTGGGCATCTTCCTCAGCGAAACTGGCAACTCTCGAACCCCGATCCACGACCAAATGAAGGTGATAGTCGAGAAGGTTTCCGTGAAATCTCGGCAATGCTCGCTTCGAGTTATTTACCGCCTCTTCAGGTCCGTCTTCAATTATCTGTTTTTGGAAAATGGAAGAGGTTCGCTTTTGATGTCCAGCGATCTCATTCCAAGAGTATGCAGAGCATGCAACAGGAAAATGACGACTGAATCCTCGTAGAACCATAAGTGATGATGCCAACCACGCACGATTTAGTGTGTCGTAGCCGGGAGTAAGGTCAGAGTCCTTTGCTGACTCAATTTCGCAGTTACAGAATGCAGCAATGGGTTCTAAGACCGTCCAACTGCCAAAGCCAACTGATCCCGCAGCGGCTAAGTCAAAAATGGAAAGTTTATCAGCAATCGGCTGCAGAGTGATCCCAGGAGCGAGTGTCATAGGCGAGGAAATCGATGGCATTCCTGCAAGCAGGATGTGCCAATTGCCGTCGTGATGATTCTCGATGATGTTTTTCGATTCCATGTCCGACTCTTTAAACGTTTAATGCAATCTGCGAATTCTTGGCCAGAAGTGTACTACATAGAAATCCAATGCGAAGTGCTGCAAGGTCTTGATTGCGAGTGGAGCCGACAGGGAGTTGCCTCAAAGTAATGTCGAGTAGCAAATCGCAACCGACTTGCACCGCTCTGGCCCACCGTTGGCGGTTCACAACCAGCAAACCCATCCAGTATTGAACGCAACCGCAACCCGAGCCAACCGGCAAAATACTTCCGCCCGTGCACGCACACACCTCCTAGTGCCCCCTGGGTGCGTGCATGAGCCACGCCCCAGGGCTTTGGCTTTGAGTGCGGGCGCAGGGCGAACGAACGAGAACGTAAGCAACCAATTTAAGCGCGACACGGCCGAACGAATGCGATTCAGGACGAAAGTGTGTCAAGGATTGCTCGCAATAAATCGTGCGGTCGATTTTCGTATTGCAAAGGGTCAATTTCGATCGCTATTCGACTCGAGTTTGCACGTACATTACGACGAATCGCCCCCAAATTCTCGATTTCGTTCTGGTCTGCTTTGCCGGGGTTGACTCTATTTCGACATCCAACTCTTTGCATGTACTGAACTTCGTCTTGTGGAATCAACGCAACAACTCGCCATTCGCTCCAAGGAAAATGTTTTGGTGGATATAGCTCCGCTGCACCAACAAAGAGCGGGCCATAGCTATTCCAACTAAATATCTCGCCAACCGCTTTGCACCGAAGGGAGCGGGGAATGTTTTCTAGGTCGACAACGTTCGCTCGAATTACACGTTCGTCAACGAGTGACGTAACGCTCCGAAGCAATGTTGACTTGCCAACAGCTGAGGGGCCGTAGAACAGAATTCTTGGATTGAATGTCACGAAAATCTCCAAGACAGAATGAGATAGGTACTCCGGCGAAAATCGGTTCTCCCGTCACGCCTACGGGAACCGCCGCCCTACTTATTGCAGTTTATTGCAATTTCCCGAACGAACTCCAGCCCACAAAACACATAAAAACTCGTTTCGGCGAGCCCATTCTCCCGCAAGGATGCACCCATGGACATGGAACGAGTCATTTCGGACGCCAGAGACCTCTGCTACCGCGTTGCGCCCGCTGAGCTATCCGGATCGCCGCTTTGGGTGATCCCGCAAACGAGTCTACCTCCGCTGTTCGGGGCCAACACGATTTGTTAAGGCTACACGTCGTCCAGCGTCCATATGCATCAGCACCATACGTTTCCCGATTGGGACGGACGGCGCGGGCCAGTGAATGTTCTGGGCGATCTCAATATCCAGCCAGACTTCCCCGAGCGAACGTACAACAAGCTGCTCGGAACGTCGCTGCGCGAACTGTCCCCCACTGTCTGGAACGCCCGTCGCTCTTTAAACCGCGTCCGTACAACCAGCAACCCATCCGCGCCGAAGCGCCGAGGCCGTTTCGCAAGACGAAGACGGCGACGAACGACGCCACAGTGGACCACGCCCGAAGTCCGGTTCATGCGGATCGCCTACCACCTGTACGCCCGCGCTCGCCGCCTGAGCTACGATGTGCGGTCGGTCGAATTCTACAGCCCCGAACGGTTCGGTATGCCTCCGGCCGCCGACTACGCGGCAACTTTGGCCACGGATGCCGGAACGCTGGTCGCCACATCGTTCCGACAAATTTGTGACCAGTCAACCCCGTTCGATTTCAAGCAGATTTACGAACGTGACCAACGGACCTGGATCAGCGCCCAGCAACCGTCCAAGCGAAACGCATGGCCGGCCGTCGAAAGGCGGCCGGTCTTTCTTATTGCCTTACCACTAATTGACAACAACTGATAGCTAGGGAGACAATCCCCCTTCTGAACGATCAAACGTGTCACAGGGGCAAACTACGCTCACCAAAACATTGGCAACGCCATGCAAGCCAAACACGACGAAGTGCTAACGATCGACGAACTGGCGACCTACTTAAAAGTCTCCAAATCGACGCTCTACAAGCTCGTTCAAGAAGGAAAGGTCCCTGGCCAGAAGGTCGGCAAGCACTGGCGATTCAAACGAGACGTCATTGATCGCTGGCTGGACACGAGCGACGAGACCGAGACGAAACATCCCGCAGGTAAGAAGCCGCGATGAATATTGAGCAACTTGAAGAAATCATTCGTGAACTGACTGACGGATTTGACGCTGAAAATTTCATCTACGACTTGTTGCTCGCCTACGAACTGCCCAAAGCCTCGATTACTCGCTTGCGAAAGGGAACATCGAACCTAGGAAAAGGCGACTGCGATTTGCTCTGGAAGAATCGTGTTTGCTATGCCCATCACGATTCTGCGGACTTGCATGGATTGGTGGATCAACTGAAATCAAATTCTCGTGTGAAGTCTGCGAAGCCACGATTTGTGGTTGTGACGGATGGCGAGACGCTGCTCGCGTCCGACACGAAGACTGATGATTCACTTGAGACTCCGCTAAGTGACCTCGCCAAACACTTTGATTTCTTCTTGCCCTGGGCTGGCATGGAGAAATCGCAACTGCGGAGCGAGAGCGTTGCGGACATTCGAGCGGCCGAGAAGATGGGCCGGCTTTACGATCTGATACTCGAATCCAATCCGCCCAAGACTGATACAGAACGGCATTCACTGAATATCTTTCTTGCACGTTTGCTATTCTGCTTCTTCGCTGAAGACACTCGCATATTCGCGGAAGATCAATTCACGAAAGCGATAGATTCACACACCGCACCCGATGGAAGCGATCTGCAGCAGTACCTTACACGACTCTTTAAAGTGCTGGCAGTTGAAGACCGCAGAGACCTGCCGAAGTACTTGGCTGATTTCCCTTACGTTAATGGAGGGTTGTTCTGCGACGAGCACCCGGTACCAAAGTTCGATGTGCAGTCACGTAAGATCATTCTGGATTGCGGCAGTTTGAATTGGCGAGACATAAATCCAGATATCTTCGGATCGATGATTCAAGCCGTCGTGCACAGCAGCGAACGCGGGAATCTCGGAATCCACTACACGTCGGTTCTAAATATCATGAAAGTGATCGAGCCGTTGTTCTTGGAATCGCTTCGGGCCGAACTCGACAAGGCGGGATCGAACCGCAAGAAACTCGAATCTTTACTTGAAAGGCTTTACCGAATTCGCGTTTTCGATCCGGCTTGCGGCAGCGGTAACTTTCTCATCATCGCGTATAAAGAGCTTTCTAAACTCGAAATCGAGATCTTTCAGAGAATTTACGGCGATCAGCAGTCGTTTCAATTCGAGAGCAAAATTCAACTGACTCAGTTCTACGGCATCGAGATTGACGGCTTCGCGGCTGAGACAGCGAAGCTTTCACTCTGGCTGGCCGAACACCAAATGAATCTGGCGTTTGAATCTGTCTTTGGAAGTGCGAGGCCGACGCTACCGCTTCACGATGGAGGCCATGTCGCGCACGAAAATGCAACACGTATCGATTGGGAAGAGGTGTGCCCATCTGACAGCGAAAATGAAGTCTACATATTGGGGAACCCTCCATACCTTGGGGGCAAGTCACAGTCGGCTGAACAAAAGTCAGACATGGATTTGGTGTTTGAGAATGCCAAAAACTGTGGGCAGCTTGATTACATTGCTTCTTGGTTCATGAAAGCAGCAAGGTATGTGTCCGAGAACGCTAACGCTCGAAGCGCCTTCGTGACGACAAGCTCGATATGCCAGGGGTCGCAGGTTCCGCAACTTTGGCCATTAGTCTTTCGCCTGGGTGTGCAAATCCATTTCGCACACAAGCCTTTCAAATGGTCCAACAACGCAAAGGGCAATGCTCAGATCACGTGCTCGATCATCGGGCTTGCGAATCAACCAGACGCAGTGGTGATCTACGATGACCATGGAAAACGAAACGTACGGTTTATCAACGCATATCTGGCTCCTGGAGTGGATGTAATTGTCGCTCCTACAGCGAAGTCACTTAGTGCCTTGCCAACGATGATAACTGGCAACAACCCTTACGACGGAAAGAATTTGTTGCTGACATCTCCCGAACGTGAAAGTTTGCTTGCCAAGCATCCGGAAATGGAGAAATGGATCAGACCGACCTTTGGATCGTCAAATTTTTTGAGTGGAATTGACCGTTGGTGTATCTGGCTTGAGGACGAAGACGTCGAGGCGGCGATGAAGATTCCGGAAATTGCTAAACGCATCGACAAGACGCGACAGTTTCGCGCTTCTGGAGGTGAAGTCGCTCGGGGGCTCGTAAGCCGTTCGCATCAGTTCCGATATACGCATACAGCAAAGTCCAACTCGATCATTGTTCCGGCTGTATCCTCTGAAAAGCGAGAATACATTCCAATTGGATTTCTCGATAACCGAGCAATTATCCTGCATTCCGCTATGGCCATATACGATCCACCGCCTTGGGTATTCGGGGTTGTCTCTTCTCGACTTCACGTGACCTGGGTTCGAACGGTTGCCGGACGCTTGAAGACAGACCTGCGATACGCTTCTGCTCTTTGCTACAACACTTTCCCATTTCCTGACCTCGCAGAATCACAAAAACAGGAAATTGAATCGTGTGTCTTTGGCGTTATTGATTCGCGTGAAGAACACCCCGAGAAAACACTCTCCGATTTGTATGCGCCCTCAAAAATGCCAGGGTCTCTTCGAGAAATGCACCAGCGGTTGGATGAGACCGTCGAACGTTGCTATCGAAGCAAGCCGTTCAAAGATGACGATGAGAGGATTGAAGTGTTGCTGCAACGATATAGTGAACTAATTATACGTGGGTCCAAAGCTGATGCCTAACCTTGTAAACGTTTCCTACGCACAAACCGGACGCAGCTTGTCCACGAATTCAATGGGCATGAGAGATATGCAAGCACGCGCATTTGAGGCACGCGCTTCGCAATACCTACTCCTGAAAGCGCCTCCAGCGTCTGGGAAATCACGTGCCTTGATGTTTCTTGGATTGGACAAATTGTTCAACCAAGGAATTAAGAAAGTGATCGTCGCCGTTCCCGAACGTTCGATCGGCGGCTCGTTTGATCAGACAGATTTGACGGACCATGGATTCTTCGCTGACTGGCGATTCAATCCGGACTACAACCTTTGCACGCCGGGTGGTGACAAAAGCAAAGTTAAGGCGGTTCAGAAATTCTTGGCCGATCCCAATGAAGCCATTTGCATTTGCACTCACGCGACGCTGAGATTTGCGTTCGATGCTGTGGAAACTACGGACTTCAACGATGTGCTATTGGCGATTGACGAGTTCCATCACGTTTCCGCCGACGCCGACAATCGGCTTGGCGAAGTGTTGCGTTCGATCATGTCGAATACATCGGCGCACATCATTGCGATGACAGGATCGTATTTCCGTGGCGACACCTTGCCCGTTCTCTCACCAGAAGATGAAGCGAAGTTTAGCAAGGTCACCTACAACTACTACGAGCAACTCAACGGCTACACGCATTTGAAGACTCTTGGGATCGGCTACCATTTCTACCAAGGCCGATATCTCAGCGCCATCGATGAAGTGCTCGACACCGACAAGAAAACGATTCTGCACATCCCAAACGTGAACGCGGGCGAATCGACGAAGGACAAGCATAAGGAAGTCGATTCGATTCTGGACATCATCGGCGATGTCGCTCGCGTTGATCCTGACTCCGGAGTGATATTCGTCAAGCGAAAGACCGACGGAAAATTGATCAAGGTCGCTGACTTGGTGAACGACACTCCGAGTGACCGAGATAAGGTCGTCTCGTATCTTCGACAAATGAAGGACGTCGACGACATGGATTTGATCATCGCTCTCGGGATGGCGAAGGAAGGATTCGACTGGCCGTATTGCGAGCACGCTTTGACAGTCGGCTATCGCGGTTCTCTCACCGAAATCATCCAAATCATTGGACGAGCAACACGCGACAGCGACAACAAAACGCATGCTCAATTCACGAATCTGATCGCTCAGCCGGACGCAGCAGACGACCAAGTGAAGCTGTCGGTGAACAATATGCTCAAGGCGATCACAGCCTCGTTGTTGATGGAGCAAGTACTCGCACCGAACTTCAAATTCAAGACAAAGAAATTTGGCGATGAAACCGAGGAAGCCGGCACACTGAAGATTCGAGGATTCAAAGAGCCGAGTACCGCTCGTGTCAAAGAAATCGTCGAATCCGACTTGAACGATTTGAAAGCGACGATCCTTCAGGACAGCAAGATGCTGCAGGTATTGCCTGGTGAGTTCATCGATCCCGAAGTTATTAACAAAGTGATGATTCCCAAGGTCATCATGAAGAAATACCCAGAACTTAGCGACGCCGAGATCGAAGAACTTCGTCAACACGTCGTCGTCGACTCGGTTATTAAGAACGGAGAGATCAAAGAAGTTGGCGGTAAGAAGTTCGTTTTGATGGCAAACAAGTTCGTGAACATCGACGAGTTGAATATCGATTTGATTGATCGTGTGAATCCGTTCCAAAAGGCTTTCGAGATTCTTTCCAAGTCGGTAACAGCCGGTTTGCTAAAGGTGATCCAGCAGTCGATCGATGCTGGGCGAATCGCGATGACAGACGAAGAAGCGGTTCTGCTGTATCGTGATAAAATGAAACCGTTCATCGAAAGCCATGGTCGCCAGCCAGACATTAAGTCTGCCGAACCACTTGAGAAGCGGCTAGCTGAAGCAATTGTCTACCTCACGAACAAGCGCCGACAACTGGCTGCTCAGCAAGCGGCGACTGCAGTTTCAGAAGGTGTCGAATGATGGATTTCGAGAAGGAACTGGCCGACATTCTTGCCAATGATCCTCTTGGGCTGCTCGTTCACCGACCGAAGGTGTCTTTGGCGATCACGGCGGACGAACGCTTGGTGGCATCGTTCGAGGAGATCAACACCTTCATCGATGCAAAGGGAAGCGTTCCAACCAAGGGCCGCGACATTGGCGAGCGGAAGCTTGCCAGCAGGCTTGAGGGTCTTCGTGCCGATCCGGATAAGGCAGCTTCGTTGTTGCAGTATGACCGGCATGATCTGCTGGCGGATGTGGTGTTGAATTCAGAGAATGCGAGATCGTCGATTGAAATCAACTCCGTTGAAGATATTTTGGCGGATGACGTTTTGGGGCTGCTGGATCCGAACAATGTGGAAGCAATCGCCGCCGACATATTCACTTTGAAGAACGTGTCGAAGCAGGCAGCGAAGCAGGACCACGTTGCGAAGCGAAAACCCTGCAACGAGTTTGACCAGTTTGAGCCGCTCTTTAAGCAAGCGAATTCTGACTTGAAGTCTGGCGTCAAGAAAACTGTTCCGTTCAAGAGCGAACGTCAAATACGACCGGAAACTATTTTCATTCTGCAAGGCATGATGGTTTACGTCGCTGGTCGCGGCAAATGGGAAAAGAAAGGGTTCGGGAATTTCAATGCGCGTCTGTATTGTGTATTCGACAACGGCACCGAATCAAACATGCTGCTGCGTTCGCTGGCAGCTGCATTCTGGAAAGACGAAAACAGTCGTCAGATCGTCGCTCACGATCAGCCCGACCTGCTGGACGAAAAACTAAAGGTCAATTCGGAGGACGAACCGACCGGCTACGTGTACGTGCTTCGTTCACTGAGCGAAGACCCGAACATTCAGGAAATCGATAACTTGTTCAAAATTGGTTTCTCGACTCAGCCAGTCAAAACGCGAATTCAGAATGCGGCACAGGAACCGACCTACCTCATGGCGGACGTTCAGGTGGCGATGGAGTGCGAAGTCTACAACGCAAACCCGCAGAAGCTAGAAAAACTGCTTCACCGCTTTTTCGGAAATGCCTGTTTGAACCTCGACGTTTTCGGTATCACAAGCAAACGCTACACGCCTCGCGAATGGTTCGTTATCCCACTTCATACGATCGAGGCGGCAATCGAGATGCTAGTTAACGGCGAAATCGTAAAGTATCGCTACGATGCTGAGAGCGAAGAAATTGTTCCAAGGTAGGCTTTAGTGAATTGGGCCAACATAAATAGGCTGCATCAGAGTACGGTTGAGATCGGAAGGGTTCAGTGAGGGTACGCAAGAAAAGCATTGCTTCATCCACGCTTCAGTATCTATGGACAAGTCCGATTTTGGATCGTGCTGGAGAGTTACGTCGTAACGTCGATTTGGTGATTTCGCCTGAGTTTTTAGCGAGCGATCTTGTCGACAGCCATTTAAGCAATTTGCCATATCAAAACGCTCACAAATTGGAGCACCGAAACCCAGACGATATAACTGGTGTGTGGGGGATTTCGCACTGGCGAAGCGAGCGGATGTTCGGCAATGTCACACGTAGGCTTCACCCCACAGGCACACCTTATGCTCAAGTCTCGGGTACAGTCTGGAAAGAAGCTCGATGGTTCCGATTGCTTTCCTACCACCGCGTTCAATCCCCAACAGAGGCAATCCAGCGAATTCAACGAGGCAGGGAAGTTCGATTTGCCTGCGAGATTAACGAAGATTGGTACGATCCGCCGCAAGGCAATATTCCGATCCTTGGTGACGACCCGCAATTCAAAACGTCTCATGCATTTCCATTACTTGGGTATGACCCGAGTCAGAGTCGGTTTCTGTTTCCGAATTCATGGGGACAAGAATGGGGTGATGATAGTTTCGGAACGTTCCCGATTGAGAACTGGGATAGGTCGATCGTGTCTGCGTGGAATATCACGCCCCATGCATTGTCTGTACCAACGAATGGCGAAACTGGGATTATCTCACGCGGATGGAAACTAGGGGACAGATACGGAGACGGAGTTCATTGCGTTGAGATTTTCGACATCGATAACGACGAGTACTTAGCTTGGGCGTTTTGCATCCGAAGAGACGGGTTTCTCGACGTCGATGAGTTTTTCGTTCGGCCAGAGGAACGAGGCAAAGGGTACGCCAAGGTGCTAACTCGTCTCGTCGCGCGATTGGGTGCCCTGACTAAACTACCAATCCGGCTGGTCGTTGGCTTTGCGGACACGGAGGATTATTCAATTGATGGTGCGCGTGCTGTTGCTGACATGTTCGGTGTCAATCTGGTTGAAGCCGACGAACGTTGGGCAGCGATGTTTGGGATCGCCAACGCCACGCCTCGTCCATCGCGAAACTGGAAGCCTGTTCGTCCCGAGTCGATCTGGGAGAAACTTCGCCCTCGAACGGAGGAGCCCGTCTGCGAACCGAAGCAATACACTGTTTTTTATGGAACAAATCGCGAACCAGTTGATGCGAGCGATCTAAGCAAGGGGTATTCAAATCGTCGTGGCTACGAATTGCGGCGAGGGTCGTGCCTGGTTGAACTTCCTAAGACCCACAAGTTTGGAGGAGTAGGGAAAGCATTTCTTGCGTTGCTCAAATCAGCAAAGAGCGATCAAAGACGTGTCGTCGGAACGCAGGGTATGGGAACTGAAGAGTTCTTCGCGTTTGCTCGATCATGGATGCAGCGTTCCGAGGGGAATCACTGCAATCTCCTGTTTATTCATGGGTTCCAGAATTCGTTTAACGATGCCGCGATTCGCGCCGGACAACTCGGTGTCGATTTGAAGATCCCAGGTTCAACATTTTTCTATAGCTGGCCGTCGGCCGAATCTCCAATGGGGTACTCGGCGGACGAAGCAACGATCGAAACTAGCGTGAGCTATTGCCACGATTTCGTGTTCGAGATTTTGAGCAAGTTTCCAGACGTCCCTTTGCACGTTGTCGCCCACAGCATGGGAAACCGGCTCGCGGTCAATCTCTTTGAGAAGCTCGCAACTGCAGCAGAGCTTCCTGGTGAGCTTGGGCAATTGATTTTCGCTGCAGCAGATATCGATGTGGATCGCTTCAAGCAAGCAACGCCGACATTCCGTGGGATCCCAAAACGAATGACTTCTTACGTTTCGCGAGGTGACTTGGCTGTCCATTTGTCCGAGCGACTACACGATTTCCCTCGGCTTGGCTTGGCTCCACCTGTAACGCGAGTAGAGGGCGTGGACACGATTTTGGTTGAGGGCTTTCCGGTTTCCGAACTTCTCGGACATGGCTATTTCGCCGATTCCGCACCAGTCCTTTACGACATGTTCAATCTCATTCGTCATGGAAGCGATCCGGATAACCGCCCGTTGATAAAGCGGGAGACGGACTCGCACGCAGCGATACCATTCTGGTCGTTACCGTTGTCTTAGCGTTCTTCCCGGCTATTGGGCCGTTCGGCTAACCAACCGACCAATCTTCTCAAAGAGTCCGCGACGTCGCTTTTCCACGGCCTTATCGCGGGCGTTTCTATAGGTCGCCCGCGCACGTTTGCCCAACGTTTTCCCCGGCGAAAAACAATTCTCGAAATAACTCCGGAACATCGTTGGATGTGTTTTCGAGGCAAAGGTGACTGTGTGGTCCCATCCGCCCCTGTGGCCAAAGCGGCACATCGAATCCATAACAACGGGAACACAAACACGGCTACGCTGTGACCACCACCGCTACCAAGACTGCTGCCGCTGAGGAAAAGATCAGCTAGATCGAAACGGCTTTGACTGTATTGAAAAATAGCCGCAAACGGCATCTGTTTTAAGAAATGGCTAAACGATGGCTTAAGCAAGGCTTTCAGAGTGCACTGGGAGGCAATGGGGGCGGAAAGAGATCTATTCCGATGAAACCAGAAATACCCGTAGCACAGCAGAGAGCGATACTGCCGTTGGAGGTAGCAAACGGGCTGAGAAGTTTCTGGTTGGGAAAGCAGTCTGACGTTTGCAACCACTCAGCCTCCCCCCCAACAGGACTGTTCTCGCTGTTGGTGTGTCTGTTCCGACGTCAAATCGATAGTGCAAAACTGGTAGTTCTTCCATTTACCAAACAGCGGTTTCGCCCGGCAATTTGCAGTGTTTCCACCCCGGTAAATGAGGGTAATTAAAATCAATTAACTTCAATTCCCTTTTAATGATGTTTTTAGCCACTAATTAGAACGGTCCGTTTGGTCGGCTCAGTCTGTTAGAGTCCCGGCTTGGCAGCATCGCCAATCATAGACCTCACCGTAATGAGAATACCGGTCCGTCCTTGGTGAGTCCCGCCACCCAAACTAGACACAATCTATCGACGAACCGCACGTCATCTTGGCTTAGATGCAGTGCCGGGATTATTCCCGCTTACGGGTCATGACGATTGTCCTGTTTCCTGATTTACTTGCTTTTAATCAACCGGGATTGCTCACGATTGCAACTTGATTTTGCGAGAACAAAAGGCGATAGCCTTTATAGAAGAAAGTGTGATTTACAAGCGGTTTTCCGAGATTTTGCAAATCCTTTATTCGTGGGTTCGAATCCCACCGTCGCCTCTTTTGCAGTAATGCAATCCTCTCGATAGCCGAAACGCCTCTAAGCGTTACCACCGAATTGGTGTGCGGCCCCGTTAAGTCCCAGGCTTGTACCGAAAAACGGTCTAAGCGGTCGGGTACAGCTCTCAAACGAGAGTTTCCCCCATGGCAAAGCTCAAAGCCAAAACCCCCGTTCGCCGCTACCACCTCAGCGGCCAATCGTGTGGTCACCCTTGCAGGGCGTGACTTTTATCTCGGCCCCCAAGATTCGCCCCGCTTCACCTAGCCGGGCGCGCCCTGCCAGATGAAGCTCGCTTTTTTTCACTGTCGTTGGTACAGAAAAGGGGAGCAGATCAGCCTGACCGCCAACCGTGAGTAAGAACGCTTAGGTAGAATTTCGACGCTAGGCCCCCTTCGCCAGCAGCAAATCGAAGATCACTCGCTGGAATCTGGCGGCTAGTTCTGGGTTGTTGAGGTACTGGGCCATTTGGTTTTGGTGTACCTCGCTACTGCTCATCACCGCGTCGTCGAGTGCTTCGGCGAAGTCACCCAGCAAGGCTTGTTCGGGTGAATTGTTCTCGATCTGATTCATGACCCGCTCATTCTCTCGCACCTTGTCGCGGATTGTGTACGCGTAGTTGATCAGGTCTTGGTCCGTCAGCCCGTCCGTGATGAACAGCTCGTTCAAGCGTGCGATCAACTGGGAGAGGAAAATCTCCTGCTTCGACTTCGGTTTACCGGTGCCGATATCCGTGCCGACGCTTAGGCCCTCGGCTCCTTCCTTGACCAGCTGCAGGTCCTGCTGTTTGATCTTCGAAAGGCGGTAGTGCGTCAGATCGATCGACGACAGGTCTATCGGATCCTCCTTGGGAGCTTCCTCGCGAAGCAACGGTGCGAGATGGAGAGCGAAAAGGTTCAGTTTCTCGAGGTCGGTGCTGTCGTAGTCGACGATCTGCGACATGAACTCGTAGTATCGGCTGAACGAGATCAAATCGGATTTGAAAACGCCGAGTGCGTCCATTTCCTTCTTCGCCTCGTTCATGTCGCCTTCGGAGTTGGCAATGAACGTCGCGTCGCCCAGCTTTTTGGCGTGTTGATACAGCTTTTTGTGGCACTCGAATTTCTCCCTGGCTTCCTTGTATCGAATTTGCCAGCGATCACGTGCCGGTCGGCAAACGTTGCTGAGTGCCGCGTTGCTCTTGCTCTTCGTGTAGAAGACCTCGCTGAACTGGTTCACCTCCGTCCACAGGAAGATGCCGGCTGCACGCAGCTTGTCGAACAGGTCCCAGATCTTATTGGGGTCGGAGACATCGAGCAGCGTTGCCGTCTCGTAGTACTCCTGAAACGCAGCCAGCACGTCCTCGGGATCGTTGAAGAAATCCAGGACGTAGGTCTCCTTCTTTCCAGGGTAGGTTCGATTGAGACGCGAGAGAGTTTGCACGCACTCCAGACCGCCGAGCTTCTTGTCGACGTACATTGCGCAGAGTTTGGGCTGATCGAACCCCGTTTGGAACTTCTTGGCGACGATCATCACGTGGAACTCTTTCGTGTCGAAAGCCTTCCGCATGTCGCGGCCTTTCAAGTCGGGGTTCATGCCGCCTTCGGTGAACTTCTCGCCCAGCAGTGATTCGCAATTGGGATCGTCCTTGCTGAATTCCACTTCTCCCGAAAAAGCAACCATCGCTGCGAGTTGGCCGTACTTCTTCTTTTTCAGGTATTTGTCGAACTCCAGTTTGTAGCGAACCGCCTCCTTGCGTGAGCCCGTCACGACCATCGCCTTGGCGTGCCCATTGAGCAGCCCCATCACGGTTTGACGGTAGTGCTCCACGATCACCTTCACCTTTTGAGCGATGTTGTAATCGTGCAATCGGACCCACTGGCCGACGCGGACCTTGGCCTTCTTGGCGTCCACTTCGTAATCAGGCTTGGCGACCTTCTGAGCGAGGTTGTACGCGACCTTGTAGCTCGTGTAGTTCTGCAGCACATCGAGGATGTAACCCTCTTCGATCGCTTGACGCATGCTGTAGACGTGGAACGCCTTTGGCTTGTTATCGCGTTTATTGGGTGGCTGGTCCGGCTTGGGGAGTCTGCCGAATAGCTCCAGGGTTTTGCTCTTTGGTGTTGCGGTGAAGGCGTAGTAGCTGAGGTTGGTGGATGGTTTGCGAGCCACCACGCTGGCGTTGATTTTGTCTTCGAAGTCACTCTCGTCGTCGCCGTCGTCCTCACCTTCTTTCAGCAAAACCTCTTTCAGCTTGCCCGCGGTACGTCCTGACTGTGAACTGTGGGCTTCGTCGGCGATGATCGCGTAACTGCGTTCCTTCAGGCTGACGTTGTCTTCGATCGCTTTCAGAACATGCGGAAACGTTTGGATGGTCACGATCACGATCGGTTGGCTGCTTTCGAGTGCGGCCGCCAGCTTCTCTGATTTGGAACCTTGGCCTTCATCCCGGTTAATTCGTCCGACCACGCCATCGGCATGCTCGAATTGGTAGATCGTGTCCTGCAGTTGATCGTCGAGCACCGTACGGTCGGTGACGACGATGACGCTGTGGAAAACTTTGTTCCCGTACGAATCGTGGAGAGACGACAGCTGGTGAGCTGTCCAAGCGATGCTGTTGGACTTGCCGCTGCCCGCGCTGTGTTGAGCCAGGTATTTGTGGCCGGGGCCCTCTTCGCGGCTCGTCTGGACCAATTTGCGGACCAGATCCCATTGTTGATAGCGAGGGAAGATCAGCGTCTCCTTTTTCGCCTTGCGACCGTCCCACGCCTCTTCGGTTTTGATCTCCAGATGGATGAAGCGTCCAATGATCTGGAGAAGATTCTCGGGAGCCAGCACTTCATTCCACAGATAGCCGGTCGCGTATTCATGGATATCCTCTGGAACGTCGTTGCCGGCACCACCGCCGTTGGCTCCACGATTGAATGGGAGGAATTTCGTGTCGGCACCGTCCAGACGCGTCGTCATCGCGGCCTCGTATTGACTGACGGCGAAGTGAACCAGGGCACCGCGTTTGAAGGTCAGCAGCGGTTCAGGCTTGTTCGTTTCGGGATCTTTCGGCAGTCGAGTTTTCTTGTACTGACGAATCGCATTCTCGACGATCTGTTTGAACTCGCTCTTCAGTTCCATCGTCGCAACGGGGATGCCGTTGACGAAAAGCACCAGGTCGATCCGCCATGCTTTGGCGCGTTTACCGGTTTCCGCCAGTTCGGCAGCCGTGGCGTAGGGGCTATAAACGAGTTCAGGGACGACTCGCAGGATGTTGCCCTGGTACATCATCTGCGTGTCGGGGTTCAGCCCGTGTTCCGGCTTGAACTGGCACATCTTGAACGAAGCCGACTTGTCACGCAGTTCGTGCCGCAACACGCCCAAAGTGCCGTAGGTACGCAGAGATTTGTCACTGGCCTGTGGATCGGCTTTGGAGAGCTGCGAAGCGAGCTTTTCGATAAACGCTTGCTCGGCATTGGCCGGGTAAAGCGTCACGTACTTTTCCCAGGTCTTGGGCTGAGTCGTTTTGACGTACTCCAGGCAGTCGTCGGTGTAGAGAGCCAGTTTGCGGTCGTACTTTGCCGGATCGCCCAGCTTCCAACCGCCCGCGACCATCTGGTCGATGATGTCCTGCTGGAAAGCGGCTTCTTTGGAGTCAGAGTTCATGTTGATTTCTCGCGTAACTTGTTGCCATCCCCATTCGGCGGCGGGATTTCTGGCCCCCGAATCTCAGGTCTCGCTTGACTTTCTGTGGTTTCTAGTCGATCATTTGAAAAGACCCTGTCGCTCTCGAAGGCTCAAGTTCCACTTGGGGCACGTCGCAAGACATAGTGAGCACGGGGTTTTTTTGTGCACTGACGGTGATCATGGTTTGGTGCGTGTCATGTCACGGTCGTGGTTTCGCGGCACCAACTTCCAGTGTCGATAGGGGTGTCGCCAGCGGTTCGCCAGGTCACCCTGGATTCCGGTCGATTCTCCGATGTTGAAATGCGAATAGATCAGCCGGACCCTCGCTGAGATATGTTTGTAAAGCTTCTCTTTGGCGATGGTGCGTTTGCCTCGCCGACTCTGCCCTTCGGGTTTCACCTGGTGCAAGTTATTCAACCGGAAAGTCATCGCCCCTAGGACAACGTCCAGGCATTGCAGAAGATCGTGATCCTTGGAATTCACCTCTGCGATCTGTTGCCGGTCAAAGTCGACGTTCGCTCGGCGCATTTCAGGGTTACGCGACAGTGCCTCGATGAAGGATTTGAACTTGGCGGTTTCTTCGCGACTGGTGGGCATCTGATCCATGTTCAACCGAACTCGCTTCGGTCCATCGTGCTCCTCATTTGAGAACGCGAGTCCAAAGCCGTGCTTGATGAATTGGTAGTACAGTCGGTGATACTCGGACTGCCGCTGTTCCGACGTCAGCCCCTGCGGAATGTAGGTGTTGTTGGTGAACATGATCCGCACCTTCGCCAAGTCCGCCGCGATCAGATCGAAGAAGGCATCCATCACCGACGCGTACTTATCGAGGTAATTCTCGGTCACCTTGGTCCACTTCAACTCGCCGTGAAGGTTCTGCTCTGCTTTGCATGCGGCGAGTCGGCCGGACACGCTCAACAGATCATGAGACCTGACCAGCACGCCGCCGTAGAAATTGGAGAAGTACGCTCCGTCCTTCACCGATTCATCGGTGTAGATCACAAACTCAGTCGCCATCGTGAGCAGCCACCTTCCGGTCGGGCATAAGGCCCAGCTTCCAACCGCCAGCGACCATTGGGTCAATCATGTCCTGCTGGAAAGCGGCTTCTTTGGAGTCAGCGTTCATCTCGAGTCTCCAAAATCCCCCAGTTACCTACGATCAACGGTTCAATGATGCCCGGTGGAGTGGCGTCTCGATTTACCCTACCAGTCACCGCGTCGGAAAACTTAAAGCGTCTTTTACATGACACAACTGAAGGGAAAATCTCTTCCAATTCGGACGTAACTAAGGGAACGAAACGCTTCAGATTAGGCACTACTTTCTTTCCTTCCCAAAGAACGCCAAAGACCAATTGAAATAGGGAGATGCTTCGTGGGAAATGTTTCATCTCAACGAATTTCTCCTCGATCGTTTCGAGACAACCGTTGACATAGGTCTCCTGTTGATCCGTTTGCCTAGGCCAGGACTTCGAAGATCGAAGTAGAGAGTAGATGTTTTCACTGAAACGTCCCCAGCTAGATGGGATCAGTTCTTCTGGAATTTCCGTTTTGCCTTGCAACTGCAAGAAGCTACTCGAGATCTTTTTGAGAATCTCAATTTCCGGCCAAGCAGACTCAACGATTGGTGATTTTGCCGTCTCAAAAGCAACAATGAGCTGGTCCATCTGTTCTACCGTTGCCTTAATCTGAGCGGAAAGCCGTTTTCTCTTCCAATCAATCTCATCAGTCTTGTAGACAATGCTATGCATTGACACGGACCATGCGTGTTCAAAGGCGGACCGTATTTGGACCTCAAACATCAAGGCAGAGACAATTGGGTGAGCCTCGCTGCTTTCGGTGCGCAGACTGCCAATGTAACGAGTGGCATCAAAGCGGAACGTGTCAGGTGACTTCTTGGTTTGCCCGCGTTTGCGAAGCTCTACGCACGTGAATTTGGAATTCAGGAATTCAATCACAGAGGATTCCTTCTCCAAATGCGGGATGACGATCGAACACCCAAAAATGTCATCGATTTTGTCCCAGCTGTCGTATCTTCCTGACTCGAGTTTTTCAGCCAACGAATCGAGTTCTTTTCTGCGACCCACGTAGGCGTAACCATTTCGTTCGCAGAATCCGAAAACGATATCTCGCACCTTATGCTCGACCTGCTCTACGTATGGAAGATTGAAGTCGTAGGACCTCCTCACGTCACTTGGTACAATCATTCGAGCTCGGGCTCCTGATTGCGAATTTTGGCTGCGATTATTTTGATTCGTTTGTTTCGCGGGCCAACATCATTGGATGCTGATCGTGCAGCATCGAAATACGCTGTCGCAACTGCATCTTGGTCTCGAGTCTCAGCGTTCTCGACCAACGCGATAAATGCGGCCAGACGGTTCGCAATATCGGCAACAGGGATTTCATTCACTGTTGGGTCAGACATTGCGGCAAACAACGAATAAAAGTCCGCCTGGTTTTTTAATCGCGTCTTGTGCAAATCGTATTCGCCGACTGCAACAACTTCCGCAATCTTGGATACGGTAGCCCTGAATCGATCTTCAATATTCGATCTTGAATCCCATGCCTCATCTCGATCACTAAAAGCCTTGTCCAAGTCTGCCTGCGAATAGCTTTTAACGCCTTCCTCAAGGAAAAGCAACATTTGAGCAACTACCTCAACATCCTTCATTTGTCGTCTGGATCGTTCCTGAAGGTTTGGAAAGCCTGGCGGCAGCTTGCCTGGCTCCCGCTGGTCCGACTGCGTCATCCACTTAGATAACTTTTCAGCTGATGAAATAAAATCACCGTCGTATTTCGCGTGACGCAATTCTTGGAAAGACAGCTTCGCGACATTTCGATTGATTCGATCGAAGATGTCGTTTATGACGGTCTCCTCCGTATCTGGCAGGTATTCGACAAGGAATTCATAAGCCCAAAAATTCTTTTTTACTTCGATGTCCAGCTGCTCCCAGTTTTTCCCTCGCAAACTTGAAATCAGTGCTTTATCGCCGACTGGAAACTCACCGTCTAAAAACTCAAAAATTGTCGTAAGTCGCTGCTTCCCATCAACCAACCTGTAGGTGACATCACCTGTTAATGAGAATTCTTCATATAGAAAAATGGCGGCAGTTGGATTACCCAAAAGAACGGTGTCAATGAAGTAGTCTTTGAATTCTTGGTTCCAAACACTTCTTCTCTGGTAGGGCGGATTGAGGTCAAGCCGGTCCCGCTTGTACAGGTCCCAAAACCATGCGATTGTTTGGAAATTATGCCTAGGTCGTCGATTGGACATTAGTGCGCTCCATTTCGTTGGTTCTATGAATTGATACAACCGCGTCCTGCTGGAAAGCGGCTTCTTTGGAGTCAGCGTTCATGCGACCTCCATTTCAGTTTCTTGTTTCGCGCCGGATGAAGGCGGCTTCCAGCCTCGCACGTCGATCTTGCCGGTGACAGCTGCGGAGATGAGGGACACGCGCCTTTCTCGCAGCACTTCCATCATTTCCACTGCGTTTCCAATCAACTCATCAAACTGGGAAGCTTTTGAATCCAAGTGCTGGACGATCTTTTCTTGTTCAGGCGGTGGCGGACAAGTAACTATCAGCTCACGAATGTCTGCAACATTTATACGCTTGAAGGTTGATCCAACCATGTACAGAGCCAGTTGTCCCGCCATTTCTGGGCCATGCAAAATGTAATTCAAGAATCGCCCGTTTTGCGTTCTCGACTTAATCAGCACAACATCCTGTCCAATGCAAATCGGCTCACTCGTTCCAACGTAGGCAGATGTGCCTGTATTCGCGGTGTTGCGGCAGTAGATCACATCGCCTTGCTTAGGTTCACGCCCACCACTCTTGAGTAATTCAAAATTTGCCTTGTCAGTCAACAGCACTCTGGAAAGGTCTAGCTCGAATGTGCGCACCTCCATGACGCTTACGACGGGATAGCCTTCATCGAGAAACGGAACCGTGATGTGTTTGCAATCAACAACTGGCCAGAACCGTTTGAGCGGACCAAGACGCCAATGCTCCGGCACTTCGCCCAACCACTCGATGCCGGAATCTCGCATGGGGGCGTCGGGGTTCAAGCCTTTGGTGACCGCATGACTGATGACGGCCTGACGTTTCTCACCGAGCAAGGCGATCAGCTGCTGCTGCTTCTCAATTAACGCATCAATCTTCGCCGTCTCGTAGTCCAGAAAGGCCGCGATTTGCTTTTGCTCGTCGGAGGGTGGGAGCGGAATGTGTAAATTTGCATATTTTTCGGCGCTCACGTTTTGAATCGTCGCTTGAATTTGCGAGCAGTCGATGTAGTTCCAATACTCCGGGGTTTGGCAGAAGTAATAGAGGAATTTTGGTGTGCATACGGAACGACGCAAGCGAGCGCGAATGAGGTATCCAGCGAAGCACGCTTCACCCCAGTCTGTTGAGTAAATGAAGCTTTTGCCTACAGTGCCTCCGCTTCTCGCCAACAGAATATCGTTGTCATGCAACAAATACGGTTGCGCCAAATGCCGTGGGAGAGAGCGGAATGTTTCATCTCTCAACGCGCCAGATTCGTCGATGTCAGTGATCCTGACAAACCGTGGAAGTGTTCGGTCATCAAGGTCCGCTGCCTCGTTAGCTCCATATTGAAGAGGGGCGGCAAGAAACGTCTTCATTCGCCGTACGTCCCAATGCTTCGGTACTTTCCTCAACCATTCGACTTCTGATGCGCGGTAGTCTGAGTAAGTGTCTATCTTGCGACCGCTCACGAGTGCACCTCCAGCAGCATCTGCATGATCTCGGCACTCAGTTCATCCAATTCGGCGTCGATCTCTTGCAGCGGTCGTGGGGGTTCGTACTCGTAGAAATGTCGGTTGAAGGGTATCTCGTAGCCGACGATGCCGACCCCGCCATCCTTTTCATCGCACTTGCCACCGTCGATCCATGCGTCGGGGACGTGCGGGGCGACTTCATTGAAGAAATACGCTTCGTTAACCACGTCGACATTGGCTCCGCGTGCGGTGTCTTCGGTTAACGGCACGTCTTCGTTGTCTCGCAAGTCGCTGTCGGGCTGGAACTGGACGATCTGGCCTCCATAGTCGAATGTGCCGTAGGGGTAGTTCGGCTCGCCCTTTTTGATGACTTTCTTGATGACCGGCTCGGCTTCTGGGTTGGTCCAACTGACGGCGGCGATGATTTGTTTCTTCTGCCGGGCATCCAGTTCGACTTCCGCGTCTTTGATGGCTGCCTTGAGCGTGTCCTCGAATTCGTTGAAGTCGTCGTGCTGGTCCGTGCCAATGACGGCTTGCAGCTTGGTGGCGATGTCGAGCAGTTCGATTTGGTCGGTCCATGTTCGGGCGGCCAGCAAGTCTTTGATCTGCTTTTCTTTCAGTTCGGTAAAGTCGGCTTTGACGAGGGCACGGATTTCGGGTTCCAGTTCTATTAGCCGTTTGGGCGTTAGCCCCGGTTCTGTTGCGCCAGGGGACTTGGAACCGCGGCTAACGCCGTGCGGCTGATTTAGGAATCGTTCCCATACTGCCTGCATCGCGGCGTTGAGCTTGCCCGATTCAAAGCGGAGCGTTTCGATTCGCTCATCAGAGAATTGAACCGATAGACGCAGCGGTCGCTCGATGGTGATGCGACGATAGCCAAACTCATGGCTGGCAAAGATTTTGCTGCCAAAAGTTTTCTTGGCGGCTTTCTTCTTGGATGAAGATTGGCGTCCGCGATTGGATTTCTCGTCGGGTTCCTTGTCCAGTCGGTAACTTTCAATCGCTGCAAAGTCGCCAAAGGTTCGTGTGATCAACCGGATGTCTTCGTCCCCGATCTCCTGGCGTTTGCTGCCCAGGCTCTTACGCATCTTTTGGTACAGATGCACGCCATTGATCAGCTGGACTTTGCCCTTTCGCTCGGCGTTCTTCTTGTTGGACAGGATCCACACGTAGGTAGCGATGCCGGTGTTGTAGAACATGTCCGTGGGAAGCGCGACGATGGCTTCCAACAGATCGCTTTCCAGGATGTATCGCCGAATTTCGCTTTCACCGCTGCCCGCTCCGCCGGTGAACAAGGGCGATCCGTTCAGGATGATGCCGATGCGACCGCCGTTCTTCCCTGTGTCGTTGGGATCGTAGTCTCGCATCTTGCTGATCAGGTGCATCAGAAACAACAGCGATCCATCGCTGACTCGCGGCAGTCCCGGTCCGAAACGTCCGTCAAAGCCTTTCAGCTTGTGCTCGTCTTTGACGGTGCCTTCGACTTTTTTCCAGTCGACGCCAAAGGGCGGGTTGGAGAGCATGTAGTCGAACCGATCGGCGTGCAGTTGATCTTCGCTGAGCGTGTTGCCGAGTTTGATGCGGCTGACGTCCTGGCCCTTGATCAGCATGTCGCCTTTGCAGATGGCGTAGCTTTCCGGGTTCAGTTCTTGCCCGAAGGCTCGCATCACGGCGTCTGGGTTCAGTTCGTGGACGTATTCCATGCCGCTGGAAAGAAACCCGCCGGTTCCGGCTGTGGGGTCGTAGATGGTGCGGATGATGCCCGGTTCGGTGAGGGCATCATCGTCTTCCATGAACACCAGCGACGTGGTCAGCCGCACGATGTCGCGGGGCGTGAAGTGTTCTCCCGCGGTCTCGTTGCTGGATTCCGCGAATCGCCGAATGAGTTCTTCAAAGACCAGCCCCATGTCGTGGTTGCTGATCACACTCGGGCTGAGGTTGGTCAGGGCGACTTTCTGAACGACTTTGTAGAGCAAGTTGGCATCTTGCAACTGGGCGATGAATTCCGCGAACTTGAAGTGCTCGAAGATCTCACGAGCGTCTTTGGAAAAGCTCTCGATGTAGGTCAGCAGGTTCGTTTTGATGTCCGCACTGCCGAGTTTGGACAAGTCCATCGGCGAGGTGTTGTAGAACGACTGCTTGGCCGCTTTCAAAAGGAACTTTTCGCGGGCCTCTTCCTCGAGAGCCGCCATCGCTTTCAGTTTTTCGACCTGTGCGAGCACCTTCGGCTTGGTGGCCTCGAGGACGCACTCCAGTCGGCGAAGAATCGTGAATGGCAGGATGACTCGGCCATATTGCGACTGTTTAAAATCACCACGAAGTAGGTCGGCGAGCGACCAAATGTAGGCCGCGGTTTGGGAAAAATTAGCGGTCATGAAACATCTTGTTCCAGAGGATTGGCACCGGGAGGGTCCGGTTGGCGAGCAAGCGATGTCGCCCGAATGGCAGCAACGCCCGATTTACGTGACAATTGTGACCTCTGCTAAGGCCCCTGTCACCCGCCCCCTGTACTTTCCGCGCAATCAAGAACCCGTTTCCTGGAATGACGTGCGATTTTGCCGTGTGTGCAGGGACCGCGGCCTCTGAAGACGCGCAAACGACCAATGAAACTCCCCCAGAACCGGCGCACTGTCGTACAGAAACCGGATGCCGCCCTATCAAGCGAGCGACATTGCACGATCGCCCTTCGCTGGATGGCCAGCCCCATGCTTCTGGGTGACAATCCCGCGTCGTGTTTCCTCAAGCGAAAGTCGTAGTAACATCGAAACACTTCAAATAGGCAGTCAATAATCGCATCGGCAAGGATTGGTTACTACAACAGCGATATCGATGAAAGTAGATTTGTGAAGAAACATGGTTCGTCGGCGGTCCGGTTTTGCAACGAAGGAGTATGTCAAACGCTATAATCCCCTCACTGCCGTTGGTACAAAAAATCGAAATGGGTCGAACAAAAAATGCCTTCAACTTTTACGTGGCTTGATTACTCAGAACACGAGCGTCGCAAGATGCTCGACGTGATCGATTTGTTTGGCGAAAAAACGACGCGTGATGAGTTAGGGCTCGGTGGTGTGCGTGATGCATTTGACGTTGCGTGCATGCTGGCCAGCATGGGCGGACTCGGCAATCGTACTAGATGACAGTCCTCGCGACGCCGACTTGGAGCCAGCGATGTACCAGCAACTGCTGCAATCCATCGCCAACTTGGAACAGCTCTCCGGCAGAGACGAGCCGGCTTTCCAATACATCCTCACGACCACAACGCGTCCCAACAAAGACCTCGCCAAAGCCCCCTACCTCCGTCTCACCCTCGACCGCATCACCGACGAAAACATGCTCCTCGGCGTACGGTTTTGAAGCCAAACCGTCGTTTTCTGCGGGGAAATGCAGGAATATGGAAAGCCTAATCGTCGCCAGCCGTCTTCCGACAATCCGCGTAAACCGTTTACCTAGAAGCGTTTACGATTCAATTGCTTTGCGAACTTGACAAGTCATGATTACGTCATAGTATTGTCATAAACAAGCCGATAACTGTAACTGAGGGCTTGGAGTGGCGGTTGCGAATTGGTCGCCCCGCGTTTCAGGACTTCCAACGCCTTTTACCCCGCTATCGCGCTCGTTCGGAACTGAACCGACAGCTTCACAAACTTCGCTGGTGGAATCCTGTTGAGCCTTTGGTCATTGATTTGCAGTGGAATCGGGTGGAGCCAACTGGTTTGGCGGAACTGTTTGTGCAGCTCGATGACGGAGTCGTCGATACCGTACGGGTTCTGTTCTTCGAGTATTCGCCGGATCCGTCCGTTCCCACGCTGTGGATTCTCGGCGGGATGCGGGCTGACGAGGCGCTGGGCAGTTTACAACACGCAATTTATTCAGGTCGCAGCACGATCGTCCAAGCACGTGCAGACTGAGGTGATGAGATGTCGATAACCAACTTAAATGAAATCCCGAGTGACGCTTTCCGTGCCGTGCTGAACATCAGCCCCGAGCAACGAGACTTCATTCACAAGTACATGGAGTGCAGCGATGAGGTTCAATCCGTTGTTCGTTCGATGTTTGCGGTGATTGATAGCGAACACACGATGGATCATGATCGGCATCGCGCGTTTGCAACCATCGCGGATGCATTGCATTTGAAACCCGAGAACGGACATGGCAGCTACGGTCTGGATTTCCGTAAGTCGCAAGCAGAGGTCGCGACAAAGCATCCCGATCCAGCTTGGCGACCGATCATTGCCGATCGGCAGAGACAGATGGAATCGCAAGAAGCTACGTTTGCTGACCGTGTCAAAGCAATTCTGCAACAAAAGAACATCACCCAGGAAGACCTTGCGGAGCGTATCGACTGCACTCAGTCAGCGGTGTCGAAAATGCTATCTCGCAAATCGCGTCCGCAACGAAAGACGATCCTCAAAATGGCGACTGCACTCAACGTAGAACCAACTGAACTGTGGCCGGACCTTGAAGTCACCGCGATCCTCGACTCGACTGCGGAGTTCTTCAACGATCGAGAACTTACCGCCGCTCAAGCCGAAGCGTTGGACGCGGCCATTTCGCGACCACCCGCTCAGGTCAGGACTCGCGAGTTGCCCTCGAGAGCAGGGCGATAGGCGTTGTCGCAACCAGAAGAAAAGCTGCTATTTGCAGATGAATTCACACCAGCGGATTTGCCATTCTTGGCTGGTCTGCACTGTGGCGATGAAGCGTGGTCACGTGCAGCGACTGAGTGGATTAAAGGTTCAGAAGTAATCGACTCGATCGAGAAACGCGAGACCAAGGTCTGGATCTATCGCAACAGCGAAGCGGACGACTCGATCGTCGGCTTTGCTTCTTTATCGGCGACGGGCTGGATGAAATGGCCGCCGCCCAACGGCAGGCGATCTCGACTGCTCTACATCCCGCAACTTGGTCTCGCTTACAAGTACCGCGGCAAGCCGTCCTCGCCAGAGTACCGCTATTCCAACCAAATCATTGAGCACCTGATTGGTCAAGCGAAGAAAGCGGCCGAGCAGATCAGAGAAGACAAGCCGCCGAAGAAACATGTCGAGCTTTTAACTCTGCGAGTTCACCGCGACAACGTAGCAGCACAAAAGTTGTATCAGCGTTACGGCTTCGATTTCTTGCCCGCGTTCGATGAAAACGATCATCTCGCCATGCAGCACAAGTTGGCTCTCGACTCTTGAAGTTGCGTTTTTCAGCTACGGATTCCTTCGCTTGGAATTGGAAGCTAACGGGACTGTCCACTTCTTTGTATTCATCATGAGTCTTCAAAATGACGGCGGGGCTATCTTCTGATCACCAAGAAAAGGTGGTTTATCACTACTGCGACGCATATGCATTGCTTTCCATTCTTACCAATCAAAAGCTGTGGTACACGCACGCGGCTTCGGCCTCACCCCCTACATTGAAGTTCCCTTTAATCCCACGGCTATTAGTGAAGTCGTCTGTGGCCCAAGAACAGCAAAAGAGTTAACCGAATCCTCACTAAAGATGTTGAAGAACAAGCTCGAACTCACATTCACCGTTTCCAGATCCACAGCGACATATCGGTAAGGAGGGCACCTTGGACAAATTTCCGTCGCCAGCCGGATAAGTACATCCACGAGTTGGCGAGCGAGTTGCTGTTGCGGGCCGACAAAGTACTGGCAGCGATTCGACGAAAAATTCGGCAACGTCCAGAGTTGTTTCGGAAGCTTGCAGGACTGGATCGAGCTTCGCTGGATCCAGTCGAGTCTGCACTGGATACAGCAAGATAACGATCGGGGACTTTAAAGGGACAACGTGGAACTGTTTTTTGACTGGCTGACGATTGTGCTGTTGCCCGCCGTCATTGCGATTGCCGAGGTAACGCCAATTGTTCTGTTCGTTGCCCATTGGCGGCGTGAGCAATCGAAGAAGACGAGACATAACCCGCTAACGCGAGCATTGCTGCGAGCTCCCGGCCACTCGTTACGCAAGCGAATTGATGATCTGGAGATTGACGTTGATTCTCTGATGATTGCCTGGGTGCTCTTACTGCCGTTACTTTGCGTGTTCCATCTTTTTGACTCTTACGTTAGAGAAACACCAGGATCGATATCGCGTCTTGTCTTAGAAGGACTGCTGATTGTCGGAGCATCGATCATTATTGGCCGGAATCTGAAAAAGAAGCTTGATGGCTTGCGTCACTACAAGCTGGGGCTGGAAGGCGAACTGGCGATCGGCCAAGAACTTGACCAACTGATGCTGGAGGGGTGCCGTGTGTTCCATGATATCCTGTTTCCGTACGGCAACATCGACCATGTTGTCGTCAGTCGCAGCGGAGTGTTTACCGTCAATACGAAGATGCGGGGCAAGCCCAAGAAGGGCGAGGGTAAGGCCGAGATCGTTGTCGATCATGAAAAAGACGAGATTCGATTCCCTGATTTCAAATGGCGAATCCCAAACAAGCAACTTCAGACCGAATCCCGGTGGCTCTCGCAACACTTGTCCGCAGCGATGGGCGAGACAATTGAAGCCGAACCAATCTTGGCACTGCCGTGATGGTTCATTTCGAACCGAATCGGCCGCGGCAAAGTGTTCGTGATCAACCCGGTTAAGCCAAAATACTTCTTCGTTCAGTCGAGGCAGGTGTACTCGGATACTCGAGTCAGCCAATTGGCCCATCACTTGGAACAGCTATGCCGCGATGTGCAGCCGTCGTTTCGCGAGGATCCAAGTTGGGAAACTTCGTTTTAAGCAACCGCCTTTTAAGCAACGGCGACCAGCTTTTCTGTTACGATTCGTTTCCAATCCATTGCACGAATCAATAACACCGGTCAATTCACATCATGTTCAGCTGGAAGCCCCTATACATTGAAATTGCCGATCGCTTGCCTGAATTTGAATCAAAGCAGGCTGATCTCATTGGGCTCCTGAAGGATTTGGCCAATGAAGGTGTTTTGGTCTCGAAGGTCCTTGATGAGTTTGAGAATGGCCGGAAAGGCGAATTGAGAGAGATTGATCCGTTTACTTTTTTTGCGTCATTCAACCGCAAGACAGGCGATCAGCACCGCATCGCAGCTCTGACGCACATCAAAAAGGAGTGGAGGCTGAACGCCGACGTTCCCAAGGACTTCGAAGGTATCCCCTTTGTCCAACCGTTGTCGAGTTGGTTGATGCCGTTTGCATTCAAGCGAAAGGCTGAGCATGTTTCGACTTTGTGGAAATATTTCAAGCACTTCCTGCCGCTCAAGTCAGTCGAAGACCTTGATACCGAGCAAATGGACAAGTGCCTTGCACTGAACAAAGTCGGACTCGCGACGTTGACGATGGGGATGTTTTGGGCACGACCCGACGTATGGTTTGCGGCGGACGGGAAGAATATCGCGATCGCTGAGTCGTGGGGAATATTGCGACCGGAGAATGGCGAGACTTTTGTGGCCTGGAACCAGGAGTTGCATGCTCGATTCCCCGACGGACCATGCCAGTTCTCGGCTGATGCGCACTTGAATTCACTCCCTCCCAAGCCGACACCAACAGGTTCCGGCAGAAGAGAAAAGAATCGCGTCGACATTCGGTCATCAGATCAGCCACCAAGCGATGCGGGTCGTCGGTATTGGTTGATCGCTCCCGGTGAGTCGGCTTACCAATGGGACGAGTGGGCCGCGGCGAGCTACGCGGCCATCGGCTGGGGCGACGTTGGTGATCTGACAGATTGCCCAACGAAGAATGAGACTGTCGAACGGGTCACGGAAACATGCCCAAACGCTGGCAAGCACGCTGTCGGAAACATGCTTTGGAACTTTTCGCAAAACGTTGCGGTTGGTGATGTCCTATTCGCCAAGGTGGGCAATCACAAGCTATGCGGATGGGGGATCGTAACCGGGGCATATCGCTACGACGACGAATTCAATGTAGGTGAAGATGAAACTTGGGAGAACTACCCACACCTCCTAGAAGTTGATTGGCGAGTCAATCGAGAAGTCGATCTTCCCGATGGTGTGACGCTTCCAATACGCACATTTACCGAACGAACGCATGGATCAGAGCAGCTTCAAGTGTTGCTGGATGCTTACGCAGAGCTGGGGGATCAGACCACACAGTACACCAGCGAAATGGCGTTGTCGGATTTGTTCATGGAGTCAAGTACGCTCGATCGGATCATGGCTCAGCTTCGGCGCAAGAAGAATGTCGTGCTGCAAGGGGCACCAGGAACAGGCAAAACATTCATTGCAATGCGATTAGCCTATTTGCTGATGAAGGAGATCGATGCAAAGCGAGTCCGAATGGTGCAGTTTCATCAGTCGACAAGCTACGAAGACTTTATTCAGGGTTACAAACCGATGGGCAGCGGAGAAAAATTCGCCCTGGTCGATGGAGCGTTCGTGCGATTTTGTAAGGCTGCGATGCAGAATCCAGACCAACCCTACGTCTACATCATTGACGAGATCAATCGCGGCAATCTGTCGAAAGTGTTCGGTGAGTTGATGATGCTCATCGAACCAGACAAGCGAGGTTCAAAGCATGCCCTGTCGCTCGCCTACTCGCGGTCGGCGGATGAGCAATTTTCGGTGCCGCCAAATGTCCATCTTATCGGCACGATGAACACCGCCGACCGATCGCTATCGATTGTTGACTACGCACTCCGTCGGCGATTTGCGTTTATATCAATGACGCCTGGCTTTGGGACTTCCACATTCAAGGAAGCCCTTCAGGGCCAGGGAATTCCGCAGTTTCTCGCTACGAAGGTTTGCTCGGCGATGTCATCGCTGAACCAATCGATTTCCGCAGAGCCGACCCTTGGGAATGGTTACTGCATTGGTCACAGTTTCTTTACTCCCACCGAGCCTGTCGCCGAACCAGAGCAGTGGTACCAGGACATTGTCGATTACGAGATATGTCCGCTTTTGGAAGAATACTTCTACGACGACCCAAGTCGCGCAGCTGCGCTGATGGAGGGTCTCAAGCTGCAATGACAATCCATCCAGCGGCGATTGGAGCGGTAATTGAGGCGAGTCAAATACCGATCCAAAACATCTACTATTTACTTGCCTATGCTCATGAACAAGCGAAGTTCGCTGGTGATGTTCCGGTTGGTGCCGATGAATGTCCAGATGCATTGAATTTGATTGCACTGGTGCTCAGTCAGCGACTGCTACGAGTGCCGCGATACGGAATGGATCGCCGTTACCAAGACGTCGAAGAGGAATCGTCGAGACTTCGCGGGCGAATCGACTTCTTTGCAAGTCGTCGAAGGCTAACGCAACTCCGGGGGTCGATGATTTGCCATTTCGACGAACTGTCGATTGACACACCAGCAAACCAAATCATTCACGCGACATGTCGAATGCTACTTGCCAGCGGAGATGCTTTGACGAAAAAGAACCGTGAATTAGTGAGCCTATCTGAGACTCTGTTTCGCGGTGTCACCCCCATTCAAGTTTCGCCGACAAGCTTTCAGCAAGTTCGATTGACGCGGAACACGAATCATTACCGGATACCGATCGACCTCTGCCGCATGTTGATGAAGCTTTCGTTGCCGACTCAATCTGGAGAGAAGAAAAGATTTCGTGATCTCCTCCGAACCCGCAACACAATGAATCGACTTTTTGAGGACTTCATCAAGGGGTTTGCTCAATTCCATCTTCCACATGCCAAAGTCAGCAAGAAGCAGGTACCATGGAACGCAAAAGGATTTGACGGGGCAGAGTCAGTGCTGCCGAAGATGGAAACGGATGTGACGATCGACCTATTCGACCACAAACTGATCATCGAATGCAAATTCTATAAGGACGGTGCCACGACATCGGGTGCCTCTGTTTACGACGGTGGTGGTTTACGATCAAACCATCTTTACCAGTTGCTCGCCTACCTGAACCATCAGAGCGTGCAGCCAGGATGGAGCAAGGTGAAGGGAATGTTGCTGTACCCGACGGTCAACGAAGCGATCGACTACCACTTTTCCATTCTGGGGCATGACGTTCGGGTTCGCTCGCTGGATCTCAATCAGCCTTGGCAACAAATCGAAAAGCGGTTGCTTCAGATCTTAAAGGCCGGATGGGACGATGCCGCAGAAGCCGCTTCACTCGGACATTAAGTGAACCAAGCGTAAGTAGCGACGACATCATCGGTGACATTCACGGACACGCTCACGAACTGCGGTGTCTGCTCGATGAGCTTTAGTACAGTCGACATGGACGTGGATATCGGCATCCCGAATGATGGTAAGTTGGTCGCGTATTGAGGGGTGGCGAGTCGGAACTGAGTGCCGACAAGTTCCATTGGTTGGAAACGAAATGAAGATCTATCTTGATGACGAACGGGTCACGCCAGAGGGTTGGGCTCGTGTCTATTGGCCAGACGAGGCGATTAAATTATTGCAATCCGGCGACGTGACGGCGATTAGCTTGGATCACGATCTCGGCGACGATGATCGCGGGACTGGCTATGATGTAGTGTTTTTGTCCGACGAGCAGGTGGCGCTACACGACTGTGTGCCGACGGTGATGCAGGTTCACTCGGAAAACGTATCGGCGAGAACGAAGATGCCTACCGCGCTCACCGCCATGGAGAAGGTGCTGGCATGCAATCGATAAAGCTGCCGTTGCTGTTAATCCAAAGTCCACCTGAGGCACTCAATGTTCACGTTCATATTCCGCCTCCGAAAAATAACATGTTCGAGCGGCTGATTCGTGATCCACAGGCACCTGATCGCCCGATGCGAGAGCGGCAATGCGCCGAGATGTTATGCGGCGTCCTGATCGGCTGTCCCGTTTTACGCAACAATGTGTTGCGGTGGATGGCCCAACAGGTTGGCGTTCCGGTGGGTGTCGTTGACGAACTTACGTGGCAGATGGAAACGGAACAGTCGATCGGTTCCAAGCGAGACGACCTTCGCATCGAGGGCTTCCGTACAGACGAAGACGTGGACGAAACGCAGATCGTCCTGTGGACCGTTGAGATCAAGGTCGCTGCACCACTGCATGAAAGCAGTCGTCAGCGCTGGGGCGAGGAAGGCTTGGAGGAGCCATCGAGCGATCCCGAAATGGTGAGTCAACTCGTCAACTACGATGCATGGCTTGCCAAACAATCTGTGGAATACGTCGGTGGGTTTGTGCTTTCGATCCGAAACAGTTCAGGTAAAATTCCTGATGGCCTTACCCAGACCTGGAGCTGCATTACGTGGACGGACTTGGCGATGGTGGTGCAGGACGCATTGGCCGACAACTTACTGCCGCCAACAGAGCATTCTTTCGCGGAACACATGCTGGGCTTCATTCGCAACCGACTATGGGACACGACGGATATGACGACATCACGACTAGAACTCGACGACATCGCACTCTTGAGGGCTCTAGCTGCGATTGGCCCATCCTGTTCGCAAAAGGTGAAGGACTTGGCTCGTCAGTTTGAACAAGTTTCTCGAGACACTGGGATTGAATTCGTAGATATCCGTACTCCGACATCACCTTACTTCGATCGTACGGTGGGGATTGAACACGGCGTTAGTGCCCGATGCGTCAATAACCAACTTGGTGAAGTGTCTGTTTCTGCCAAGGTGGAGGTCGACGATGTATGCGTATCAATTAGTACTTATCCCAAGAACTGCAAAGCGCACTTGATGGTTCGCGACATTTTCAGCATGAGCCGAATGCAGTTGTCCGAGCGCAATCCCGACTGGGTGTTTTTCGATCCAGTTGACTCGGATTACAGTATCGCCAAAATATCCAAACCCCTTGTTTCGGTGCTGGCTCACGAAGACTGGCAGGCTCCACTGATCGATTTTGTCCGCGACGTGCTCGCGGATCTACGGGACATTGGGATTCTGGAATCCCTTGTAAACTTAGGCGCCGAACGAGACAAATCGGGAGCAGGTCAATCGTTTGATTAGCAGTTTGAACACATTGTCCCTAAGCTGCTCTCGAGGGCGATGGAGGACCTGTCGGTTCAGCCGGAGCGTGGAGCAATCTCAACGTCCGCGACTGGCTAGTCAGACGCTGCTTGGCAGCATGACGACGAAGCGTTAGGGCCGCCCCGTTGGGGCTGTTTAGGCGATTGTCGTTGATTCCCCAGGCCGTGGGCCTGGGCTGACATAGGGCTGCCCCGTTGGGGCGGAGGTGTGACGGTCTGGTAGGCCCGACGGGCCGGCGCTGGGTCAGCCCAGGGCAACGCCCTGGGATTTACGTGCCCCCGATCCAACCAAGCCCCAACGGGGCGGTCCTAATCCACGCCGCCGCTTCACGGCTGCGACGACCGAACATCACCGATCGCGATTCGTTTCGACGCCCGCGTCTGACTGGTCAGACGCTGCTTGGCCGCAGGACGACAACGCGTTAGGGCTGCCCCGTTGGGGCGGAGATGTGGCGGTCTGATAGGCCCGACGGGCCGGAGATGGGTCAGGCTTGGCGTTCTGAATCGCCGTTTGCCGCCTGAAGTCGCGTGAGTTCATCGAGCTTCGCGACAATCTGATCGAGACTGACATCCTCATCGTCCTGACGCTCGCCGACGAAGATGGACGTCAATGTGGCGGTGAACACCCCAACTAGCACCATGCCGATCACGACTAAAAAACCCGTCAGAACTTGACCGCTGATGGATTCGGGATTGTGAATATCGCCAAACCCTCCGGTCAAGACGGTTGTAAAACTCCACCACGCTGATTGTCCGAACGTGGACACCGCGTTTTCAGAGTTGGCTGCCGATCCGCCTTCAATCTTGTAAATCAGAATCGCGCCGGCGAACGTCGCGAAGACTGCCCACCGAATCGTCTTCTTCATCACCTTGACGTCCATCACGTCTTGTAGCTTGTCCAAACCTCGCCACAAAAAGAAGAACAAACGAGCGAATCGAAGCAGACGCAGCAGACGCGCGAAACGCGCCAGCCGGGCAAAGCGACCAAACCTTGCCAATTGCGCTTCGCCGGGCACGGGGATCGAGGTGACGAAATCAACCCAATGATGCTTCCAGACGTATCGCTTGGAATCGGCACTCCGCAGACGAAGCACGAACTCGCCCATGAAGATCGCGCAACAAAAAGCGTCCACTGCGAAAATCGAACTGCTCGACAAAAAAGCGGGCCGCGACGAATCGGGTCCGGCCGCTAGATCGTACATCAGCAACCCCAGAACAAGCACGATCAGAACCAAGATCAATGCTTCAAACAGCATCAGCATGCGGCGGCCGCCCATGCGCTCGGCCATGCCATTTTCCATGTACCGACGCTGATAAAAGTTGCTCAGGCTTTCATCCAGCGAAACAAGGTATTCCGCACGAACCTGATGCTTCGCCGCCAAACGCTTCGCGGCCTGGAAGGCGAACACGTCGCCATCGGCAATCAAACGACTTATCGACTGAACATCTGCATCGACTTGTTCGGTCATTTGGTCCATCGCCGAGCGCACCCGGGTGCGAACGGCAACGATTTCGTCCAAAGACAACTTGGCGATCCCGACAGATCCCAGACGGGTCAGTGCTTCCTGCAACCTTTGATCACTCACCTAACGCTCACCAGTTCTACGCATTTATTTGCAATGAATTGAAAGAGATTCCACGATAATGGATTTTGACGCGACCGTGTCCGTCATCGCGGCGCCCAAGATATCCCGAAATCGCTTTCAGTGCGATCCGTCCATATTCATTGAATGAAGCAAGGATCCCACTCAACCGCGTTGTTGTTTAGCTTCCGAATATCTAACTGCCGAATATCGGCCGAACGCTTCGGACCCGATAGGTTGGACGCCCTCGCCCACCGATGCGATACGGAGACTGGTGAACCGAAACGAGCGGGCGTGGTGGTTGAGATAGTGGTGGTTGAGATAGTGATGGCTGAAGCGAAGCGGCTTTTCGAGCATCGCGTTTCAGTAAGCCGCACAGACGCTGTTGGCAACCGAGATCGCTCAGTCTCGGCTGAACGAACGGTTCTCACCGCGGCCGGAGCGATTCGCGTCGATGGATCGATCGCGGCGCCACGAAGTCCGCTTCGAGTAACACCGCTTCAAGTATCACCGCTTCGCTCTCGCGACGGCGAACTTTGGCTCGGACGTCCCGCTGACGGAATTCGCCCTGCCCAAACGCTTCGGGATATCACGGGATATCCTCCGCTTCTGCGACGACAACGACCTCGTTGCCCACCGGGGCCGCAGACTCCCAGACAAACTCCGCCTGAACTCGCGTCCAACGGCGCTTCTGATGCCCAATCACTCGCTTGCCAGCGACCAAACCAGGCGGCACTGGACGACGGTACATCGTTTGCCAAACAACAAATTTGGTTCCTTTTGCCTCTCTCCCTGCTGCGATTGTGTACGAAATGGGATGCATCCCCAGACAAACCCCGCTCTAATGGGGGTCCGGAACACCTATTTCAACGGAAACCGTAAACACCTCTGGGAGAACATCATGCTCAGCTTCGCTTCCACCAGTCTGTTCCCATTTCCAGCGCGAAACAAAACCGTCGCGGGACGGCACAGGAAATCCAACGCGGCGGGAAAACGCTCACACATTCGTCGTCTGCTGGGTGAACAACTCGAAGCCCGCCGAGTGCTGGCAAGTTACACCGTGGACACCGCCAACGATATCGTCGCTGAAGACGGGATGCTGAGTTTACGTGAGGCGATTCAGGCAGCGAATATGAATGCGGTCATTAACGCCGACACCGTTGCGGGTGGGGCTGGCCCCGGAACCATCGACACCATCACGTTCGCAGCAGGATTGTCGACCCTCACGCTCGGAAGCGAGTTGTCGATCACGGATTCGCTGCGGATTTCACTGGGTGACGCGAGCGAGATCACGATCCGCGGCAACAACGCCGCTCGCATCTTCTCAATCGACGCGAACCCTGACGCCACAATTGCCAACACGGTTTCCATTGAAGGGTTGATGCTGAAAGACGGTGTCGCAGCCGTGGGGGGAGCAATCTATGTTGCGACGGGCCAATCACTTTCGCTCGATTCGGTGACGCTCTCGGGCAACACCGCGACGGGTGACGCAGCAACCCAGGGTGGCGGCGCAATCTATAACGATGGCGGAACGTTGAGTCTTGTCGACTCTACCCTTAGCGGCAACGCGGCATCGGGCACCGCCGGTAGCGGCGGGGCAATCTTTAACGCAACGGGCGGTACGCTTCAGATCGCTACTTCGATGATCACCGGGAACACGGCCAACCGTGCCGGCGGTGGGATTGAGACAACGGCAGGATCGAACGCTTCGCTGACGAACGTCAATGTCAATGGAAACAGTCTGGTCAATGCGACCGCCTCGCCTGGAAACGGCGGTGGAGTTCACGTCGGCGGCAACGCGGTCGTGGCGATCGTCGGCGGTACGGTCAATGATAACCAAGCGGTCGAAGGGGGCGGCGTTTGGACTTCGGCAAGTGGTTCTTTGACGATCGATGGAACCATGATCGATGGGAACACGGCCGCAGCGGGCGGCGGAATCTATAACGACGTTGCCGCTGTTTCAACCAATGAAGTCTTCGGGCTGACGTTCACGGAACTCAATGGATCGGGTGTCACCGGGACTGGCTCCGTCACGGTCACCTCCCCCACCGCGACCACACGGACCGTTCGTGTCGTGATTGACGCTGAAGGGCTGGAGGATGTCAGTGCGTTTGGCGGCATTCATGCCGCCCATATTCACGGCCAGTTTGCCGGGAATGCAGCCCGGCCTATCCTTGAGCAAGGCGATGGACCTTTCTTCGACGGCGCGGGTGGCTTGGCCAACGGTTTCGCGCCCATCGACTCGGTGCTGCCGAGCATTGCCGATGACGGGGTCACGATCGAAGACGGTTTCTTGGACTTTCTAGAGGGACAACCGAAGTACGGCCCGGTCCTCTTGAACCTGACGTCGACGCAGCTACGCGACGCTTCGGCCTTCAGTTCCAATCCTCCCGCAGGGGTCCCACCGCTCGCTCACTTCTTGGCTCTGGCCGATAATGGTGCCATCGATCCGTCCGCATTATTCCCGAGCGGTACGGAGTTCAATCTCGATACGACCTACACGTTCGATTTGACGAATCCTGATGAGGCGCGTCAATTCAACAACCTCGCCCCCTTGGACTTCCGCGAAGTCGTCTTGCATGGGCAAACGATCGACAAGTCGATCTCCGATGCGATCGATGCCGCAGCGATGGGCACGGCACCGGGCGGAATTGACCTAGGCAATGGAACGGCGTTTCGCGTCACCGCGCCGGTCGCGGCCGCGGAGATTGTTCCGATGGGGAGCAGCGTGCCAACGACCAACGCAGCGATCAACAATGCCACGATCCGCAACGCAACGATTCGCAATAATGCGGCCACGGGGAACGCAGCCGTTGAGGGGGGCGGCGGGATCCACAATGAAAACGGATCGCTGACGATCACGAATTCAACGATCACTGGCAACGTGGCTACGGGCGCTGCCGGCAGCGGTGGAGGGATCATCAACGTCGGTGGCACGGTGTCGGTAACCAACAGCGAAATCAGCGGCAACACGGCCAACCGGGCTGGCGGTGGGATCGAAACCACCAGCGGTTCGACCGTCACGCTCAACGGCGTGACGCTCGATACCAACAGTGCGGGCGTGGACATTGGTGCCGGCGCAACCCCCGCGCCGGGTAACGGTGGCGGATTACATGTTTCGGGCGACGGCACGGTCAACGTCACAGGCGGTACCGTTTCAGGGAACCGTGCCGCTCTGGAGGGCGGAGGCCTTTGGAACGACAGCGGCACGATGACCATCGACGGCACGACGATCAGCGGCAATACGGCCAGTGGCGACGCCGCAGATGATGGCGGTGGTGGGATTTTCAATAACGGCGGCACGTTGATCATCAACGGTGGAGCGGTTTCGATGAACGTCGCCGACGGCAGCAGCGGTTCAGGCGGCGGGATCTTAAATCTCGGTGGATCGACCACCGTGACCAACAGCGAAATCAGCGGCAACACAGCCAACCGGGCTGGCGGTGGGATCGAAACCACCAGCGGTTCGACGGTCACGCTCGACGGCGTGACGCTCGATACCAACAGTGCGGGAGTGGACATTGGCGTGGGCGCGACACCCGCGCCGGGTAACGGTGGCGGATTACATGTTTCGGGCGACGGCACGGTCACCGTCACGGGCGGTACGGTCAGTGGGAACGTGGCAGCCCAGGAGGGTGGGGGTTTGTGGAACGACAGCGGCTTGATGACCATCTCGGGAACCTCGCTGCTCGGCAACACCGCCAACGCTGGTAACAATACAAACAACGATCAAGGCGGAGGAGGGATTTTCAACAACGGTGGTACGTTAGCGATCTCAGGTGCGACGATCCGTGGCAACATATCGGTTGTCAATGCCGGCAATGGCGGCGGTGTGATGACGGTCGGGGGAACGGTAACGATCAACAACACTGCGCTGAGCGAAAACGTCGCGGCGCGAGCGGGTGGAGCGATCGAGAACAACGCTGGCGAAGTGACGTTGACGAATGTGATTCTCGGTGGCGAATTGAACGCAGGGAACACGGCGGGAATCAACGGCGGTGCCGTGCATCTCTCCGGCCAGGCCATGCTGAGCGTTCTCGAATCAACCGTAGCGAGCAACACGGCCGCCAATGAGGGCGGCGGCCTTTGGAACAGTGCCGCAGGAACGATCCACGTCGTGCGTTCCACCCTCTCAGGAAATACGGCGCAAGACGGAGGAGGTATTTTTAACGATGGCACGACGGGTGACATTACCATCGCGAACTCGACGATTGCCGCCAACTCGGCAACCAACCTCGGAGGAGGCATTGCCAGCGAAGGGGGCAAGCTCACACTAACGAGCGTCACCCTTGCGGGCAACACCGCTGCCGCGGGCGGCGGGATCGCCACCCAAGGCGGTGATTTCACGGCCACCAACACCCTGGTCGCCAACAATAACGCCGCAACGGGAGCGGACGCGTTAGGCACCATCAACAGTGGTGGCAATAATCTGTTCGGTGACTCGAGCGGTGTCACACTCCTAGGCACCTCGAGTTCGGACATCATTGATGTCGATGCAGGACTAGGAATGTTAGACGACAATGGTGGCACGACTCAAACGATCGCGTTACTAGATGCCAGCCCCGCACTGAACGCGGGCGTCGCCGCTGGATTGTCAATCGACCAGCGAGGCGTCGCGCGTCCGCAAGGACTTGCGATCGACATTGGGGCGTTTGAGTCCAGCCTTGGTGGTGCGGTTGGCAAGGCATTGCTGAGCATCGCGGCGACGGATGCCATTAAAAAAGAAGGAGACTCGGGATTAACTCCGTTCACGTTTACCGTCACGCGTAGCGGGAACACCGACGTCGAGGCCACGGTCGACTATGCCGTCACCGGCACGGGACTCCATCAAGCGACCGCTGATGATTTTAAGAACGGCGTATTCCCAAGCGGCACAATCGAGTTTGCTCAGGGAGAATTAAGTCAAACGCTGACGATCTACGTCAGAGGGGATACCGCGGTCGAAATCTACGATCGCTTCCGTGTCACCCTCGACAATCCATCGGCCACCGCTGAGACGATCGACGCCACTGCGAATGGGACGATTCTCGACGATGATCTCGTCATTCCCTCCCTCAATATTATCATCCCACACCAAGTCGAAGGAGGACAAACGATCCCTGGCGACGGGTCGACGAACGCGATTTTGTTCCAGTCGTTGACGGACACGGTCGTGAGCGTGACGCCCGTTGGCACGGCCGTGATCAACGAAAGGATCTTGATTTTTGATACCCACATCCAACTCATCAGCACGATGCATGGCACCATCGCGACAGCGGATCTCGAAGCAGGAGGCGTGTACGCGATCGTGTTCGAGCCCCAATCGTTTGACCGCATTTTCGCGATTCGCACCTCCACCGGCTCAGGCACGCTTTCCCAGGCCGCACCGACAAATATTCTGCAACCTACCGACACCAATGGCAGCGGCGAGACAACCGCATTGGATGCGGTCATCGTGATCAATGCGATCGACCGAAACCACGGTACCCAAGGCGAACAAGTCATCCCGAGGTTCCTGGACGTCAATCGCGACAACAAAGTCTCGGCTCTCGATGCGTTGCAAATCATCAACCATCTAAACCGTATTGGTAGCGGTCTTGTACAAACCGATGCGCACGGTGAGTCGATACCGATGTTGATAACGAACGATTCCACGCTGCAGACCCAATCGGCTAGCCAACGCGACGATGCCGTCGACGCATTGTTTAGAAACTCCAGTAGCGAATCGACCGGCAGCTCGTTTGTCGATCCAAGCTCTCCTACAATCGATCCGCCGTCGATTCATTCGACAGCCAACTTGGATGCCGTGGATGAAGCGATGGAGGAGGACGAGTTTGGATCCAATTCGGTGCTCCAAGATCCGATCGAGTTGCTAGTTTAGCAACACATCCACGCTTCTCGTTGTCGTCCATCGTATTCCTACGTCGCCAGTACGTCAGCATCACCGCTGTCGCGCCGTGACGCTGATGCGATGGTTTCGCACACGTGAACGCGTTAAGAAGTGACCAGGACAACGCAAGTTGCTCGCATCCGCAGGCGACTTGCGAAGCGGCCGTTGCACACCGAGAACCACCTGATCAACGGGGGCTTCCTAGCGGTGCTCTCGTCGAACGGACTGCGTTGCGGACTCGCTAGGGGCACAGAGACCCTCGCAGCGTCAGCGCTAAAGCAGAGCTTGCGACCATCACGTGCGACCTTGGTTGGCGAGCATCGCTTGCGACCGCATCTCTCAGTCGCATCTCTCAGTCGCATCGATCCGACGCCCGCGAGAACAAGCAGCGGCTGATTCCCATCATACGGATGAATGCACCGCGGCGTCGCGAACCGTCCGCACTCGTTGCGTCGTGCAAATCGTCGTCAAAAAAACAATATCAACACCGACACGGAAACGCCTGCATCGCTCCAGTGCAAACCGCCGTTCCCCTTTTCGGCGATCTCAACAGACAGCGATCTCTACAGGCAGCGACCGACGCTAGCAAGCCAATTCCTCTCCAACGAGTTCCGGCCCCACCATCGCCCTACATTCCGGCCTACGAGCCTAAACGAAGCCGCATCCTCGCCGCGACACTTTGCTGCGATCCCATTGCGCCAGCACGATCGCCGGCGCTACCCCAATCCGAACGATGCGGCCCTATCCGAACGATGCGGGTTGTCGATTGGGCGCTGATTTGAACTCACTTCCTGCAGCTCCCTTCAACGCGACGAGAAAACGCAATGGACGGAAAAGCTGAATGCACTCACAAATCTCTGATTTTTTAACATAAAAATGATTGACCCCGCCTTTGAGACCCCACATATTGTATGCAATCAACAATTGACCTCTTCCGAGAGATCATCGAACCCCCACACTAAAAGGTTGTCGCCATGGGGTCACGATTTTCCAAACGCTGCGGCGAAGGCATGATGGCTTGCCAGCATGACGGTTTCGCCACGGTTCTCACGCGACACCCCGCGACGGCAAGTGGGTCGGGAAAATCAGCTTCACAACCATCTGCGTCCGCAGGCCTGAGGCGACGGCACCGAGTATCAGAAACTCTCCCTTGCCCGCGACGGACAAATCGTCGCCACGCCACCCCGGTCATCGCTCCATCGCGAGAGGATCAAATCGGATGCTCGGGCACGCTTCTTCCGCGTCTCACGACGACAACCTCGTCACGTCCACGCCGCCCAACGCCGCACTGGTGCAATGCACCTGATTGCGCGCCGGTTCCAACAACGCAACTTTTACCGGTCCTTTTCTTTACTACTTCTGAGGGATTTGTCTGATGATGTCATTAACCATGCGTTGCGTGCCCAATAAGACGGGCGTTGACTCGCGAGATTCACATCCTGAGTCTTGCCCCCCTTTGACAAAAGTCTCGGGTGTATTCCCGCGTCACCGGCGTGATGGCAACGCCCGGCTAGGCTTCACGCTGGTGGAATTGCTGGTCGTGATTGCCATCATTGGTGTGTTGGTCGGACTGCTGCTACCCGCAGTGCAATCGGCGCGCGAAGCGGCGCGACGAATGAGTTGCAGCAACAACTTGAAACAGATCGCATTGGGACTGCATAACTACCACGACAGCAATCTCGATTTTCCCGCTGGCTACTACCAATTCACCTATGGGCCGGCGAACGAATCGACTTGGATCTCACACATTCTTCCCTTTATCGAACAAGGCGCATTGTACGAGCAAATCGAACAGTGGAATTATTTCGGCAGCCCAAATGTAAACCCCGGTGTCACCAACGTCATCAAAACCTTCCTGCCCACGATGACCTGTCCCTCGGATGTCGACGTGAAGCTAGCGCTCGGCTATTGGGCACGGGGTAACTACGGGGCAAACAACGGCATTGGGCCGATGTACACCGAAGGTCGAAACCTGGTTACTCGTGGGCCCGTGGGCGTGTTTGGCCAAAACGATTCCAAGAACATGAAGGACATTTTGGACGGGACGAGCAACACGGTAATGATTGCGGAGTTGCTGCGATCCCCCGGCGACGATTTCCGGGGCACGATGCATTATCCCGAAGGACCGCTTTACCAACACAACCAAGGCCCCAACAGCAAGGTGTTTGACCAATTCCGCACCAGTCTATGCAAATCGATCGACCGCGCTCCCTGCACTGGCACGTACACCGCTTGGAACAACCGATCCATCGTGTTGTCGACCCGCAGCCTTCATCCGAGCGTCGTCAATGTCGCGTTGGTGGACGGCAGCGTGCGCACGATCAGCGACTCCATCAACCTAGTCACTTGGCAATACCTCGGTACCCCCGAGGATGGCAATGTGCTTGCGGACTACTAAACGCCCCGCCCGAATGAATTGAATCAATCTCTTTTGAACTTTCGAGACATCACATGAAACTTAGCTTTTTTCCTAGCGTCGCGCAGCGCACGGACGCTGCGGGCGCAAGGGCACCATTGGGACGAATCCTTCCATTGGTGACCTTGGCCTCGACACTATTATTCGCGGTCGGTTGTGGGGACTCCGGTCCGCCACGTGCCGCGGTGCAAGGCAACGTATCGTGGAACGGAGCGCCGGTCGATGCCGGTACGATTAGCTTCATTCCCGATGCCGGTCCAGCGGCCACAGCCGAGATCGTCGCGGGCAAATACGCACTGGCAAAAGAAGAGGGCGCGATCTTCGCAACTCACACCGTGCAAATTTTTGGGATCAAGAATCTAGGCTCGGTCGAAGCGGGACCTCCTCATCCACCCGGCACGATGATTGACGCCACCGAGCAGTACATTCCGGCAAAATTTAACAATGCCACTACGTTGACGGTCGAGATCAAAGATGGCGACAACCAGCACGACTTTGATTTGAAAAAATAGTCGGCTGGCATCGTCCCGTGTGCGTTCGCGCCCGAATCGCAACCCGCACCGCGATCCACGCTCGACACGAATGCAGGGAACGACACGTAATTTGGGAACGCCGCCTCTCCGCCAAGCATCGGAGCGGCGGCGATCTCGACCGCTGTCCGCTCTCTCTCTCTCCGCCGCGACTGCTGACATGGCGCCAACGGCCTCACTCCCCAAGCGCAGCGGAGCGGGCACGATGCGATCCTTTGTACGCATCGCGCCGTCGCATTCTGGCGTAACTCGCCCACCCCCTATCGCAGGCCAAAACGCGGCAACGACGATTTGTCAACATTTTGTCCCCAGTTAGTTTACCCCGCCTTTCGCAACCGGTACCATGTGTGCCACAGACACCCCTACAGAACTCCCCTTAAGCCCCCTTCGCAACAGTGGTCGGAATCGGATTACTCTGTGCCGCGTTTTGCAAAAAACGCATCTGGCGGTCCCCCCACAAGCGTGACGCATCCTGCAGCGAAACTTTCTCGGCCGTTTTCATTACTACTTTTAGGGACTTTTCAGATGATAGTATCCACCATCTGCAGCGCACTCAGCGAACGGGACGCGTGCGTGCAACATTCACATTCCAAATCTTCCCCACGATCGCGCCGGGAATCAGGTGCATCCACTCGCCACCGGCATGATTGCAACGCCCGGCTAGGCTTCACGCTGGTGGAATTGCTGGTCGTGATTGCCATTATTGGCGTGTTGGTGGGACTGCTATTGCCTGCGGTGCAAGCCGCTCGTGAAGCGGCGCGACGAATGAGTTGCAGCAACAACTTGAAACAAATCGCATTGGGACTGCATAACTACCACGACACAAATCTCGACTTTCCTGCCGGTTACTATTGGTACACCTATGGAAGATCAAACGAGTCGACATGGGTCACACACATCCTGCCCTTCATCGAACAAGGGGCTGTGTACGATCAAATCGATGAATGGAGTTACTTTGGCAGCCCGAACCTTAACCCGGGCGTCACCAACGTCATCAGAACCTTTATCCCCACGATGACCTGTCCCTCGGATGTCGACGTGAAGCTGGCGCTCAGTTATTGGGCGCGGGGTAACTACGGGGCAAACAACGGCATTGGGCCGATGTCCACCGCAGGCAAAAACGTGGTTGCTCGTGGTCCAGAGGGAGTGTTTGGACAAAACGACGCCAAGAACATGAAGGACATTTTGGACGGGACGAGCAACACCGTGATGATTGCGGAGCTACTGCGGTCCCCCGGCGACGACTTCCGGGGCGTGTTGCATTACCCCGAAGGACCGCTCTACCAACACAACCAGGGCCCCAATAGCAAGGTGTTTGATCAATTCCGCACCGCTCTGTGCAAATCGATCGACCGCGCTCCCTGCACCGGCACGTATACCGCGCATAACAACCGCTCGATCGTATTATCGACTCGCAGCCTTCATCCGAGCATCGTCAATGTCGCGTTTGTCGATGGCAGCGTGCGCACGATCAGCGACTCCATCAACCTAGTCACCTGGCAAAACCTCGGCATCCCCGACGATGGCAACGTGCTTGCGGACTACTAAACAACCCCGCGCAGTATTGAATCAATTTCTTTTGAACTTTCGAGACAACTATGATACATAGCAGTTTTTCCGGGGGCGTGCTGGCTACGCACCTCTCCGGCGCAAGGGCACGGTTGGGCCGAACCCTACCACTGGTGACCTTGGCCTCGACACTATTATTCGCGGTCGGTTGTGGGGACTCCGGTCCGCCACGTGCCGCGGTGCAAGGCAACGTGTCGTGGAACGGAGCGCCGGTCGATGCCGGTACGATTAGCTTCATTCCCGATGCCGGTCCTGCGGCGACAGCCGAGATCGTCGCGGGCAAATACGCACTGGCGAAAGAAGAGGGCGCGATCTTCGCAACTCACACCGTGCAAATCTTTGGGATCAAGAATCTAGGCTCGGTCGAAGCGGGACCTCCTCATCCACCCGGGACGATGATTGACGCCACCGAGCAGTACATTCCGGCAAAATTTAATAACGCCACTACGTTGACGGTCGAGATCAAAGACGGCGACAACCAGCACGACTTTGATTTGAAAAAATAGTCGTCTGCCATCGTCCCGCGTGTGGTGGCGCCCGAATCGCAACCCGCACCGCGATCCACGCTCGACACGAATGCAGGGAACGACACGTAATTTGGGAACGCCGCCTCTCCTCCAACCAGCGGAGCGGCGGCGATCTCGACCGCTGGCCGCTGGCCTCTCTCTCTGCGCCGCGACTTCTGACATGACGCCAACGGCCTCAGCCCCCAAACGCCGCGGAGCGGGCTGGTAAAGCTGCGTCATTGGTGCCTGCCTCGTGCCCAAGCCTTCTTGTGTGACTCGCTAATCCGGGATCCCAGAACAGCATGCGGCAACGACAAATCTTCGATTTTCTCAGACAAAAATCGTTGACCCCACCTTTTACGACCTGCACATTGTATACAATATCCGCGCAAGGGAGTGCCCCAGCACCCCCTTGCTGAGCGTTGTTCGGAATCTGAGCACGATTTGCGGGATGCCACCAAAAAACGGCAGGTAACGTCCCGCACCGGCGTGTTGCTTCAAACAACGATCCCTTTACCGGTCGCTTTCATTTCTATCTTTAGAGATTCATCTGATGATGTCATCAAACATTTGCTGCCCACTCCACCACAGGGACGCGCGTGCGCGAGAGCCACGTGCAAAATTTGCCCCGCCTTCGACCAAAAGACCAGGTGTGCTCCCGCGTCACCGGCATGATGGCAACGCCCGGCTAGGCTTCACGTTGGTGGAATTGCTAGTCGTGATTGCCATCATTGGCGTGTTAGTCGGTCTGCTGTTGCCTGCGGTGCAAGCCGCTCGTGAAGCGGCGCGACGGATGAGTTGTAGCAACAACATGAAACAAGTCGCATTGGGGCTACATAACTACCACGATACCCATCTCAATTTCCCGGCTGGCTACTACTTTTGGGTGTCCGATCCATCGCCGAACGAGTCCACTTGGGTCACCCAACTTTTGCCATTTATCGAGCAAGGGGCACTGTATGACCAGATCACAGACTTTGATTATTTTGGCTACGGCACTCCTGGGACGGGGGTCACGTTAGTAACCAAAACCTTCCTGCCAACCATGACCTGCCCCTCGGATATTGATGTGGAGCTAATGTTTAGCGCGTTTGCGCGTGGCAACTATGCGGCGAACAATGGCATCGGCCCGATGTACACCGACACCATTAATGCTGCTGCTCGAGGTCCTGTGGGAGTGTTTGGACAAAACGATTCCAAGAACATGAAGGACATCTTGGATGGGACGAGTAACACGATAATGATTGCGGAATTACTGAAATCCAAGGGCACTGATTTCCGAGGCGTGCTGCACTACCCCGAAGGCCCGCTGTACCAGCACAATCAAATCCCCAATAGCAATGTGCCTGACCAAGTTCGCGGGTCTTTTTGCCAATCGATTGACCGCGCGCCTTGCATCAGCGGGTACACCAATCATACAACCCGCGCCCAAGTGCAGGCGTCTCGCAGCCTTCATCCCGGCATCGTCAATGTCGCGTTGGTCGATGGCAGCGTCCGCACAATCAGCGAAACGATCAACCTAGTCACGTGGCAAAACCTCGGCATCCCCGACGATGGCAACGTGCTTGCGGACTACTAAACAACCCCGCGCAGTATTGAATCAATTTCTTTTGAACTTTCGAGACAACTATGATACATAGCAGTTTTTCCGGGGTCGTGCTGGCTAGGCACGTCTCCGGCGCAAGGGCACGGTTGGGCCGAACCCTACCACTGGTGACCTTGGCCTCGACACTATTATTCGCCGTCGGTTGTGGGGACTCCGGTCCGCCACGTGCCGCGGTGCAAGGCAACGTGTCGTGGAACGGAACGCCGGTCGATGCCGGTACAATTAGCTTCATTCCCGATGCCGGTCCTGCGGCAACAGCCGAGATCGTCGCAGGCAAATACGCACTGGCAAAAGAAGAGGGCGCGATCTTCGCAACTCACACCGTGCAAATTTTTGGGATCAAGAATCTAGGCTCGGTCGAAGCGGGACCTCCTCATCCACCCGGGACGATGATTGACGCCACCGAGCAGTACATTCCGGCAAAATTTAACAATGCCACTACGTTGACGGTCGAGATCAAAGATGGCGACAACCAGCACGACTTTGATTTGAAAAAATAGTCGGCTGCCATCGTTCCGTGTGCGTTCGCGCCCGAATCCGCAACCCGCATCGCGATCCACGCTCGACACGAATTCAGGGAACGACACCTAATCAGGGAACAGCGCCGCCGCTCCGGCAACCAGCGGAGCGGCGGCGACCTCGGCTTATCTTGTTTAACGGCTTATCTTGTTTAACACTGCGACGACTTTAGCTACGCCGGAGGATGCGTGGCGGCCCCCCGGGTGCAAAAATCGCTAAGGCGTCGGTGGTGATTCCAGCGTGGCTCCGCCGAGGCAATAGGGCGACGCGATCGCGAAATGGACTGCGAAATGGACCCTGCGTTTCCACAATTTTGCCTTTCCACCCGAACGTCATGGACTCGTTCGCCACCCACCTTTATCGTTGTTTAGGTAATGCATCGTCATCCGTTTTGCTTCCCAAGCTTTGATGCAACGGTTCGGCCGATATCGCTAGCCGAAGCGAAGCAAAATTGCGGAAAAACCAGCCTCATCCGTAGCTTTCTCTTGGCAGACCGCCCGGATTGTATACAATGTGCAGGCACGATGTGTTCGCGTTTACAAATCATCCATTGCAATGGAGCTCAAAATGAATCCACCACTTGTCAGAGGCCTTGGAGAGCAGATTGTAGACCGACTGCGTGACGACATCTTCTCGGGACGCGTTAGCGAAGGGGAGCGATTGCGCGAGACCGAGTTAGCGAAGCGATTTGAGGTCAGCCGCAGTCCGATCCGCGACGCGCTCAAGCAACTGACGTGGGAAGGGGTCGTAGAGACCGACCGGAATCGAGGCTCGCAGGTCGCTTGCTCCGCTCCCGACGAAATCCAAACATTGATCATTCCCCTGCGTCGCACGGTTGAGACACACGCGCTGCGTCTTTTCTTTGGCACGCTACAGGATGCAGATTTCATCCAATGGGAAGGCATCTTGGAGCGAATGAAACATGCCTGTGCAAGCGGTGATTTCGCCGTCGTTTCGGAACAGGACATTGCCTTTCATCGCTATTGGGTCCAGCGATCGAACTCTCCCGATCTGCTCGCAATTTGGTCGGTGATTGTGGCACGAGTGCGGCGTCACTTTCTGGAAAGTCACCGAGCCTACACCGACCCGATGGACATCTATCGCGAACACTTACCGATCATCCAGCGGTTGAAGGACGGGGACCTTGAGGGGACCGTTTTAGCCCTGGAGGAGCACATTCAATGATCACTTTACCCGCGTTGCCGCTTGGCTTGCGTCGCTTCCTTTCGATTCAAACGTTGATCATCACCGCCCTGGTTGGCTCATTTCAATGCAACGATTTGCGCGCGGACAACGCGGTCTCCGCCGAACAACAGGCCGAGATCGAAGCCTTTTTTGAGAACAAGGTACGTCCGCTGTTGTTTGATAAGTGCATTTCGTGCCATGGAGAAAAGAAGCAGCACGCGGGACTGCGACTCGATTCGCGGCACGCGATGCTCGAGGGTGGCGACAGCGGCCCCTCGGTGGTGCCAAAGCAACCCGACGAAAGCTTGTTGATCGAGGCGGTTAAGCGTGAATCATTTGAGATGCCACCGGAGGAATCGCTCGACGACGACCAGGTTCAGATTTTGACGCGATGGGTGGAAATGGGCGCGCCATGGCCGGGCGAGGTCGCCGCGGTCCGCAGCGGCCCCGATTTTGCAAACCACTGGGCGTTCAAACCGATCATCCGTCCCGAGGTGCCAGCGGTCCGCAACTCCGCGTGGCCCCGCAATGCGATTGACTTTTTCATTCTCAATCAGTTGGAACATCAGGGACTCGCCCCCTCAGAACCCACGACGCAGGCGACGCTGGCGCGACGGATCAAATGGGACCTGGTCGGATTGCCTGCCACGTTCCAAGAGCTCGCAGAACTTGAACACAGCGACGCGGAAACCGCAATTTCAGATTGGACCGACCGCTGGCTCAATTCGCCACATTATGGCGAACGAACGGGCCGCCATTGGTTGGATGTGGCACGCTACTCCGATACCAAAGGATACGTTTTCTTTGAGAAACACGATTTCCGTGCCGCCTTCACTTATCGTGACTACGTCATCGACAGCTTCAATGCGGACAAGCCCTTTGATCAATTCATTCGCGAGCAATTGGCCGCGGATTTGATGGACGATGTACCTCATGAATCACTGGCCGCGCTCGGCTTTATTGTGGTGGGGCCGCGATTTAAGAACGACGAACATGAAATTGCCGCGGATCGCATCGACGTGGTCTCACGCGGACTCATGGGGCTCACGATCGCTTGCGCCCGTTGCCATGACCACAAATTTGATCCGATCACGATCGATGACTACTACGCGCTTTACGGTGTCTTTCAAAATTCAATCGAACCGCTGCAGTGGCCATTTCGCTGCGGCGACGAGAAGGCGTTGAAGGATCCTCAAGCAATTGCCATTCGCAAGGCAGCCGTTGAACTCGAGGATCACTACCACGCGCAATACGAGAAAGTGATGGCGGATAGCCATCAACGTTTGGCCGAGTATTTGTTGACGGCCCAATCGCAACGCGGCGGCGTCAACACCGCTGCCTTCGATACCGTCTCCGATGGCGACGACCTGAATCCGGAACTCATGTTGATCTGGAAGCAGTACCTCGACGACACCGAAAGCAGCAACGACCCGGTCTTTTTAGCCTGGCACCGTTTGGCTGGATTAACGCCGGAGACGTTTGCGGCGGAAGCCCCCAACGTGCTGAGTGCAATGACGGCGGCGGACTCCGAACCCGCCGCGAATTCGATCGTTGTCCAACGGTTGTTGGCTGACGCACCTCAATCATTAGCGGATGTTGCCGCCATCTACAAACAGTTGCTAGATGAAGCCGAGGCCGAGCCCACGAAAACCGCAGGCTCCGATCCAGCTTGGCAGGCATTCCGAGACACACTCCGCGGCAGAACCTCACCGCTGCAAACGCCATTTCATGCCTTCCGCATCCTGCGATTGTTTCCGGATCGTCCCTCCCAAGGACCGATCAAAAAACTAAATAACGCATTAGATTCTGCGCGTGCCAAGGCGCCGGTCGAGCTAGCACAAATGTTAGTGCTGAAGGACGCCGACCCTTTGATGGATGCACGTGTATTCCGGCGAGGCAATTCATCCAGCCCCATGCACGTGGTACCACGGCGGTTCCCAAGTTTTTTCGCCTCGGTCAGCGATCAACCGTTCGAACAAGGCAGCGGTCGATTGGAGTTGGCCAACGCAATTGTGTCTCCCAAAAACCCTTTGACGGCGCGTGTGATTGTCAATCGTATTTGGCATCAGCACTTCGGCCGTGGTTTGGTGACGACGCCGAGCAACTTCGGTATGCAGGCGCCCCCGCCATCGCACCCCGCATTGCTCGACTATTTGGCGAGTTGGTTCATGGACCACGGCTGGTCCATCAAGTCGCTTCGACGACTGATCCTCGATTCAGCGACCTACCAGCAGCAAAGCCATCTTAATTCGAAGATCAACACCATCGATCCTGATAACCAATGGTGCAGTCGGATGAACCGTCGTCGGCTCGATTTCGAAACGATGCGTGACACTTTATTATCGATCCGAGGCGATTTGGACCTGACCATTGGGGGCCCCTCGGCGGGAGATCCGCTGGAGCTCACCAACCGCCGTCGTTCGATGTACGCTCACAACAATCGGTTGGACGTTTCGGGCACGATGCGATTGTTCGATTTCCCGTCGCCGGATATCAGCAACGGGCGTCGCGACATGACCTCGGTGCCGGGACAGGCCTTGTTCCTAATGAATCATCCGTTGATGTTGTCGGCTGCGGAACAGGTTTCCAAACGAGCCGCCGAGGCATCCACGCCCGCGGAAAGTATCGAGCGATTGTTTCGTGAGATTTTAAATCGTCACCCCACGGCTCAGGAATTGGAGGAAACAACGGCCTTCGTACAGCGAGCGAGCGAACGTCAAACGGAGGACATTCTCCCTCCTTCCTACTGGTCGTACGGCTATGGCGACGTTGCGACGGATCCTGAGACGTTGAGCAAGTTTGCGGCACTTCCATTTTTCGACGGCGTTCAATTTCGAGGCGGCCCCAAGCTGCCCGATCCCAAGCTCGGCTGGGTGTTCCTCGATGCCACAGGTGGGCATCCGGGCAACACGCCACGACACGCCTCGGTCATTCGCTGGACCGCTCCCACCGCGATCACGGTCTCGGTCACCGGTACCCTGGCTCATGAAAGGGAACCGGGAGATGGCATCCGCGGTCAAATTTTTGCGGCCGGGCGTCGAATCGCCGGGCCGTTCACCCTGCACCAAGACTCCGTCGACACGCCCATTGAGTCGGTCACACTAGCGGCTGGCGAAACGCTCGACTTTGTCGTCGATGTAAATGGGAAACTCGGTCACGATTCGTTTGCTTGGTCGCCCACCATTGTCGAGCTTGTTCCCGAACCGTCGACATCCGAAGCCGAACCACCGGCCGCGCGAAGCTGGAACTACAGCGATCAGTTCCGCCCCAAAGACCCCATCCGGATCACACCGTTACAAAGTGTGGCTCAAGTGCTGTTGATGTCGAATGAATTCCACTTTATCGATTGAGAACTCCATGAACGAAACCAAACTCGACCGATCCAATGGATCCGACCTCACCGCGTCGGGCGTCTCCATTGGCAACCCGGTTTGCAATCGCCGCGAGATGTTGCGGCGATCGGGGATGGGCATCGGCATGCTCGGACTAGCCAGCGTGGCGGCGCATGAGGCCGCTGCGGGTTCCTCGGCACTGCACCATCCCGCCAAGGCCAAGCAAGTCGTTCATTTATTCATGAATGGCGGACCGTCACACGTCGACACGTTTGACCCGAAGCCCGCACTCAAAAAGTACCATGGAAAACCGCTTCCGAACCCTGCCTTGCCGACCGAACGTAAAACAGGCGGCGCGTTAGCGTCCCCGTTTAAGTTTTCACGTTACGGGGAATCGGGAATCGAGGTCAGCGAGTTATTCCATCAAACCGCCCAACACATCGACGACATGTGTGTGATCCGGTCGATGCATTCGGATATCCCTAATCACGAACCGTCACTGCTGTTGATGAACTGTGGTGATAACAATCAACCGCGTCCGAGTTTTGGATCCTGGGTGAATTACGGGCTTGGATCGCTCAATGATAATTTGCCGGGATTCGTGGTATTGTGCCCCAACGGCGTCCCCGTCGTCGGCTCGCAAAATTGGCACTCGGGCTTTCTACCCGGCGCGATGCAGGGCACGCATGTGGACACTGGCAAAGCGGACTATTCGCGGTTGATCGAAAACATCAACAATCCACAGGATCCCGGTGTTCAACGCCGCCAGCTCGATTTGTTGCAAACGATGAACCAACGCCATCTCGAAAACAGTGGCATCGATCCCCAATTGGAGGCCCGGATCGAATCGTATGAGTTGGCCTATCGGATGCAATTCGAAGCGTCCGATGCATTCGACCTGAGTCAGGAACCCGCCTACATTCATGAAATGTATGGTGATTCATTGCAGGGACGACAACTAATGTTGACGCGACGATTGGTCGAACGCGGCGTTCGCTTCACTCAGGTTTGGCATGCCGGTGGCCAAGAGTGGGATCACCACTCCAATCTCGAAAGCGGGTTACGAAACTTGTGTGGCCAGTGGGACAAGCCGTTAGCAGCTTTCCTGGCCGACTTGAAACAACGCGGCATGCTGGATTCGACACTGGTGTTGTGGGGCGGCGAATTCGGACGTACTCCCGTCGCCGAGCTGCCATCGTTGAGTGGTCGCGATCACAACCATTGGGGATTCAGCACGTGGATGGCGGGAGGCGGAGTCAAAGGCGGCCACGTCCACGGAGCAACCGATGAATTGGGATTCGCTGCGATGGAGGACCGAGTCCATGTCCACGACCTGCACGCGACGATGTTGCACTTGATGGGGCTGGATCATGAAAAATTGACCTATCGATACGCCGGTCGTGATTTCCGTTTGACCGACGTGCACGGAAATGTCGCCCATTCCATACTTAGCTAACTCCGAAACATTGATCGCTGGCTAAGGAACGAACGAAACACAATCGCGCAGTTTCACGTAGGGCCGGTTCCCACCGGCCGTCCTTAACGGCTCGATGAAACCGGCCGGGGTAGGAACCGGCCCTGCACTCCTGCCTCAAAAATCACAACCCGAAGCGTAAGCGAGGGACTGAACCAAGAGTCACGGGTCCCTCGCTCACGCGTCGGCTTACCCAAAACCAATGCCCCCCATCAACATGAAGACCACGAAAGCGATCGCTGGATGAAAATTGCTCAAATTATTTGCCAAGTATTACGTTCCAAATCGGTTGTCAACAAGACAGCCAGTTGCCAGGACCTAGTGCTCGTTCGCGTGCGAACGGACGATGGGCTCGAAGGCATTGGAGAAGCCGATTCGTCCCCCGAAGTGGTCAAGGCGATCATCGATGCCCCTTTTTCACACAACATCGCCTGTGGGCTGCGTGAGATTTTGGTCGGTGAGAATCCGCTCGAAACCGATCGGTTGTGGCAAAAGATGTACCGTCAAACGATGTATTTCGGTCGCTCAAGTGTCACTCTTTCGGCGATGAGTGCCATCGACATGGCGCTGTGGGATTTGAAAGGGAAATATTTCGGTGAACCGATCCACCGACTGCTCGGCGGCAAACAACACGATCGATTCCGCGCGTACGCGTCGATTTTATTTGGCAAAGACGGCTCCGAAACTCGCGAGATCGGACAACGCTGGATCGAAAATGGCTACTCGGCCGTCAAGTTTGGCTGGGAACCCATGGGGGAATCTGAAGCGGTCGATTTGGACCTTGTCGCCGGGGCCCGCGAAGGCATCAAGGATGCGACGTTGTTGGTTGATGCCGGATGTGTTTGGGATGCGAGGACGGCGTTACGGCGTGCTCACGCGTTCCAACCGTTCAATGTCGAATGGCTCGAAGAACCCCTACGTCCCGATGACGTCGAAGGCTATCGGTGGCTTCGCGATCGCTCACCGATCCCAATCGCCGCGGGCGAAGAAGAGTGCGGACGCACTGCGTTTCGGCCGTTAATCGATGCGCGAGCGTTGGACGTTTACCAGATCGATATCGCTCGAAACGGATTCACCGACGCCGCCTATCTGCGTCAACGCATTGAGGAGATCGGGGCGCGTCCGTGCAACCATTGTTACACCAGTCCGCTAACCGAAGCGGCGAGTTTGCATTGGTTGAGCACGTGTCGCGACGCGTTCCTGTTTGAGGATTGTGTCGAGGACGAACCGATGCGTCACGAGTTGGCGATTGAAAAAATCCAGGCCGAAGATGGCTGGATCGAAGTGCCCGATCGCCCCGGACTTGGGGTCACCTTGAATGAAGATTTTGTGGCCGCGCATGTGGTTGCACGCTCAGAATAACGCGTCCTCCCCCTCTCCCTTCCCTCCTCCCTCCCGCTGAAAGCCAGGCAACACGATGACGAATTCACCTATTAAAACCGAGATCGACTTTTCCGCGCCGGGTCGACAAGTGGGAATCCTAACGGTCCCGTACTCGTACAACCTGAGCGGTTGGGCCCAACTGCAAATTCCGATCGCAACGATCGCGCGGGGAGAGGGCCCCACGGTCTTGTTGATGGCCGGTAACCATGGTGACGAGTACCCGGGGCAAATCGCGATCATGCGACTGCTACGCGAACTGAAACTCGAAGAGATCACCGGTCGTGTGATTTTGATCCCATCGCTGAACATCCCCGCTGCGAAGGCGTCCACACGATTGTCGCCTGTCGATGGGATGAATCTGAACCGCTGCTTTCCGGGTGACCCAGGCGGCACGGTCTCTCAGATCATTGCCGACTATTTGACCACGGTTTTGTTTCCCTTGAGCGATGTGGTGATCGACCTGCATACGGGTGGACGCGGTGTCTACTTCTTTCCCTGTGCTCATATGCATTTGGTCGAGAATTTGGAACAACGTCAACGGATGGCCGGAGCGACCTTGGCTTACAACACCGATTTGGCGTTTTTGTACAGCGACATTGCCGGCACGGGATTGCTGCCCGTTGAAGCCGAGAGCCAGGGCAAAACGGTGGTGACTACCGAAATGGGAGGCGGAGAGGTCACCACACGCGCCATCCATCGTCTTTCCCAAGAAGGGCTTCGCAACGTGTTGATTCACGTCGGGGTGCTGGAGGGTCAAGAGCAGACGCGAAGTAGCTTGGATCTACCGCCGACACGTTGGGTTCAGGCGCTGGATTCAGGGGATTACATCTTCGCTGCGGAATCGGGTTTATACGAAAGTTTGGTTGACGTGGGTGACGATGTCAGTGCCGGTCAACCGCTTGGGGCGATTCACTTCATTGAGCGTCCCGACCGCCAGCCTACGATCATTGAAGCGCCTTCCTCGGGCGTCGTGATCGCGCATCGCGGCCCCACGGTGACACAGCAAGGCGACATCGCCGTCTGTCTCGCCCACGACGTCCCGGCAGACGTGATTGCCACGTTTGCAAGCTCTAACAAACGATAACTGGTGATGTGGCGGTGATCGGGGACGCTTTAGCATGTTGATGCGTCCCCTTTCTCCAAACGCCCTTCCTGATTGCAACCAACACGCAATGGAAACATCGCGGTTGAACTTGCGGGTAGTACGGATTCGAGTCCACAACCGAGCGTCGAGTCCGCACCCTCGGGGCGATCGCGGAGACCTTCCATCCTACGATGCTCGCAGGTCTCTTCGGCTCTATTTTACCTACGTAGCCATTCCACCTGTTTCATCGCTATTTCTCAGGAATTCAGCCGATGCTTCGACGCGGATTTTTCAAATCAGGCAGCCAGGCTATCGCAGCGGGTTCGATCGCACTGGGCTCCTCCGCCTTAGTCAGTGCGAAGGCGGAGGCGTGCGTCCCATCGGCGACATCCGATCGATCGCCATCGTTGCTGCGAGACTACAGCGAGCAGGATCATCGAAATCGACTGCAAAACATCGGCTTGTGTACCGCGGCGATTCGCGATTGCATGCGAAAGCACCTGGTTACCAATTATTTACCGGCTCAATGCTGTTACAACCTTGGCGAATATCCGGCCCGACAACCCTGGAACCCCGGCGACGCTGACGAACAAGAACTCGATCGTTTAAAAGCGATCGGGGTGCAGGTAATTCAGGTCTTTGACGACTGGAATGATTCGCTACGGTTGTTTGGCGGCGACAAGTACAGCGCCGTCAATCCCGAGGGTTATCATCGGTTTATCGAGATGGTACATCGCCGCGGCATGAAGGTGTTAACCTATGTCTCCACTGGGTTTATTCAGCGTTCTGATCCCGATTTCGATCCAAAATGGAGTAGTGAATGGAACCATTTGAAGGTCGGCTACTGGTCCATGGCTCGGTGTTCGCCAGCAAGCCCAGGTTGGCGCGCATTTGTGATGAAGAAGATTGTCCAAATCATGGACGAGTATGGTAACGACGGTATCTATGTCGACACCGGCTATCTGATGAATCGCCACGGATACAAACATCGGATGGAAGCGCCCGTTGATGAAATCGTTGCCTTTGAAGAGACCCCCGAGCATGATGGAGCGTTTGCAGACATGCTGGCACTGGTTTATGCCGAAGTCAAACATCGCGGTGGTATCCTTAAACTCCATGTCGACGGAACCGACCGGCCCCTGACCGACTTGAAAACGTACGACTATCTGTGGGTAGGTGAAGGCGTGCGCAACGCAGACGAGATGCGTGAAAAAGTAAAAAAACACGCTCCGTACTTGGTGCCGTGTTTGGACATGGGGTTCACCACACTCGAAGCAGCCCACGAACCCTATTTGCACTCAATCCCCTACCTGCAGTTTCCGGTCACGATGGGAGGCAGAATCTTTACTGGCGAACGGGGCATGATTCCTGGGATCGAGTACAAGGACGATTTTTGGATGAAGCGATGCCGTGATGCTTGGCAACAATACCAGACCGATCCCAGCAAATTACACACCTACAGTGCGTGGGACGAAGTTCCCGGCAGCCCCGAAACAAGAGCCACCTATGCACGATGGCTCAAACGCTACCAACCGCTGGTCGAAGAAGGAACTTGGGCTTGGCTGGAGATCGGCGACTCGAACCTATTTACCACGCCGCTTCCTGAGGGAGTTGTCGCCTCGGCGTTTGCCAATCGCCAACTGCACTTAGTGCTGGCGAACTACCATCGTGAAGCGGTCTCGGTGGAGACATCCGATGCGTATGTGCTTGATGAGAATGCATCATCGCCGGCCAAGAAGAGCTGGAACATCCCAGCTCGATCACTGCTGATTTTGCGGCGTCCGGTGTAATTCGTTGGCATTGAAATTACGGACTGCAATTCTACTTCCAAACGGTTCACGCTTGGTTCCATCCCAAGCGTGAATTGCGTCCTGCATCATGGGTTGTCTGATGTCGGCGGTTAGCCGCTTACAGCTTTCCTAACATCTCCGCAACTTTGACTTCATACAACTGTTGCCACTGAGGATCGAGGATGCAATCGCTGTCTTCCTGGGCGCCCCCTACGTTGGCGAGTTGCTCCGCGGTTGGCGCGTAATAGATGTAGCCGTTGGTGTAGCCAGCGACAAAGGTGTGTGGGTGAGGAGACCGCTCTTTGATATTCAATCCGATCCGCACGGTCAATTCTCCGGGAAAGGTCGTCAACACAAAATCGCCGATCCGCACCGCAGCGAGCTCCACGTCAATCGTGCGTTTCCCCGAGTCCACTAAGCTTTGCTGATGCTTTCGCAATAGGGCGAGGTTGGTATTCACTCGCGTCAATTCCTCCATCGTGTGGATGTTGTTGATGTAGGCATTCATATTGCGACGATTCTCGGCGTCGAGTCGGCTAAGGTCATTGCGGCCCAATTTTTCGTCGAGTAAATATCGATGCGAGTAATACGACGGAAATTCGCCTGACAGATTGTACTTCACCACCAACGGCAAAAACGTCTTGAGATTCAAACTGGTCCCACCGAGCGAATTCAGCAATCGTTGCTGCTCGGCTTCGAGTTGAAAGATACGCTCGGTGCGATCCCCTCGAGGCAGCGTAAGCGTTTCGCTGACCAATTCAAAACGAGCATCCTCGCGGCACTCAATTTTGCGAAGCCCCTGTAACGCGCTCAGTCCCAACAGATTCCCCAGCGGTTCAGCGCTACGTGCGTTCTCGACGTCCTTGTACATGACCGGGTTGATGTCGCCCCCGCAACCTTGCAGAAACAGGGCAAGCGTGTCATCGCTTAGATTTTCTTCGATCACTTTCGAAGCAAAGCCGATGATGTCTGCGGTATTTCCGCCGCTAGGCACTCCTTGAATCGGATGACAAGCAAAGTTGTAGACGACCGCCAACGTGCTGCCATCGAGCCGATCGAGACGCAACAGACCGATCTGGGGATCGACAGGTCCAACTTCGGCAACCTGCTCATCGGGCGGCAGCGCGTAAGCGTGACGAACGTCGGCTTCTTTCCCACTTTTCAGCTTCAGTCGTCGGTTCTCCATGATGCGATCCTCGTGCCCCTCGCCCGCACCGATCTTCACCGGCACTAAATTCTCCGCCGCCTTTTTCACTGCCTGCACGGTCCGCGCGTCCACGTCGGCACAAACAACTCCGTGACAATGGCTGGCGTTGACGAGCACTTGAGAGGGAGCGATCCCGAGCTCTTTTTCTAGCTGCGAACGAACCTTGGGTAGGTAGTCATTCTTGATGTGCCCAATTTCGCCAATCGCGACGGCATCCACCGTGACCAACACCGCGGTGGTTGTGTCCGACTTGAGCACAAGCGCTTTGACATACAACGGATCGTTGACCGGTCCCGCTTCCCGATTCGTAATATCGACTTTGGCAACACCGGCCCTCAACGATGCCGCATGCCCGGGCGATGACGCCAAACCGACGCTCCCAATGATTGCTGCGAAAAGCAGCAAGGGGACTGCACTTGGAATCACCGGGAAGGGCTTCGCTCTGCGTAGAATCGCTTTCTTCATGTTCTAATCCGTGGTGGGTACGATGCACATTTGAGATCAAAGGTGCAGCTATCTTAACGGAAAAGAAAGCGTGTTGGGGGGGGATTCATCCGGAACGGCGGCGGGTCTACTCCGCGGTGGTCGCCGCCACGTTTCCAGATGGTCCCGGTGGTCAGCACGGCGGCAGAAGTTTTTCAGTCGATTAGCCGTTTTGGCAATTAGCCGTTTGAGCGATTGCCCAGATATTGCAAAACCCGACGCGTCAGCGAGGGACTGAATCAAGAGTGAGGGGCCCTCGCTAACACTTCGGGTTATGATTTTGAATGGCGCACATCACTCCAATGTCGTAACGGTTTTCGGAGAAAACGGTTACGACATTCCTGGTCGTTCCGATGCAATATCCGGGGATTGCGTCCAAACGGCGAAGGGGATTTTATCCATGATTCGTGCCTAGCTGCTTATCGGAACGCCGCTTCGCCGTTAGGCAAGCCACTCGTCGAGATGCTCGGCCACAAAGGCATCGTCATTCATGTCGGGATAGGATTGATGGACGCGATCGAGTTGCTCCGCTTGGCCTGGGCTCAAGGTTTCGCGGGGATCGAGACACCACGTCCCCTCTAGCAATCCTTGGCGCCGCAGCACTTCGTGGATCCCTGGGATGCAACCGTGAAATCCGTTAGCGGCATCAAACAACGCGGCATTGGCATCGGTCACCTGGGCCGCCCGGGTCATCATCTCCATTGGAATGGAACCCGATTGGCGGATCTGTTTGCATTGATCCAAGAGCGCGACCGCTTTCTGAGTCCAGCAGGCCCAGTGCCCGAGCAACCCACCGACGATCGGGATCCGCTTTTCTCCTTGAGCGGTCGGAAACACGAACTCGGTCAACAAATCGCAAACGATGTTGTCATCGTTCCCCGTATAGAGCGCGATGTCGTCGCGTCCGGAATCGGCAACCGCCCGCACAACCTCAAGCGTCTGATAGCGGTTGAAGGGAGCCATCTTGATCGCGACCACGTTTTCAATTTCAGCGAAGCGACGCCAAAATGCGTACGGTAATTCGCAGCCGCCCACGGCGGGTTGCAAATAGAATCCGACCACCGGGATAACTTCCGCAACACGGCGGCAATGATCGATCAACTCGTCGAGGCTGCGCTCGGCGTGACCAGCCAAACTGAGTAGCCCCACATGATATTTCAAGTCATGCAGCAATTCAGCTTCCTTGATCGCTTGCTCGGTTTGCCCAAGGATCCCACCGACACGGACGATCGGCCGGTCAAGCGTCTGTTCTTGGTTCGCTAATTCTTCAGCGGTCAATTCGAGCACCGGGCGAAGCAAATCGTATTGTGGCTGGCGGATTTCAAACTGCGTGGTATGAACCGCGACAGCGACTCCACCGGCGCCCGCGTTGGCATAGTATCGAATCAGCGCCCGTTGACGTCGTTCATCGAACCGCCGCTCCGCCGTCAACGCAAGCGGGCAAGCGGGAATTGCGATACCATCGCGAAGCAAATTTTGGATTGAGGGTGCAAGTGGTTGAGCCATCTCTTCTCTTGTTCTTTAAAATTGCAGGACGTCGACTTTGTCGTGAATCAATATTGACTCAGTCGCGGATCAATATTTGCCGTCACGAACTTGAAAACCGGTTGGCTTGTTATGCGTCGGTTCGCCGCGGCGAATCCAATCCGCCGTCCACTGGATCACCGTTTGCACCGGCACCTGGGGGTAACCAAAATTTTCTTGGCAACGTTGGCCGTTCGTCAACAAACAAGAGGGGGATTCGGTCCCCACAAAACGAACTTCTTTGTCAAACAATTTACCGAACGACTCCGCGATCCCACGCACACTGAGCAATTCCGGTCCGACAATATTAACCACAAACGGCGGGCTGCTAACGTTCGCCAGCGATGCCAACGCCATCGCATTGGCATCCCCCTGCCAAATCACGTTGCAATGTCCCATGGTCACATCGACGGGCTTCTCGGCAAGCACCATTTTGGCGATATCAACTAACACGCCATAGCGAGGTTCGACGGCATAATTCAATCGCAAAATCGATGTCGGCGTGCCATTGGTCCTGCTGAAATACTCCACGATGCGTTCGCGACCGAGACAACTCATGCTGTACTCGTCGGTCGGGTTCAGCGGATCGGTCTCGACGGCACCGCCGCGAACCAGCTCACTCAACCCATACACGCAACCGGTCGAGTAGGCGACCACTCGGCTATCGCGATAACGCTGCATCACGGTCCCCGGCAAAAAACTGTTCATCGCCCAGGTCAGCGATGGATCGTCGCTGACTCCGAACTTGTGCCCCGCCAAGTACAGGATATTTTCCGCATCGGGCAAATCGGCCAATTTTTCGGTGTCCAGCAAATCCGCCTGGACCGTCTCGACGCCAAATTCTTCCAACCGTTTCCGGCTGGCGGAATCCGAAAAGCGGGAGATGGCGATAATACGGCGAGGGGTTTCGGCCTGGTCCGACGCACGCTTCGCCATGCGGGCAATGGAAGGTCCGATTTTCCCCCCCGCCCCGAGCACGATGATGTCCCCCGACAAATGCAACATCGTCGAGATCACGGCGTCGGTGGGCCGGCTAATCAATTCTTCAAGTTGGGTGATGTCCGTCGCTGGAATATGTTGCATCGAGTTCATCGCCGAAGGTACCTAATGTTTGCGAGTGCTTATTTATCCGCACGTAGGATACCCGGTTTCGCGGCCAAGCAAAGGTCTAGGACGGCAAAGATTGCGTGGGGGCACCCCACCTGGCTCACTGCACGGGGGCAAGCAATCGAGCCCCGCGAACGAGCAGTTCGAAGAAGAAATGACGGTCGGTCAACTCGCTTCCCGGGGCCGGTGTACATCGGAGAAAATCGTGCTCCAGCATCTCAGCGACTCGGCCGGCAAAGCCCTTGTCAAAGAACACCATCATCACCTCGAAATTTAGGCGAAACGATCGATTGTCAAAATTCGCGGTACCGATCGACGCAAATTCATCGTCCACGAGAATCACCTTCTGATGCATAAAACGACCGCCGTAACGAAACATTTTCACCCCCGCCAATTCCATCTCCGGCAGGTAGGAAAACGACGAAAGCCAAACCAGCGTGGAGTCGGATTTTTCCGGAATGATGACGCGAACGTCCACCCCGCGCAATGCCGCTAACTGAAGCGCCGTGGACATCTGTTGGTCTGGAACGAAGTAAGGCGTCGCGATCCAAATCCGATCCTTGGCATGGTTGATGGCCTGCAGAAAAAAGAAGGAAGCGGTCTCAAAATCGTCGGCCGGTCCGCTGGGAAGACAGATCCCGTGGATGTCTCCCGATGCCGATGGCCTCGGGGTCCATTCCAATTGTTCGAGTAATTCGTCACTGACCGAGTGCCAATCTTCGGCGAACACGATCTGACAACATTGGACGATCGGTCCGGTGAACGACACGTGGGTGTCACGATAGACGCCTAGATCACCACCGTCGCTGAGGTACTCGTCCCCCACATTGAGCCCACCCACAAAGGCCTCTCGCCCGTCGACGATCACAATTTTCCGGTGATTGCGAAAGTTCAGACGGGTCGTCGAACCTGATTCGAGCGGCGAATTGAAACCATAGCACCGCACGCCACCCGCTCTCAATTCATCGAGATACTGCTGTGACAGATCGCGGCTTCCGTACTCGTCGTATAGTAACAGCACGCGAACCCCTTGCTTCGCTTTGCTGAGCAACAACTGTTGAAACCGCTTGCCAAGTTCATCATCACGCAGAATGTAGAACTCGACCAGAATGTAGGAGGTGGCTTGCTCGATCGACGCAAAGATGGTGGGGAATGCTTGCTGACCGTCAGCGAGGATTTCGGCGGAGTTTCCCCGCGTCAAGGGAAAGTGAACAAGTCTGCTGAGCAAGCGTTGCGTGTCGTTCTCAGGCGAAACCACCAGCTCCGCTTCGCTGAGATCTTGTTTCAGCCGCTTAAGAATGTGTGCCCCTTTTGATTGTCGGGCGCGATAGGCGATCGCTTGCTCTCCATAGTCCGTCTCTCCAATCGCCCAGTAGACAGGAACCGCAAGGTAGGGGAACGTGTTGAGCGTCACCATCCACGCGATCGCCCCTTGAGGCGTCCGCGACTCGGTCAAAACATTGACCGATGAAACGAACCCAAGCAGATGAGCGATCAAGACGATCGTGCCGGTAATACTTCGTCGGTGGATCCGCATCCAAGCGACCGCTCGCCGCGACCGCTGGTGTCGTAGATAGAGCAGACGAACCGGCCGCCACAACCAGCGTGAAATCGCCTCTCGCTTGCGACGCCATCCGTCAAACCACCGCCTTAGAAAGTGTCGCGGTTGGCTTGTGGTTTCGCCGGATGGATTCATCGTAGTCAACTCGTCCGTCAGAGCTTGTCAGTCAAAGTAGGCTCGGAGGGAAAGCTCCGCAGCGACAATCAACGCCAACACAGTGCCAGTGCAGCTTTTGTGCCAAGTGCGTGAATGAGCGTGGAACAAGAATTGCTAATTCATCTGGCGACGAAACGAGACTCTTGATTCGGGGGGCAACGGACTCCGTGCGAAGTATCGAGGCGATCGCCAAACCGAGTCTTCATCATCGTTAAAATGTTTCATCGTCGTTAAAATGAAGAGACCCCCGATTCAGACACCCCGCTACTAAGCCCCACTTTCGACCATCCGCATGGGAATGACCTCAACGATGCAGCAATCTGGTGAATTGATCACTGAGCCGATGTTTTGGTGGGTCGCGGCAGCGTCAGGGCTCGTGTTTGTCGCGTCGTTGGTCGCGGTTCCTTGGGTGATCATCCGGCTACCTTCGAATTACTTCAATCACCCACACCGCATCTTCCTTAAACCGAACGGCAACAAGGCGGGGTTTTATTCGCTCGTGGTGCTAAAGAACTTGGTCGGCGCCGCCTTTCTCGCGATGGGAGTTGCGATGTTGGTGCTTCCCGGCCAAGGTTTGCTCACGATCTTGATCGGTCTCTCGCTCATTGAGTTCCCTGGAAAATATCGACTTCAGCAATTCCTGATCTCACGCCCCTTCGTTCGCAGACCTTTGAACTGGATCCGACATCAAGCCGGAAAACCCGATTTCGAAATTTCGTCGCCCATGCAATGAGTCGCCGTAATGATCGGAGGTGATCGTCGGGTCCGCATCCTGGACTCGTGGCCGAGTTGAGATCCGATGGATTCGTCTGCACGCCTCTCTAAATCGCTTGAGCGTGGAACCGGTCGATCGCGTCGCACGAGTTTCGCTGTCCTGCCCGCTGCCATCCTGCCCGCCGCTGTCCTGCCCGCCGCTGTCCTGCCCGCTGCTGTCCTCTCGCTGCCCTGCCCGCCGCTGTCATAACGCCAGTCGTTATGATCTCGCACTCGCTCACTCGCTAAGCCGCACCACCGCCCGCGAAAACACGGGACGTGCTTCCATTTGTATTGCATTCGTAGCCCCCACTTCAGGATCGAGTTGGGCCCAGCGTGCCATCGCCCATCGAGACCAACAATCCGTTAAGCCCGATCGCGGGTGAATCGAATTCGCCTGGGGAACGATCGGTCCATCACGTTCGCTTCGCTAGCGTCTTCCATCGCCACAGCGACTATACTGTGTGCTCGCCACGCCCCTGCGGTCACCTTCATCGATCTCCAAACGAAAACGCGAACCATGTTACGACGTTTGCTTCTAAGTTGCTCGCTGTTCTCGCTGCTAGCCGGTCAACCGCTGGCGTGGTGCGCGGAGCCGGACACGGGTTCGCCGGTCACGGGGCCGCCGGGTACGGGAATGCCGGATACGGGGACGCCGGTCAATCGAGTCCTTTTTGGATCTTGTATCCGCCAGGATCGCCCCACGCCGATCCTGCAGACGATGATGCGTGCGGCGCCCCAGTTGCTGCTCTTTCTAGGTGACAATATCTATGCGGACACATCGGATATCAAGGTGATGCGTGCCAAATACAAACAGTTGTCCAGCAACGAGAGCTTCAAGCGTTTGTGTTCGCTGTGCCCGGTACTCGCGACCTGGGATGATCATGATTACGGGTTGAACGATGGAGGCGCAGACTTTCCTCAGCGAGAAGCGGCGCAGCAAGCGTTCTTGGATTTTTGGGGCGAACCGGAGGACTCCGCCAGACGTCAGCAAGTGGGAATCTATGAAGCGAAAATCTTTGGACCGCCGGGAAAGCGATTGCAAGTGATCATGCTCGACACACGCTATTTTCGCTCGCCGCTGAGAACAGGGACGCGGCGACTAGGCGGTCCGTATATGCCGGACGACGATGCCAAAAAAACAATTTTAGGTGAGGCTCAATGGACGTGGCTCGAGGATCAATTGCGTAAACCAGCCGAGATCCGTTTGATCGGATCGAGCATCCAATTCGTCGCCGAGGCGGCCGGCCAAGAAGCGTGGGCCAATCTACCGCTGGAACGCAAGCGTTTGCTCGACATGATTCGCAGCACGGATGCTGGCGGCGTGCTCGTGCTCAGCGGTGATCGCCACTGGGCTGAGTTTTCGATTGCTCGCGAAGGGGCTGCATATCCGCTGATCGACGTCACATCAAGCAGCTTGAATCAGAAACATCCCCGTGGTACCCCCACCATCAATCGATACCGGGCGATCGATCAAACCTATCATCAAGAAAACTTCGGAGTGATCTCGATTGATTGGGAATTGCCGGACCCGATGATTGCGATCGAAATTCGCGACCTAGAAAATAAAACGCGAATCCACAAAAGCGTTCGCTTGAGTGAACTTCAGGGCGACTCGAGCGACCAACCGTTGCAGTAGAATGATCGTCCCAACGCCAAACCAAGCGATTCGATTTCGAAGCCACTTTGTGAGAACGATGGCCGCCGAGCTCAGATCGCTGAAGTCGCCCCCTGAGTCGCCCCGTGAGCCAGGCGTCGAGCGCTCGCCGAGCCCGCACCCATTCCGCTGAAGCGAACCCGGGATCCCTGCAAGCACTCTCGGCGACGGTTTCATAACGCGATTCGATCCACCGTAATCCTCCTCGAGAGAATGTGATGAAGCAGCTAATCGTGAGCCTCGTGGCCTTGAATTTTCTCCTTTGCAATGTCGCGGCTGCGGAGCAGGAGCGACCGAACATTATCATGGTTATGGCGGACGACCTCGGTTGGTCCGACATCGGCTGTTATGGAGGGGAAATCCGTACGCCTCACATCGACTCGCTGGCCCATGAAGGGCTGCGGTTTACACAGTTCTACAACAATGCCGTGTGTGGCCCGACTCGCGCCTCGCTGTTGACGGGGCTCTATTGTCAACAGACCGGACACGCCGGTGAGCATTGGAATCAACCCAAAGACTATTCCAAATGTGTGCTGAGCTCCGAAGTGCTGCGACACGCGGGTTATCAGACGATGATGGTGGGGAAATGGCAAGGCAGCGATCTGCCGCTTGATCGGGGCTTTGATCATTTCTTTGGTCCAATGTGCCAAGGCAAAATCAGCTACTTTCATGATGTCCAAAAAAATCCGTTTTATCTGGACCGCGACCGTTTCCCTCTGCCGAAGGATTTTTATCTCACCGACGCCATCAACGACTATTCCGTCCGCTTCCTCAAAGATGCCATCTCGCATGACAACCCCTTCTTTCTGTACGTAGCACATATCGCTCCCCATTGGCCGCTCCATGCCAAGGAAACCGAGATCGCACCGTATCGAAAACGGTATCGCGACCAGGGATGGGACGAATCGCGAGCCAAGCGGTTCGAATCTCAGCGAGCAAACCAACTTGTTCCGGCGCACTGGAAACTAGCACCACGCCCCGCTGCGATGGGAGCATGGGAAGACCAACGGCACCAGGACTGGCAAGCCGAGCGAATGGCGGTCTACGCCGCTCAAGTTGCCGCCATCGACGAAGGTTTGGGCCAACTCCTAAGCGTCCTGAAGGATAGCGGGAAGGAGCAGAACACCGTCGTGGTGTTTCTGTCGGACAACGGAGCCGCACCCGATGGCGGGATCGGCCCAACACAAGCGGGGTTTGGCTTTGGTCCCAAGCAAGCGAACGATCGCTGGAGAACGGACCAAGTTTCGATTCGACCAGGCAGCGGCCCCAAGAATCTCCCCGGACCGCATGACACTTTTGCCGCTTACGGCGAGGCGTGGGCCACCCTCAGCAACACCCCCTTCCGCAGCACAAAACTTTCTGGCTATGAAGGCGGCATCCGTACCCCGTTGATTGTCAAATGGCCTGAGGGGGTGCGAAAGAATCAAACTTCAAATCAAGTTGGTCATGTGATGGATCTGATGGCAACCTGGCTCGATCTTGCCGAAGTGGAGTACCCGGCTGAGTTTCAAGGCAGGAGCCCACTTGCCATGGAAGGCAAAAGTCTGTTACCAATCTTTGCCGGAAAGCAGCGTCAGGGACATGACGTGCTGTGCTGGAGCGTGCCGCGGCATCACGTCGTCCGGATGGGCAAATGGAAAGCCATTCGTCCGCGTAACGGAGGCGAATGGCAACTATACGACCTCGAGGCTGATGGGACCGAGACGACCAATCTTGCCCCTCAAGAGCCACAACGAGTCGACCAACTGGCCCGTCATTTTGCGTCCTGGCAAGCACGCGTGCACGCTGCCCCCTCGCACTAGTCCGTCAAGACGAGTGCAACCTTGATGTCGCCCGACCCGATTTCCTCTGACCTACCTACAACCACGCCCCCTTTATGTACGAGCCGCTTCACACCGACCACCAACATCTTGAGCAAATTTTGGCGAGCGTGCTTGAGGACAGCGTCCGTATTCTCAGCACGCCTCGTTCCCGTCCGGCCGCCGTCGTTCCGCCGGAAACCGCCCCTGAAACGCTACCCCAGACGGGGATTGGTGCCACCGCAACATTGGACCTTTTCCGATCAAAGTATGCGGACTGGATGAGCGGGTCAGCGGGTCCCCACTACTTTGGTCTTGTCACCGGCGGAGCGACTCCGGCGAGTATCGCGGGCGATTGGCTTACGACCATCTATGACCAGAACGCAACCGGCTCTCCCGACTCAATTGCCCCCCAGATCGAACTTACCGCGATCGGGTTGCTACGCGAGTTGTTTGGTCTCTCGGACGCCTTCGCGGGAGTCTTCGTCTCCGGCGCAACGATGGCAAACTTTGTCGGCTTAGCCACCGCTCGCCAATGGGTCGGGCACCAACGCGGTGTCGATATTGCTCAATCGGGTTTGTCAGGATTGCCGCCCATCCGAGTGCTTTGCGGAACGCCCCACTCCAGTGTGCACAAGGCGCTGGCCATGCTAGGGCTCGGGCGCGATAGCTTGGAGCGGATTGCAACCCTTCCTAAGCGGGAAGCCGTGGACGTCGAAGCACTGCGAAAACGATTGACGGAGTTACGCGAATTGGGCCAACCGTGTTGGGTTGTGGGCAATGCGGGGACCGTCAATAGCGTCGACTACGATGACTTGAACGCATTGGCGGATCTTTGTAGCGAATTCAACGTTTGGTTACATGTCGATGCGGCATTCGGTGGTTTCGCAGCGTGCGTCCCCGAGAAACAATCACTGATTGCGGGGATGGACCGCGCGGACTCGATCACGATTGACGCACATAAATGGCTCAACGTGCCCTACGATTCCGCGATGGTGTTTACACGCCATCTGCATCTGCAACGCGAAGTTTTCCAGAACTCCGCCGCGTATCTCGAGGCCGACCCGAGCCCGACCAATTTCGTGAATCTCACCCCCGAGAACTCGCGTCGATTCCGTGCCTTGCCCGCGTGGTTCACCTTGATGGCTTATGGCCGTGAGGGTTACCGTGAATTGGTGACGCGAAACTGCCACATCGCCGAGCAATTGGGAGAGCGAATTCAAGACTCGGACCAGTTTCAGTTGCTCGCTCCGGTTCGAATGAATGGCATCGTGTTTACCCTCGCTGGTGAAAACGTCACGCAACACTCGATCCAAGAGTATTTGTATCGCGTGCAATCAAGCGGCGTGCTTTACATGACGCCGACGGAATACATGGCAGCACCAGCGATCCGCATTTCCGTGACCAATTGGCGAACCACCCCGCAAGACATTTCGCAAGTATGGAGCGGAATGTTGACTGCGTTGGAGCCCGCATCGACCTGAGTGCTTCTTTAGCGTGCAGACACGCAATGTGTCTTCACTCGGCTCACGCTACTTTGAAAACACGAGTACCGCGTAGGGGCCAAACGAGATCGTACCCGTCGCAGGTAAACCGTCGCGGCTTCTCGCTTCGGCAACGACACCGCCGGTCGATTCATTAGCGAACGCTTCGCTGTAGCCTTTCCAATCGGAGTTCAATCTCAATTTCCAATCCCCAGCGGAAGGGAACCCGATCTCGTAATCTTCCCAACCGCGATTCGCGAAATTGGCGACCACCACCACGCGACCTTGGTCACCGTCACCTGAGCGGACAAAGGCGATCACTTTGTCGCCGTCGTTGACGTGATGCACATCGATGTGCTGGCCCAATAATCCACTTGAATGGCCATCGCGGTTTAGACGCAACCGAATCAAGTCCCGAAACAATCGTTTGATTCCCTTGAATTCATCGGCGCGATCCCAATCGAGCGGGTCGGTGTCATCGAACCAATCGTCTTCAAGCAACTCTTGTCCCTGAAACAACATCGGGATGCCGGGGGCGGTGAGGGCTAAGCCGGCCGCCAGCACCGCACGCTTTTGTGCATGACTACTTTCCGGATTCTCGGGGTCAATCTCCGAGGGAACCCGTGATTTCCCATTGGCAACTTCGTCATGCGATTCGCTGTAAATCACTCGCTGCATCGAATCATCGTTGTAGCGATGACACAATGCATCACGCACGGACCACATATCGCGATGCGCGTCGTCAATCTGTTGGACCGCTTCACGAATCGGATGCACGAACGCGGCGTCCCACTGCGTTGAAAACCCAGCCCCGCCATGGTCATGACGTTTCGTCAACCAATTGTTCGTCTGCAAATCCTCTGCGATCAATAGGCAATTAGGGAATTGCTCGGCCAAGTCACGATTGATCCACTGCATCAATCCCCAACCTTCGCTGATGTCATCGTCACCGATCCCGCTGACCGTACGGATGTATGCAGTCATGTCGTAGCGCAGGCCATCGACATGGTACTCTTCGAGCCACATTTTCGCGTTGTCATAGATAAATTGACGGACTTCGCCTCGTCCGTAATCGGGCCGCGTCTCACCCCACGGCGTCGAGGATCGATGATCGTTGTAAAAGTAGATCCCTCCCTTGTCGTTTTCGCTCCAACCGTCGAACCGCCAAAGATCGAGATCGCTCGGACCAAAGTGGTTGTAAACAACATCCATGACCACGGCGAAGCCTTCGGCATGTGCATTTTTGACAAAGTTCTTAAGCGCCACCGGTCCGCCATAGGCGCTCTCGACCGCAAAGATATGAGCCGGATTGTAGCCCCAGGACAGGTCGCCAGCAAACTCTGCGACCGGCATGATTTGCAACACGTTCACGCCGAGTTGCTTGAGGTGGGGCATCCGCCGGAGCGCATCTTCAAAGCCGCCTGGTTGGTTCTCGTCGCTGCGATGAAACGTCCCGATGTGCATTTCGTAGATCACGATCTCGTTATGCGGCGGCATTTGGAAATCATCTCCGCTCCAATCAAATGACGTATCATGCACAACGCCGTTTCCGATTGAATTGGTCACTTCACGCGCGTACGGATCAATGCGGTTAAACGTCTCTTCACCGCGGGTGATTTGATACTTGTATTCCTGACCGGTCGACGCCGACTCGATGTCAACGTACCAGTATCCGTTGCCTTCGGAATGCATCGGATCGCTGGTGCTGCTCCAATCATTGAAGTCGCCAATCACGCTGACGTGATCCGCGTGGGGTGCCCAAACGCGAAAGGCAACGCCGCCGGAATGTGGGATCGATCCCATGCCAGCATGTTTTTCGCTCTGTGGCTGGCCGAGTGATGATTTGGGGGACGAGTTCGATTCAACCGAAAGGGTAGTACCCATTGCGTTCCTTCAGATTTTTCAAGGGTTAATTCGCCCCTAGGAATAAGGGCCTGATCCCTAAAGCAAAGGCTGTGCCACGCTCGCATCCGCCCAAGGTGGCCCGCTTCTTCGGCTTGACACAACTTCAATCGATGGCAACTCGACGCGACGGGGGGATCGCGTTAAGGTACACAAGTAAACACGCTTTTTATCGCCAGCAGGTCGCAACCCAGCCACGAACACGCTCGGTCGATCACGTCATCAGCGACTCGATCCCGCCCACCTGAGGACACGATCTTTAATCACCCAAACGGTTCTATATCCGACCAAACCAAGATTGAAGAGATTGTGCTGGTCCCCGGCTTTTGCGAGCCGCGTTTGTTTCTATGGCCGCTGTGGTATTCATTAAATCCTCATTGCGAGCACGTTGAATTGTGGCGTGACCGGATGGCCTTTCGTAATCTTGACGCAAGTGTCGCTCGTTTAGCAGCCAGATTGGAAGACGATCATTCGGGGCGCCGCATTGCCTTAGTCACGCATAGCTTCGGCGACTGGGTGGCCCGTCGAGCGATCGCGTCCGCGACTCAACATCGGGTTGCCGCGCTCGTCTCGATCACTCCCGTTCTGCGGACGGGCATCGTGCCTTATCTGATTCACGGTCTAACCGGCAACTTGATCTCTGAAATCGAGGTCATCAACGATCCGATGCGGGCGAGCGCGGATGCGAGCGTCGATAAAAAGATAAAACGGTTGGTACTTTGGGCCCAACTCGATGCGTACGTTCGTCCCCTCGATATCGACGGCGACGACACGATTGCGGTGCATCATTTCCTCAGCACCCATTTGTCGATCATTCTGCAGCCCAACTCGCTACGTTTGATTACGCGTTTCTTGTTCCCCACGCCTGCAACGACTTGTGGGTTGGGAGAGACGCACGCCCGTGAGTAGCCGAGGCTCACCCCTGTGATTTGAAGTTCGGTTAAATCAGCGACTCATCAACGCACGAGTTCCGAAACGAGGTTCCCAAATGAGAAAACCCGCAGCCAACTTCGGGGCGAGCTAGCGATTCACGCGTCTTAGATGGACTCGCTCGAAACTCACTCAAACTCAACGTACTTGCACTTCATTACCCAAACCGATTGACTCGAACCCCAATGACGAGCGTCGAGTTGAAGAGCGCCGAGATGAAGAGCGTCGAGTCACCGTTCAAGCGGTGCTCCGAAACCACACCACTCGCGGGGGTGCGAGCCCCTAAGAGGTTTGCTCGCAACCTTTCCGGCACGCCACTTGCGTTCGCTGTTTCGTTCAATTTCCAACCAACCTGATCGACATTGAACCTCCCTCAACTGTAGAATCAAACACAGATGCCTGCTCCCGTCGAAATACAACCTTCGCACATCCATCCCGAAGTCACCCCCAAGTCCAAATGGTCCAAGTCTATGCCTAATGTCCTGGTCATCGATGACGACCGAGCCATTCTCGCGCTGACGGAAAAGGCGCTTTCCCCCATCGCAGACGTAGAGACTGCGGCGACCGCGAAAGAGGGGATCGCCAAACTGCGAAATGGAACGTTCGACACCGTTCTGCTCGACATACAGTTGCCCGACCAGAATGGGTTGGCGGTCTATTGTGAAATCCGAGAATTTGATCGTCGCATTCCGGTCGTTTTCATGACGGTCGAAGCGGCTAGCAGCACTGCGATCGAGGCCATGCAGTTGGGGGCGTTCGATTACATTGGCAAACCGTTGTCTGTCGAACCCCTCCGCGATCTCGTCGAAAAGGCAATTGAGCAGCGGCAAATCAGCAGCGTGCCAGTCGCCATCAGTGCGGACGATAAATCCTCCGCCGAATCGGCCGAACTATTTATTGGTCGATCAACAGCCATGCTGGACGTTTTCAAAGCAATTGGGAAGGTTAGCAAACAGGATGTGCCTATTCTGATTCGCGGCGAAAGCGGAACGGGAAAAGAGCTGGTCGCCCGCGCGTTGTATCAGTACAGCCACCGCGGCACCGAGACATTCTTAGCGGTCAATTGTGCAGCGCTACCCGATAACTTGCTCGAAAGCGAGTTGTTCGGACACGAGAAAGGAGCCTTCACGGGGGCGGAATCACGCCGAATTGGCAAATTTGAACAGTGCAACGGGGGCACGCTCTTCCTGGATGAGATTGGCGACATGGCGCCCTCGGTCCAGGCCAAGGTATTGCGGGTGCTTCAAGAGCAACGGTTTGAGCGTGTTGGTGGCAACAAAGAACTAAAAACCGATGTCCGCATCATCGCGGCCACCAACCGTCCCTTGGAACAAATGGTCGAAGAGGGAGACTATCGCGAAGATCTACTGTATCGTCTCAATGGCGTCACGATCGAACTACCACCGCTGCGTGAACGCTTAAGCGATGTTCCAGCACTGGTACAGTTTTTCATGGCCCAAGCGAAGAAAGAATTTAACAAACCAGACCTGGAAGGCTTGTCGCCCGAAGCAGCCGAGTTGCTCGAAGGCTACCACTGGCCCGGCAACGTCCGCCAACTGCGAGCGGTGATCCGGCGATGCGTCTTGGACACGGTGATGCCCGTGATCACCCCAGACGGATTGCCTAAGGAAATCAATCGCTTAAAAACAACGGCCGCAGGCACCGACAACCATAGCGCAGCCGAGTCTGGGCCAGTTGAAGGTGCGGGGCTGCCCCAGTTGGTCAAGCGATTGTTGGCCGAAAAGTCGACCGATGTTTACGCCGAAGCGACTCAGTACATGGAAAAGTACGTGATCACCGAAGTGCTCAAGTCGACCGATGGTAATCAAAGCCAAGCAGCAGAGATCCTGGGCATCACCCGTGGCAAGCTGCGTGACCGCATTACGAGCTTTGACATTTCGTTGACCAGCCATGTTCAAATCGGCTAGCGTGGGTGACACCGAATCCTTCCTGTGTTGGAAACGTTCACACAGGGGATCGCGAAACCTCCGCATCTAAAACCAACGGAGGTGATCGGGGTGAGATGGGTGAGCCGCCACCGCAGGCAACCGTGGTGTGGAGTGACTCTCTCTGCCACTGAGCTCCCAAGGGCTGCTGAGATCGGGGCCGCTGCGATCGCAGGAATACGCGATTGGCCCGGCGACAACGTGGGCTGTTGTCCGCGACTACGAAATCTTCGATGTCTCACTCGACACCATCCACTCACTCGACACCTTCCACTCACTCGACACCCACCTCGGCCGTGGGCACTCGATGTCCATCGATAGGAAAATGGAAATTCAACGGGACAATTTTCAAGGATAGAAACGTCGGTAAGCGTTGGAGGAGGCTCGGCGTGACGCAATCCTGACCATGCCCACGATCGCTCCCGAGACGCCACCCCAAAGCAATGCGTCCTTCCAATCGACTTCGGACGAAGCCGGATTCTTGGGCGGTTCGCGGTCCAGTGCCGTTCGCCATCCCGCTTGCAGTGCATTGCGTGCTAGGAACGTGGCCCCGATCGCTGCCGCCAACGCAAGCAAATTTTCGGTGCGTCCGATCCCCTCGTTACGCCCATCGGGTTGCTCGTCAAAGCCTTCCTGGGCGGAGGAACGGATGTGTTGAAGTTTTTCTTGAACTTGATCGATCATCAGATTGACTTTCGTTTGTTTAGAGTAGGCGTCACTCGGACGCTCGGCTTCTTTGCAGTATCGGGCTACATTGAAACGGTGGCGTTGACCGACGCATCGTTCGAGACGCGTTTGCCCTGCAAGTATGCCTTACCCGCCTTGATCAGGTACTTCAGTCCGGTCACACCGGATTGATCCCAATATTCGCCACGCTGTGGTTCGACATGCAGCAGCACAATCGACGCACTCGTTTTGCCTTCGGGAAACCAGACCTTCCAGGCATCATTCCACAATTGGTCTAGTTTCGCCCGGTCATCGATCGCGCGGGCGGTTCCGGCCAGCGAGGCGAATTTGTTCGATCCTTGCATCGTCACTGCAACTTCGTCGTCGAGCCTCAGGTCGGCAACCTTGCCCGAGTTGCGGTCGGTGACAAACCAAAGACCGCCGTCGGGCTCCAACTCGGCGACCGCCATCGGTCGCGCCTCGAGCGAACCATCGCTGCAGCGGGTCACCAGCATCGCGCTATCAAAATCGCCCATCAAATCGACTAATTTCTCGTACTTGTCCATCGAAAATCCTAACTCGAATTGTGGTTATTCGTGGCGACCACCACCCCAACTTGAATGGTGACCGCTACGGTGCGTTCCCTAACCGGCAAGCTCTCTAACCGGCAAACTCCTTAAACGGTTTGCTCGGCGTGTTTGCCCTCGGCAAACTCTTCGATCGCCTTGTCGCAAAATGCCGGCAAGTCGTCGGGGTTGCGACTGGTCACCAAGCCTTCATCACAGACGCATGCTTCGTCACACCACTGGGCTCCGGCGTTCTTCAGATCGGTCTTCAGACTTGGCCATGATGTCATGCGGCGACCGCGAACGACATCGGCTTCGATCAAAGTCCAAGGGCCATGACAGATCGCCGCCACCGGTTTGTGCTGTTTAAAGAAATCACGGACAAAACTAACCGAAGTGTCACAGGTTCGCAGCGAATCGGGATTGGCAACGCCGCCCGGAAGGACGAGACCATCAAAGTCCTCGGCGGAAGCCGATGCGACGTCTTGATCGACCTTGAACGTGTCGGCTTTCTCATCGTGGTTCATCCCCTGGATCTCACCATGCTTGGGCGAGACCAATACAACTTCTGCCCCGGCGGCGTGAATCGCTTTCCAGGGCGCAGTCAACTCGACTTGCTCGAACCCATCCGTGGCAAGAAACGCGATTCGTTTCCCACTTAATTTCTGATCGTTCATTGTCTGCTCTTTCATGGAGTCTTCCCCATTCTGGAGTTCGCTATCGGATGTCATCTTCTACAAATGCAGATGGACTGATACAGATAGAGTGATGCAGATCGCATGCCGATGCAGATCGTAATCGGGGACTCATTGAAAGAGGCGGTTCACACGCGAGCGAGTTGGTCTTGGCCTTGTCCGACAACCGAGATCAAGTCGAAGTGCGGGTGATTTGCAATCGCCCAGCTTGGCCGATTCGCGACCTCCACCTATGACTGAGACCTCCCCCCCAATCGCATTCGGCTGGAGGGCGGAAAGTTCCGACCCCATCCCTGTGGACCTACTCTACATTCGCTGATCGAGTCGCTAAACTTTGGCAGGAGATCCGTACCAATGAAGCAAAGCGACCCGCTAGACAGACCGAGTTCTGTGTCCAATCCGTTGATCGTTGGCGTGGGGGCATCCGTAGATGGTCTGCAGGCGTTCCAGGAATTCTTAATCACGCTGGGGGAAACGCCTGGGATGGCGATTGTGGTCGTTCCCCACGGCGATGGAGCCAGCGCGTCACGATTCGCCGAACGCTTGCCTGAGATCACGAAGCTTGATGTCGTTGAAATCATCGGGCGTCACAGGGTCGAAGCGGACACGATCTATCTCGGTTCGCCTCAGCAGCGGATCGAACTAGTACACGGCTTTGTAACGGTCGTCGCGCGTGAACACGAGGGCCCCCAAGCCGCAGCAATCGATCATTTCTTTAACTCCATTGCCAAACAACCAGACGTCTGCGGCGTCGGCGTGATTTTCTCCGCTGGGGGAAGCGATAGAAACTTGGGGCTCAAAACGCTACGGGATCGTGGCGGATTGCCGTTCCCTCAAGATCCAAGATCAGACCAGTTCGACAACCTGTCTCCCAGCGTCGCCACGACGGGCGTCCCTCGCCCGCTGATGTCACCCCAGGCGCTGGGGACCGAATTGCTGCAATACGCCACACAGCAGCGAAACCAAGCCAACGCACCTGGGTGGAAACATTTTCATGTCCAAATCGAAGAAGCGATTCCGACGATCGTCACTCCCATCGACGAGTTTGCTCCCGCAACCGCGGTGATCGACCCATCGGGCCAAGTGATAACCAGTTCGCCGAACATCGGCAGATACTTGACAATCGACGGAGGGACTTTCCAAACCAACATCATCAAGATGGCCCCTCGCGATTTGCGAAGCGGGTTGCGCGCCGCAATCGCAAATGCCACGCAACAAAACCGGACGGTTCATCACGAACCTTTGTCGCTGTGCGACGGCGAGAAGCCTGGTCGGGTGATGTTGACGGTCCAACCCATACCGCGTTTGGGTGAGGACGTCCCTTTGCTCTTGGTCGTCTTTCACGAACTCGGCTTCCCCCAAGGTCGCGAGCCATTTAAACCATCGGGGGCGAGCGCAACCGAGGATAAAGATGCGATCATTGCGCACCTGCAACGCGAGCTCGAAACGACACGCGAGGCCCTTGATCGATCGATCCAGGATCTGGAGGCGGCCAACGGAAATCGCGAAAGTTCAAAACAAGAAGTACGTACAAGCATCGATGCCACGGGGCGTGCCAAAACCGTATTAGAAAATTGGTTTGGCAGCGAGCAAAGCGCCACCGTTTTCCTCAATCACGATTTGTTGATTCTCGGTTTCACCCCGGCCATTTGCGAAATCTACGGTTTGGTTCGCAGCGATGTCGGCCGTCCGCTGCTGAATTTTGTCCCGCGAGTCAACGAGATGCCGCCCTTGCCCGATCCCAAGTCGCTTGCCGAAGGCGACTGCATTGAGCACCCGGTCACCGCGACATCGGGCAAGTCATTCATTCGCCGGGTCCTGCCTTACAAGTCACCCCACGGCCCAGACGAAGGGATCGTCGTCACGTTTACCGATGTCTCGGAACAACGCGAGAGTCAAAAACAGCTCGTTACCCCCGTAACGCAACCGAGATCCATTGCCCAAGCGACTCCGTCACGGGTCGCATACGTCACCCCCAACCTACGGTACGGCTTTGTCAATGCGGCCTATGCGGCTCAGTGGCAGCAAGGTATCGAGGATGTGGTTGGAAAGAAGATCCTAGAGGTTGTCGGCCCCGAACATTACCAAAACATTGAACCCCATCTGACTCAGGGACTGCACGGCAAGCACACGACATGCGAGATGACGCTCCATGTTCCCGATTCGACCGAGACTCAGATCATGGAGGTCACCTACGTCCCTCAAGCGAATCCCGATGGCACGATCGTCGGTTGCCATATGGTGTTGACGGACATCACCGAACGCAAACGCTCTGAACAAGCCTTGCTGCGGTCGCGGCAAGAATTGGCGGTTGGAGTGGACGTTGCAAAACTGGGACTTGGCCGAGTCGATTTCATCAACAACCGCATCACGTTGACCGCCGAAGCCGCCGCGATGCATGGAATCAGCGACAGCGAGATCACGATCACACGCGACGCATTTCACGCCCACTACCATCCGGAGGACCGCGAGTCGGTGATCCAACTCGTGCAAGATTGTCTTGACGGCAATGGCGATGGCCGCTGTGACTTGGAATACCGGATCGTATTGGCCAATGGCCAGACGCATTGGATCAGCACCCGGAAGCAGGTTGAATTTGACCGCAGCGTCGATCCCCCGCGACCCACCACTGCGATTCTCGCCGCCCAAGACATCACCGAACGCAAACACGCGGAATTGAACATGGCGTTCTTGGCGGACTTGCAAGCACAATTTAGCTCGCTCGCCTCAGTCGCTGAATTGATGGCGGTGGCGACCGAGCAAACCGCGAAGTACCTCGGTTTGTCACGCTGTATCTTGGCTGAATTTGATGAACAAGCGCAGCAAGTGGATATCATTTACGAGCACCATGACGCCTCGCTCCAAAGCATCGTGGGAAGGCATCGAGTGGAGGACTTCCACACGGAAGTGGAACGCAAGCAATTGATTGCCGGGCGACAATTTTATCTTGCCGACACACAGCATCGCCGGAACGATTCTCAACTCGCCAAACAGTTTCGCTCGCTCCAGATTGGTGCATTTTGCAATTCGGCCTATGTCACCAAACAACGCATCCGCTTTGTCGTCTCAGCGACAAAACCCCACGCCTATCAATGGCGTGCGGATGAATTGCATTTGTTGCAAGAGATTGTCAACCGCCTCTGTGTTCGGATCGAACGAGCGCGAGCGGAAACGGCGTTGGCCGACCGAGAAACCCATCTTCGCCGCGTGATCGACAACACCGTCGCTTTCATTGGAGTGCTCGATATCGATGGCACGCTGCGTGAAGCCAACCAACCGGCACTGAGTGTGGCGTCACTCCGTCGCGACGATGTGATTGGAAAACCGTTCTGGGAATGTTACTGGTGGAATTATGATGACGATGTGGTCGCGCAACTAAAGTCCGCCTTCGCACGCACGCTTCAAGGCGAAACGATTCGCTATGACGCGGTTATCCGTGTCGGTGAGGATCAACGCACCACGATCGACTTTATGTTAGTGCCCGTCCGCGATAACAACGGCAAAATTACTCACGTGATCCCATCGGGGGTGGACGTCAACGATCGCAAGGCCGCCGAAGACCTCGTTCGTCAAAACGCCGAACAATTGGCCGACAAACAAGCCAAATTGATCGCGTTGCTTGCCGATTATGAACGGGCCGAAAGCAAATTACAGGTGTTGTTCGACAATGGTTATTACTACACCGGCATCGTCGAACTCGACGGCACTTCGACGGACATCAATGAAATTGCACTAAACCAACTCGGCGCGACCATCGAGCAAGCCACCAATCGCCCCTTCTGGGATTGCCCTTGGTGGGGCGACAATGCAATGGTCAAAGAAAAGCTGAAGCATGGCTTAGCAAAAGCGATCGCCGGTGAAATCTATCGTGAGGACTTGCCATTTTGGTTATCTGATGGCTGCGAGCGGATCACCGACTTTATCTTTACCCCAGCGCGCAACCAAGAGGGCGAGGTCGTGTTCGTCGTCGCCAACGGCAGCGACGTGACCGAACTTCGCCGCGCAGAGGATGAGTTAAAGAAACGGGAGCAACATCTGAAGCTATCCCTCCAAGCAGGTCGGCTGGGCACCTGGGAATGGAACCCCGAGAGCGATCGAGTCACGTGGTCCGACGAACTCCGCAGTATCTTCGGCAGGAACGACGCGCCCACGGACGACTCCTTTGCCGCCACCATGCTTGTCATCCACCCGGAGGATCGCGTTGAAGCTGCGAATTATCTCAAAGCCGTTATCGAAGGGACCGGATCGACCTATCGAATCGATTGGCGAATCATCCGTGCGGACAATGGCAAGACGAGTTGGGTCGAAAACCTTGGGCTGATCTCGCGCAACTCAATGGGCAAAGCAATTCTCGTCACCGGCATCACTCGTGACGTCACCGAACGTAAACATTATGAGTTGGCACTCGCCGAAGGCAAAGAGCGATTGACGATGGCGCTGCGTGCCGGTGGCATGGCGGTTTGGGAGTGGAGCGAAGAAGGAGCGTTTTGGGATGAATCGATGTGCGAGCTACTCGGCTTGCCCGCCGAAACGCAGTGTGACGCTCAAACGTTAATGGCGTTGGTGCACCCCGACGATCTTCCGCGTTTGACGGAAGCTTGGTTTCGAACCGTCGAAGAAAAAGACTGCCTCGATGAAGAGTTTCGAATCCTTCGTCCCGATGGATCGACGCGCTGGATCGCGGCAGTCGGCGAACTTGTGCATCGCGATGCAGGCGAAGTAAAACGCGTGCTCGGCTTGACCTGGGACATTACCGAGCAGCACGAACTGCAAGAATCGTTGCAAGTCGCTCGCGCTCAGGCTGAAGCGGCCAGTAATTCGAAGAGTGAATTCCTAGCCAACATGAGTCACGAGATTCGCACCCCCATGACCGCAATCCTAGGTTACACCGATTTGATCGCGGAACAGATCGCGCACCCCGAAGCGTTGGAGCATGTCCGAACGATCCGTCGCAACGGCGATTTTCTTCTCGACATCATCAACGATATTTTGGATCTCTCAAAAATCGAGGCGGGCAAACTAGAAGTCTCCTCCGAGCCGTTTGCTCCGTGTCGATTGATTGAGGACGTTCGTTCGATCATGGAGGTCCGAGCAACCGAGGACGGCTTAGATCTGGCTGTCGAATACGTTGGCGGAGTTCCCGCCCAAGTCGTCTCGGACCCCAAACGTCTCAAACAAATCTTGGTCAATCTGGTCGGAAATGCAATTAAATTCACGCACCACGGTGGCGTGCGTTTACGAGTTCACTACCTTGCCGATCAGCAAGCGATGCGTATCGATATCATCGACACTGGCATCGGGATGAAGCCGGAGCAACAGACGCGTTTGTTCAAGCCGTTCATGCAGGGCGACTCCAGCGTGACGCGAGACTTCGGTGGCACTGGACTCGGTTTGGCGATAAGCCAGCGATTGGCCAAGATGCTCGGAGGCAACATCACCGCCCACAGTATCGAAGGCAAAGGCAGCACTTTCTCTGTCACGATCGCTACCGGTGACATCCGTGGCATTGCTCTCAATCAGCCGTCCTTGACGGTGCCCCCCCCCAGCGAAGACCACGAGCAAACCGCGCCGATCACGCTCGATTGCAATATTTTGGTCGTCGATGATCGCCGTGACATCCGCTTCCTCAGTAAATCGTTGCTACGCAAAGCGGGAGCAACCGTCGACGAAGCCGAAGACGGCGAAGTCGCGATCGAAATGGTCGAAGCCAAGATCGGTCAAGGAAAATGCTACGACTTGATCCTGCTCGACATGCAGATGCCAAGACTCGACGGCTATCAAACCGCCGAACAACTGCGTCGACTCGGGTTTGCTGGCCCGATCATCGCCCTCACCGCCGACGCGATGCAAGGGGATATGCCCCGCTGCATTCAAAGCGGCTGTAACGACTACCTTAGCAAACCGATCAACAAAATCGTGATGTTGCAACTAGTGCGTCGCTACGTTGACCGCAGTTCACCCCCATGAACGTCCTCCCACTTATTCGATCGCGTCTCATGTCTCGAAGTAGATCGACTGGATAACCCCCGTGCAGGCAAATCAATCGACTCGACGTCTCTATCGGCCGGCTGAACCGTTTGCGGTCGCAGCAACGGTGGCGTTGTTGGTGGTCACCGGCATTGTCACCTTTCACAACATGCGCCGGTTGCGGTCTCATACCGATTTGGTCGCGCGTTCGTACGAACTGTTGAGCACGCTTGACCAGATCGAATCGACGATGAAGTCAGCCGAAACCGGACAACGCGGCTTCGTCATTACCGGCCAGGAAGTTTACCTTGAACCGTATCAAAATGCGATCATTGAGATCGGCGGTTTGATGAATCAATTGGAGTTATCAACAGCCGATGCTCCTACCAAACGGGCCAGGGTTGCACCGCTGCAGGAGTTGATCGACCAAAAGCTAAAAGAGCTAGCCGACAGCATCGAGATACGTCGAGAGAGCGGATTCGAGACAGTGCAAACGATCGTGGCAACCAACATCGGCAAGCGGACGATGGATAGCATCCATCAACACATTGCTGAGTTTCGGAGAATCGAGGATGGCGTGATCGCGGCGCGCGAACAGACCGCGGCAACGACCTACTGGACTGCATTAGCGACCGCACTCCTTTCAACGGTGGCGGGATTAATCCTTGTCGTTGGCGTACTGTACTTGGTGCAACACAATCGACAACGTGCGGAAGCGTCGGCGCGGGCACTCGAAAGCGAACGCGATCGATTGCAAGAAACTCTCGACCGAGCTGGACGACTCGAAGCCGAGAATGCACGCATGGACCAATACATGCGAACGTTCTTGGAGCAAATCGAGGACTATGCCATTTTTGCCATGGATGCCGATTGCCGAGCGACCACATGGAATCGCGGAGTGCTAAACGTGTTGGGCTTCCGCGAAGAGGAGTTTCTTGGCCAAGACATTCGGGAACTCCTCTTTACACCCGAAGCCGTCGCCATGCAAATCCCCAATGCCGAGTTCGAAACTGCCGCCGCGTTGGGGAGTGCTAGTGACGATCGTTGGATGATGCGAAAGGGAGCTGAACGGTTTTGGGCCTCGGGAATCACTAGCGCTGTCAAAGATGCCAATGAGACCGTGATTGGCTATAGCAAGGTGATGCGAGACTTAACAGAACGCAAACACGACCAGGACGAGATGGCGGAACTTGCCGCCAGGTTGTCGGAAGCCGATCGTCGCAAGAATGAGTTTCTTGCAACCCTCGCTCATGAACTCCGTAACCCGCTAGCCCCGATCAAAAACGCAATCCAGTTGATGGGCATGTCGAAGTTAAATGCGGAAACCGAAGAACTGCGTCAAACGATGGCTAGGCAAGTCGAACAACTGATCCGATTGATCGAGGACTTGCTCGACGTCTCACGAATCGAACGCGGCAAAATTCAACTCAAAAAGGAAGTCGTCGAACTCCGAGAGGTCATCAAGGCAGCCGTTGAATCGTCAAGCACGTTTATTTCGGAAAAGATGCAGCACCTTCACGTCGATCTCGGCACGGACGACGTTTTTGTCCGCGTCGACCCCGCTCGCATGACCCAGGTGGTTTCCAATTTGCTCAATAATGCATCCCGCTACAGCGATTGTGGCGGTAACGTCGACCTCACTTTGTCCATCGAACCCTCCGCCACCGATCCAGGTTTTGCGGCCATCTCGGTGCGGGACAACGGGATCGGAATCGCACCCGATCGGATGGATGATATTTTCCAAATGTTTGCACAGGTCGATGACTCGCTACATCGCGGAAGCGCGGGGCTAGGCATTGGCTTGACCTTGGTGAAGACGTTGGTCGAAATCCATGACGGAACCGTGACCGCACAAAGTGACGGGATCGGACGAGGCAGCAAGTTTACCGTCCGCATCCCGCTGTCCACCGCCACCGAACCAACCGTTCCGGTCGCTCTCGATCCTGAAACGGTCAACTCACCACGCTCGTTTCGCGTCCTGGTTGTCGAAGACATGAAGGCGTTACGCACCATCATGGCACGCCTTTTGTCCAAGCTAGGTCACGAGGTTGATGTGGCCGAGGATGCCCGCGTTGCCCTAGACCGTTTGAACCATTCGATTCCCGACATTATCTTTTCGGACATTTCGATGCCCGGGATGACGGGCTACGATCTCGCTCGAAAATTGCGAGAACGTCCCGAGACATCCCATATTTATCTCGTCGCCATGACTGGCTACGGGCAATCGTCAGACCGTCAACAGGCTCACGTCTGCGGCTTTGACGAACACATGGTCAAACCGGTCGACATCGCGAAACTGCAAGCACTGTTCCAACGGCTTTCACGTTCCGAGACGTTTTGCAACCAGCAAGGACAGGAATAATTGCGACGGGTCATTGCGACGGGCAAAGATCCCTGCGAATCGGCATCAAAAATGCTCAATGCATTGAACATGCCAGCTCAAGTGCCGAGCTCAGCGTTAACACAGGTTGCTTGCGATCATCCCATTGGTGGACATCGACGCAAACGACAATGCCCGCGCTGACCGGCGAAAAAGCCAATACTAGAATCGCTGAACCTGGATTCAATGTTTCTAGCTTCGCGGCACCATTGAAGCTCGCACGCAGTCGATCGCTAAGCGTTCTTCGCGATCGGCGATGAAGGCTCTTTTTCCAAATTAATTTCTGGCGTGAAACGAATCCACTTGGTTGCATTGCATCTATAAAAACATGAATCATCCCCAACCGCCGCTGCGCAAGCCCTTCGGATCAAACGACATCCCTGCCATCCGTCCTGGCGTGAACACTGCGATTGGCGTCGAGGCTAGGCCAGCTTTTAGCACGAGGGCAACTATTTTCGTTTTGGGAATTGCCCTTCTGATCTTCATTGGAGGAATGGTTGCTTGGTCAGGATGGTCGGTTGAACATCGCGCTACGGCGTATCAGGATCGCAGCATTGTTGTCGATTGCGATTTTGCAAAATTCCGACAGATCATGGTGCGAAAAAATGCGACCGCAGCAATCGTCGAACATAGCGGGATGACGTTGCTAGATGAACGGATCCAAGACGTTGCACTTGATACGTCCGGCGATGATCGCCCACTGCTGAACGCCATTCGCGGTGTCTCTAAGACCGATGTCGCAGCCGTGAAACAATTGACGGTGCAATTGGATGACCCGACGCTCGAAGCAAGCGAGCTTGTGCTTCGCCAAAATGTTGACATTCAACAGGATTCATTTCACGTGACCACCGTTTCGGAAGGCCCAGCAGGGCGACTAGAGAACTACAAAACGACACTGGACGCAGTGCCCAACGAAGCTGAAGCGGGCACAACCGAGGCGGTAGCAGGAGGGACGCGAATCAAGTTGACCGTCGAAATGACGGTGCGTGTCAAGGTGCCGCGGCTATTCCGTCATCGAGCTGACGCGGGCGTGCAAGACGCCGCAGACGATGCAATCCAAGGCCAGGCTGACGCGATCGAGCAGTTCATCGCTCGCTACGCCGACGATGCCTTCATTCTGCCCGAACTCAATCGTTAATGCGGTCCCTTCTGAATCGCAGAATCGTTTAAAATCATCTCCAAATTTGATCGATGTTCGATTCAATTGTGAAAATTACCGAGCCGCACCATTCGTCACACGATCCGCTCGCGCCGAGAGAAATTTGATCGATTGCGATAAGCTCCCCGACGCCACAGGCTGATCGCAATTGCGTAATGGCACAGATCGAATCCCCACAGGAGATAACAAATCCAATGAACCTTTCTGTGATTCCAAATCTGGTCATGCTAGTGATGTTTGGCTCGGCTGCGTCTGTGACCCTCGCCGCGGAGCCAGCTGGAACCCTCGACGATCCGATCATCGACAGTGCGATGAGCGTCGCCGACGCGTTTGACGGATTGGCGGTCGATTGCCCCGAGGAGATTCGAGAGCGCCAGAAACTCGTCACGGTCCTTTATTACTCGTTCGACCACAAAATTCATCAGGGCCAAGTCCTAATCGACAGCGAATTAGAGCACGACATCCAACGGGTGTTCGCCGTCGCGCTACAGGAAAAGTTTCCCATCCAGTCGGTCATACCGATTTCGCACCCGAGGTTCCGTAAAGAGGGGAACTGGGACGACGAGCTTTCAATGCAGGCCAACAACACTTCGGCCTTCAACTATCGCGTGATCGCGGGCACCACTCGGCTATCGAACCACGCCCGCGGCCGAGCAATCGACTTAAATCCGCTGTTGAATCCCTACGTTCGCGGCGAATCCGTTTCACCGGCTGGAGCGGTTTACTCGCCGCATACCCCGGGCACCCTGACCGACGAAAACTCCGTCACGCAAGCGTTTCTGCGGCTCGGTTGGGGCTGGGGCGGCCATTGGCAACGCGGCCAGGACTACCAGCACTTCGACAAGCCCTAGCCCACGACGCGTTGAACCGTTGACGGCGCAAGACACCAACCGCTTCGTGGTCACGAGCGCACCATTGCGGAAAAGCGTCGATTCGATCTCCGCCGCCAAATAAATCCATCTAACACGTAATGCGTGATTTGAGGAACCGCTAACAATGGCACCAACGTCGTCTCGAGCCCATCGATTTGCCCCAGTTGGTTAAAAATCCCCGAGCCGAAAAGCCACGCTCGCTCGCGCCAAATTCCGCTGTCCCAAAGCAACTCTTCGAGATACGCCAATACCCACACGATCCCGAGAAATTTTGCGACACGAGAGATCGTGGCATGGGATTCACGATCGCTGCGCTGGTTTTCGTCACGCCAACGGTACCAATACACCAACACCATGTAGGGCACGCCATGGATAATCACGTTGGTCACCGTGAACGCATAATCGGAATTCAGCGTGATGATTCCAACATGCCAACACAGCGCGGTGGTGAATACGACGATGTCCTTCCCTGGACAATACTCCCCTTTCCAATACGCTCGGTAAATTGCCCGCACTCCATAGGCCACCAATGAAGCCCAGTAGACGGGTGCGAGCAGCATGGCAACATCAAACGAAAGCATCGCAAAGTCGCCGTCACGAAACCACCAAAATTGTCGCGGTAAATGCGTGTGCCAATAAACCAGCGGATAGATCGTCGCCAAATAGATCGCACTGGCGTCAACCCACCATCCCAATCGACTCGTTTCACCGCCGCGTGAGCGGTACAGGGCGACCCATCCGTATTGCTGACGAATAAAGTGGAACACAGCCAAATAGGCCAACGCTCGCCAAAATCCTGTGACGCTCTCACTGTATACCGCCCAACCGATTCCAAACGCCATTAGCGGCGTTAACCCGTACAGCCAAGGACGTCGCCGCAGTTCGGCACGGTCAAAGTAAACCCGAAAACCAGTGGAATAAACATGTGCCACGTCAATCAGTAAAATCGTCGCGATCCAGGCCCACTCAGGCGTGTCCGAATGCAACCAACCAAAGGGAATGCCAATCGCTAAGAGTGCAAACGCAATAACGGCGCTCCCCAAGAACGTCAACAAATCCACTCGCGGCGAAAATAGCCACGGGATCGTTTTTTTAGACGTTGGTTCGGAGATCGATACCATCAAACTACAAAATCGACTCGAAGGATTGACCTCGCTTGGCAAGCACTTCTTCGGCAGCCCGTACGCCGTGATAAAACGCCTCTTCCATCAACGCCACGCCACTTAAATCGGTGCCGGCGAAATGCAAATTGCCAATGGGTTTGGCGGCGTCGCGCCGCGTCTGACTCCAAACAAATCCAGGACGTGGCTGTATCATTGCGTGTCCCCATCGCATGATGTCCATCCGCGTGATCAAGGACCCGATATCCGCATGGGCTTGCGATAAATCCGCAACCACAATTTCCGCCCAATCCGCCCACGTCATACCTAGCAATTGTTGTCGCGAAATTTTCCCTTCGTGCTCCGTGAGCGGATAATACCATGTGATCACGGTCTCGCCGTAATCCAAGCCCGATTGGTGCGTCGATGTAACGTAACCGAGTGACTTACTTTGGTAAATCACATTGTCCCAACACATCGACATCCCATTCTCGTGGGGGCGATCATGGAGCCAAACATTGGCCACCATCCACGCACCATACTGAAACGATTGCACCGAGCGGTCGGTGATTTTATCGAAGTCTTCAATCAGATAGGGAACAATGAATTGCGGCGCCGCAAAAATCAGCTGGTCGCAATGCACTCCTACTGGCCTCTCGGTTTCACGATTCCACGAGGTGACCTTGGCGGAGCGATCGGCCGACGAGTTGACTTGAATGTTGCAAACGCCTGTCGAGCGGCGAATCTGACGCTGCACTGAATCGACCAAGTGCTTGACAATACGGCCGTTCCCCTCGGGCCATGTCATCACCTCCTGTGACGAGGTCGTTGTCGATTTGGCTCGCGATGCAAAGTAAAAGATGCCTGCCCACGCACTGGTTTGATCGATCGTTAATCCATAGTCGTCGCGGCAAGAATAATCGACTAGCCACTGTAAACGAGGCGACGAGAATGCATGAGAATCCATCCAATCGAGCATCGAAATCTGGTCGAGTGATGTGACCTGTTCGCAATCGGAGCCGTTTGCGACAGGAATCGCAAACATTCGTCGCCCTTGTTCATCGCGTCGGTTGATCCAACGGTCAATTTCGACTTGGAACCTCTCGAGTTGGACGAGGTCGTCTTCCGTGGCATTCTCACGCGGATAAAGTCCTTCGCTCCATTTCCCATCCACAAACACACGCTCATGTGGATCGCGACAGAGGAATCGTTCGGCCACGCGTGGGGATCCATCTGCCGTTTCACCGATGACCACGTCCATCTCTTTCAACAGCGTGATGAGCCCGCAATTCTCTTGCATCGGCGTTGGCACATAGTGGGCTCCCCATGGAAATGCGAACGATCCACGTGCACCGCTGCGTGATGTACCTCCGCATTCCCGATCGATTTCCAGCAACAGAAAATCGTTGAACCCCGCCTTCTTTAAACGCCAAGCCGCCGAAAGCCCCGCGATTCCGCCTCCCACGATCACCACGGCGGAGTGCTCGCATTCATCCCGTTCAATGTGGGGACGAAAACCATCGCGGATGCGATGCCCTAGAGAAAAGTCAGGACTAAGCAATTCTCCCTCGGGGGGCAACACGCCAGACGTGCACCCCGCCAAGTTCGCAACCGACGTGCCGAGCAACAACGTCATCAACTCACGGCGACTTAGCATCGGTGGCGATTGGCTCACTCGCTCTGACTCCATTCCTTGTCATAGTAACGGACAAGCACTTGGTTGTTTAAACGATTCAGATCAGTAGCGGTTGGCCGAATATCCATTGGCAACTCAAACATGGATTTCAGCAGCGATGGCGTCAGAAAGCGAAGCGGGCCAATGCTCTCCGCTAACTCGATCGGCTTTCCATCCGCAGGCGACATTGTCGCATAGGCAAACCCCCAAACCCCAAAGGAGGGCACCGAGGCACAATAGGGAATCGCGTCAAACCCCGAATCCTTTAACGTATTGATGACACACCAATAAGACTGAGGAGCGACAAGCGGCGACGTACACTGAATACTGATTCGCGCCGTGTCCGTTAAATGACGGCGAAGCATTTGATAAAACCGCGTCGTGTACAGTTTTCCGACTGAGTAACTGCCGGGATCAGGAAAGTCGATGATCGCGATGTCAAACAACTGACTCGAATCGCGAACCCAGATGAACGCATCTTGATTGATCACCGTGACGCGAGGATCGAGCAGGGAACGCTGATTCAAATCGACCATCAAGCCGAATTCTTTGCCCAACTTGGTGATCTCCGGATCAATGTCGACCAACGTCACTGATTCCACGGACGAATATTTTAAGACTTCGCGAACCGCTAGCCCGTCGCCTCCCCCCAGCACAAGCACATGTTTCGGAGCATCCGATGCAGACATAGCGGGATGCACGAGCGCTTCGTGATAGCGATATTCGTCTGCCGAGTTAAACTGTAAATGACCGTTCAGATGTAATTGAAAACCACGTTGATTCTGGGTGACCACGATCCGTTGATAGGGGGTTTGTTTAGCGTACACGATCGGATTCGCCAGCATCGCTTCTTCTGCGATCGTGGTGAACGATTCCGCCTTGATGATTCCCACGATCAAAAGCCCCACCACTAACATCGCCCGTCCACGTAATCCAGCAAGTCCTTTTTCGCTTAAGATCGGCCGCAATAGATACGTTCCCCACAGCCCGACCAGTGCGTTGAGGGTCCCAAAAACGAGCGACGTCCGCACCAATCCCAGTTGAGGAACCAACAGGATGGGAAACAGCAACGAAGCGAGCAACGCTCCGATGTAATCGAAAGTCAGAGCCCGTGAGACGAGGTCATTGAAATCTAGGTGTTCTTTTAAAATCCGCATCAACAGTGGCAATTCGAGCCCAACCAGGGTGCCGATAACGAAGACGAGTCCAAACAAGGAAACCTGGAACCACTCAATCCAGGCAAAGGCCACGAACAGAAATGGAGCGGACAAACCACCGATCAACGCTAACGCGAGTTCGACCTCGATGAACGTCCGCGCTAATTTGTTTAGAACGTATTGCGATAGCCAAGAACCGACACCGAGTGCAGACAAATAAACGCCGATTACCAACGAAAACTGAGTGACGGAATCTCCTAGCAAGTAGCTCGCAAGCGTTCCGGCGAGCAGTTCGTAGATCAACCCGCAGGTCGCAATGATCAGAACGTTCAGGTACAGCAGGGCCAAAGGTGCGCGATTCATTAGCGATTTCTATCCTAGAATCGCGGCCGCGATAATAACCGAAATCCCTAGCACGATCGCGCCCAGGATGATGGCGAGGGCTTGATTATGTTCTTCGACAATTTCGTGGACCAACGAAAAGGGAGTCAGTTTATCCATAGCCAGTAACGACACGAAGAAAACGAGAATCCCAACCAACGAAAACACGACCGCAGCCATCAAGTGTCCCCCAATCAAGCTCATCGAGCTCTCGGTCGCTTCAGCGCCAATCAACAACAACGAATTAGTACTCATTTCAATTCCAAACACTATTTTCCACCTCCCCAGGAACCACCATAGGATCGGCCATAGCCACCGCCGCCAGACGCACCGCCCGCAGCCATCCCGTCAAAAACACCTAGGTTTGGCGCCCGCCAGCCTTTTGCGGCTGCAATCGAATACCAAACACAAACGCTTAGCCCAAAACAGATATACATGATCAGTAGCGTTTTCCTCATAACATTTATTCATTCCTTGGCAACGCTAAAGCACTAGTCGTCCGTTGCGTACGGGTTGTAATCGCTTTCTGCCCAACGTTGTCTTTCAAATTGATGAGCGTAAAACAGAAACGCGGCCGGTGGCAACGAAACAAACAACATTGCATAGATCGTCAACCAACCATCGGCACGAGTGAAATTGATGGCATAGATCATAAAAACCAACAACACAAAGCTGCCCCACGTCAACACAAACGTGGTGCCAAGCTTGGGGCCCGGTTGCATCGGGCCCACACCCCACGGTCGAGCAACGTTCTTGATCCCAAACGCGGCTTCAATCTCTTCGACCCGCAGATAGGTTCCCAAGGAAACGTTGCGTTCCTCCGACGATTTCATCTTCGTCGTTTCGATGGACAACATCTTCGGCGGAGCGATGTAGTCGGCCGTTTGCACCATTTCGCCCACCTTTACCCGCCAATAGAACTCGCCGACAACATAACGCACATAGGCAACGCCGCGATCGAAGATGCGAAAGGTGTTTCCATCGTAAGACACCTGCCGCCCTCCGATCCGCCCCGTGTAGGAAACGGGTTCAACAAACGACCAATGTCTTTGGTTTTCCACCAACCATCGAAAACCAAGTTCGTGGTGATGTAAAAGATACTCGGTCCACGGATAGGTCTTGCCCTCGTACCGTGCGAATCGCTCCATGATGCCAATGACCGTGTATTGATTGTTGAAAAAAACGCCGTCGGTTCCAATCGGAACAATCGGGTTCAATTCCTTGGCCTTGAGCGTTTGCAAATAGGACAGTTTCCCTTGTCTAGCATCGAGCAGTGAGTGGCAATGCGGACACGTGACGCGTTGGGTTTCGTCAGGAGTGCGAAGCAAAAGCGTCCCGGCACAATGCGGACAATTTAATTGAAGTGCCGCGACCCGCAGTTTTTCGCTCTCCGGATCGGCTCCGCCCGTGTCGATTCCGAGTTCCGCAACAGTGACTTCCTTGCCAACATAGACACTCGTTGTTTTGCCATACTCGAGCGTTGCAAACGCCCCGGCGGCACCATCGAGGTCGACAAACCGGTGATCATCTCCTGGACGAAACGCCCAGGGGATTTCGCCTTCGGCCGAGGTCGCCTTTGCAGTTCCTTTCTCGCGGACGAAAAACTCGCGGTCACCAAGCTCCACGCTACTGCCAAGTGAAATTGAAGCGAATTCAGGCAGTCTTAATTTGCTCGTCACTCGACGTTCAAACATCAAGTAGAATTTGCCTTGAGCCTCGGTCAACCAGCCCCACTTTTCGCCAGGGAAAACTAAATACCATTCGTCCCAGATCCCGCCCGCGGGATGCGAATAGCGAACGCGTCCGGAAATGAAGAAGTGCTTCTTGTTGAACGTGCCGGATAATCCCAAGCGGAGCCCCGAATTGGTCTCGCCAACATCGGCCACTTTGCCAAAATCGGCGACCGCTTTGTCGCCCCGCGCCACCGCGGTTTGACAAAAGTCGCAAATCGTAACAAGTGAGGAACCGGTTTTGAATTCAACAGGGCCACCGCAAGCCGGACACGTCGCGCTGCGAACCTTCATTCCTGGCCTCGTTGTGCCATACGTTGTGTCACGAGGTTACCCCGCTCCACGCGCCGAACCAAGACCTCAGTCGATCCCAACCGATCCTCTAGCTGTTTTTGCCAATTCCACCCCGGACGATCACGACAGCAATATAGATTGAAGGTGGCTAAGCGGTGTTCAGGATAGGTATGACATGCAAGGTGCGATTCACTAAGCATGTACATTGCCGTAACTCCCCCGTGGCCGGGAAACGCATGTTGTTGAGGTTGACCGAGCACTTGCAAGCCCAGGTAGGCGACCGCGTCTTCGCAAATCTGTGCGATCACCTTTAAATCCTGCAAAACACGGGGCTCACATCCGTAAGCATCCACAATCCATTCCGATCCCACTGACGCGGTAAGCGAATGCGGCAAAGCTCCGCTGGCTTGAGCCAATGGGAATGAGGCTTCGGTTTTCATTTCGTGGGCCAAAGTGTCACGGTCCAAAGTGTCGCGGGGCGAATGGGTACGGGGTAAGGTGCTGCGGAACGACGTGGTGCGGATCCTCATAGCAAGGCAATCAACGGGTTCAGCCCGACGGAGCAGTGCATGCGTTAATCGATCACGCAGAGCATCAACTCAAACGTAATGCTTATGGAACTGGCGGTGGCGGCGGAGGTGCCGCAGAGAATAGAACAGCCAATTGAGGAACGTCGGAGGCTGCTTTCCAGCCTTCCATTCCCGCAGTCCAGACGACCGAATCAGCCCTGACTTCACCGCTATTCACCCCCGCAGCCATCTGCTGCATCGAAAAAGGCCCTCGCGTTTCACCATTGACCGCGATATGCCATGCGGCGGAGGGTGGCGGAGGAGGAGGAACGCTCCCAGTGGGAGCAGCACCGGCGGTCGCTGGGGCGCCGCCCGCTTGAGGCATCATCCGACTGGCCATGGCAAACCCCATGCCCAGTCCCATTCCTTCCGCCGCACCGCCGCCGCCAGGGTTTTCTGCCGCCGCGGTCATCGCTTGTCCCATTTGATATTGTTGAAAGCGATTCATATCCCCGATCACGCCCATGCTGGTGCGAGTGTCGAGCGCCTTTTCGACCGCTTCGGGCAGTGAGATGTTAACCACAATTAATTGAGGACAATCCAGACCGTATTCATCATCGATTTGTTCAACAACAGCGGTTCTAATCGCTGATGCAATTTCAGAATAACGCGAGGCAAGATCCAACGCGGGGATATTCAATTTACCAATCACGTCCGAGAACGCCGATGTGATCATCGAACGCAAAATCCCCGTAATCTCGTCAGATTGAAAATCGCCATCGGTGCCGACGATCTCACGCAGTAACGCTTTTGGCTCCACTGCCTTCAGCGAGTAAGTGCCAAAGCCACGTATACGGATGGGGCCGAACTCCGCATCACGCAACATGACTGGGTTGGGCGTGCCCCATTTCAAATCGGTGATCTGTCGGGTGCTAACAAAATAGACTTCCGCCTTGAAGGGGCTTTCGAAGCCGTATTTCCAACTGGAAAGTGTCGTGATGATTGGCATATTCTGAGTGGTTAACTCAAAATGTCCCGGCGGGTAGACATCGGCGATCTCACCATCGTGAACAAGCACCGCAACTTGCCCAGGACGCACGATCAATTGAGCGCCGTTTTTGATTTCGTTGTTATGGCGAGGGAAACGCCAAACCAGCGTATGGTTCGAATCATCGATCCACTCAATAATATCGATGAGTTCGCCACGAAGCTTATCGAAGAGTCCCATGTGCCTACCGTTTGTCGAACGAATTTGAAGAAGGTAACGAAACGCATGTCCAGAATGACTGCGGGTATTCCGAAAACACGGTACTGGATTCTAGCGGGATGCGTGAATCCAGCATACCAGTTCAGTCACGTTTGATGTTACCAGGGACAATAAAACCAACGCCAGGGCGCGCGGTCGTGACAATCAACTTTTCGAAGTTTTATCACTTGGTGTATCACTTGGTGCCACCCACCTTCACATTTGGTGCCACCCATTATATAGAGCCTCAATCTGGTTTGAGTCTCAATTCCTTGCAGCCACGCCGGATGCCAGACCCTCGCGTTGGGTGATAAAAACAGCCGCCGGGCCGCTTGCACTGAAGGGACATGTCGCCGAAACGCCGAAGCCGGCCTACGAATGCACCGGAGCAGTGACGTCCGCGGCTGCCACAACACGCGACCGATCAAACGAAACAAGTCGATGCACTCGCTTGGCCACGATGCCAATGGTGCTTCGTTCGCGCCGCATCGGCTCGCATCGACTCAGGCCGCCTCACACAGGAAGACCTACCGAAGTACTGCTTCCAGTGCCAAACCAAGTCACGCCACATCGACGCATCAATGCCTAGCGCGGTCAGCGTTCGCGCCAGCCCCGCTGGGACTTTCTTCCCGCCGACGCCCTGGCGAGCGGTCCAGCGCAACAGACGCAAGTAGTCCCCAATAGACAGACTCAGAAAACCGCGATCGCTGCTGCGAAGCCCTGCAGTGTGTGTCTGTGGATCGGTTGAAAGCGTGCTCGGCTGGAGCGTCAAAGGAGCAAGCCACGCGTCGCGAAGCATATTGCGTCCAGTAGGACTACGACGTTTGGCTCGTCGCTGCTGACGC